>NZ_JBQCDN010000022.1:0-3340 GCF_051961175.1 Trinickia sp. | reverse complement strand
TTTCCGATATGGGCGCGCTCAATCGCGCCGGCAGCCGCGTGATCGTCAAAGCCGAGGGCGTCTACCTGTGGGATTCCGACGGCAATCGCATCATCGACGGCATGGCGGGCCTTTGGTGCGTCAACGTCGGCTACGGCCGCAAGGAACTGGCCGATGCGGCCTATCGCCAACTGCGGGAGCTGCCCTACTACAACACGTTTTTCAAGACGACCCATCCGCCTGTGATCGCATTGTCCGCGTTGCTCTCCGAGCTGACGCCGGCGCCGTTCAATCACTTCTTCTATGGCAGCAGCGGCTCGGAGGCCAACGACACGGCCCTGCGCATCGTCTATCGATATTGGGCGACACAAGGCCGATCGTCGAAGAAGTATGTGATCTCACGCAAGAACGGCTATCACGGCTCGACGATCGCCGGTGCCACGCTCGGCGGAATGAACGACATGCACGAGCAAATGCCCTCGAAAGTCGAGCACATCGTCCATATCGATCAGCCCTACTTCTTCGGCGAAGCGCCACCCGATTGCTCGCCGGAAGCGTTCGGCATCGAGCGCGCCCGGCAACTCGAAGCGAAGATTCTCGAGCTCGGGCCGGACAACGTCGCCGCGTTTATCGGCGAGCCGTTCCAGGGGGCCGGCGGCGTTATTTTCCCGCCTTCGACCTATTGGCCCGAGATACAGCGCATTTGCCGCCAGTACGATATTTTGCTGATCGCCGACGAAGTCATCGGCGGCTTCGGGCGCACCGGGCAATGGTTCGCGCATCAACATTTCGGCTTTGAACCCGATCTGTTGACGCTGGCCAAGGGCCTGACAAGCGGCTATGTGCCGATGAGCACAGTCGCGTTGCACGACAAAGTGGCGGCAGCCATCATCGACAACGGCCAGTTCAATCACGGCCTGACTTATTCGGGCCACCCGGTGGCCGCCGCCGTCGCCCTGGCGAACCTCCAGCTGTTGCGCGACGAGGGCATCGTCGAGCGCGTCCGGCGCGAGACGGGCCCGTACTTTCAAGCCAGCTTGCGGCAGGCATTCGAAGGCCATCCGATAGTCGGCGAGATCGCAGGCGCGGGACTCGCGGCGGGCATCCAGCTCGCGCAGAACCCGCACACGCGCGAACGCTTCGCGGCGAGCAGCGAAGTGGGGATCGTCTGCCGCGACTTCTGCTTCAACGACAACCTCGTCATGCGCGCGTCGGGCGACCGGATGCTGCTCTCTCCGCCGCTCGTCGTCTCGCGCACGGAGGTCGATGAAATCGTCGATAAAGCGAAGCGTGCCATCGATGCGACAGCGCGGCAGTTCGGCATGGCGTAGCGAGCGGCGGTGCGCCGGTTTGCGTCGCGTTCGCCTAACCGCCCCGCCCTTCGTCGAGACGCCGTGCCAGTTCGCGCAAGCCGTCGGACACGGCGACGGGATACGGTTCGTCGATATCGAGGGTGCGCTGCGCGTTCGGTAGTGCACGCAGTTGCCGCCACGCATGTTCACGGATGGATTGAAGCGGTATGGGGGAGGCGCAGCGGTTGCCGCCGCGCATGACCGGTTCGAGCAATGGTTCGCCGTCGCGCCGTTCCCGGTCGAGCGTAATCCAATCGCCCGCCATGACGCCGTTCGGCCCGGTCAGGCGATACACGGCCTTGCGCGCGGGCCAAGTGGTCTTGCCTTCCGAGCGTTTGCGGCGCGCCTCGCCCGCATAGTCGACGAGCTTATACGCGCAATCGAGATACGGTGCGTCGGACGACGTATTCATGCGCGTGCCGATGCCGAATGCGTCGATCGGCGCTTGCCCGGCAATCAACTGACGCAACTGATACTCGTCGAGATTGCCGCTCGCGAAGATCGACACGGCCGAGAGTCCTCCGTCGTCCAGGATCTGTCGTACGCGCCGGGCATTGGCGGCCAGATCGCCGCTGTCGAGCCGGACACCGTGAATCGTAATGCCGTCGCGCGCGAGCAGCGGCGCGAGTGCCACGACCTTGCGCGCGCCGGCCTCCGTATCGTAGGTATCGATCAACAGCGTCGCATTCTCCGGCTGCGAACGCGCGAACTGCTCGAAGGCCAGGGCTTCGTCCGTGTACGCCTGAACATAGGAATGGGCCATCGTCCCGTAGATGGGGATATCGAACATAAGGCCCGCCGGCAAGGTTGCGGTGCCGCCGAATCCGGCCACATAGGAGGCGCGCGCAGAGAGCAAAGCCGCCTCGGCACCATGTGCGCGGCGCAGCCCGAAATCGACAAGCAGTTTATCGGGCGCCGCCAGCACACAGCGCGCCGCCTTGCTGGCGACGACGGTTTCGAAATGCGCGAGGTTCATCACGCGGCTTTCCACGAACTGCGCTTCGCGCATCGGCGCCGTGATGCGCAGGATCGGCTCGTCGGGGAAGAACACCGTCCCCTCCGCCATTGCATCGACATCGCCCGTGAAGCGCAAATGCTCGAGCGATCTCAGGAACGGCGTGGGAAAGCGGCCCGTCTTCGAAAGCGCCGACAATTCGTCCGGCATAAACCGAAGCCGTTCGAGGTAGCCGAGCACCTGCTCGAGCCCCGCGGCCATCATGAAGTTGCGCTGCAGCGGCAGCGCGCGCACGAAGAGCTCGAACGATGCCGTTTCGTTCATGCCGGCGTCGAAGTACGCCTGCAGCATCGTCAACTCGTAGAGATCGGTCAGAAGAGCACTGTCGGGCGATAGCTTCATGATGTCGTCTCCGCGCTGCGGCATGATCGCTCAACGGGCGCCCAGTGGTCCGCGCGTTGGCGTACATTACTCGGCGACTTGCTGCACGCGGCGGTACGACAATCGTCCCGAATTCGCCGCCCTGCTGGCCGCGGGCGATATGCGCGCAATGGACGAACTCGATCGGGGACGATTTGGCGTCGCTTGTCGAGCGCCAACTCGCCGCGCTGGAGGACTGGGTCACGGGCCGCCGGGTCCGCCTGACCGAGCGCGGAGACTCGATCGTCAAAGCCGTGACACGACAACCGCATTAGCGAGGTGCGCAACGCGGCCGCCGCGGCCGGCTCGTACGACGAAACTGAGGTAGTATCCGCACCAAAGCGAGCGCCGGACGCCCCGTCCGGCTGCGCCCCGAGCCCGTTCGCTCGCGGCCTGCCCGCAGATGAAACGACTGCCCACCCCCACTCATTGCCTCACCGTTCGTTCGCCGTGCCACAAGCCCCGATCTCCGCCCCCCAGAATTTCGACGACTATTGCGCCCAGAAAGCGGCGCCCGCCGGTTCGAGCGCCTATTACGCGCGGCGCCAGGCGCCCGCGTCGCGGCAATCTTTTCTGACGGCGCTGTTCGCGTTGCGCCGCGAGCTCGAGGAAACCGTCAAGGACACGAGCGACC
>NZ_JBQCDN010000021.1:0-21207 GCF_051961175.1 Trinickia sp. | reverse complement strand
TTTTTTTTTTTTTTATTTTTGTGGCTGGGTTTTTTTTTTTGTGGTTTTTTTATTTTGGTTTTATTTTCAATAAAAATAAATATTTAACTACCCGCAGCTTGTTTTGGGTTTACCATAACCCACGCTGCGTGACTTTCGAATTCCGCGTCATCGGATCGCCACGGATAATCGGTGGCCATGGAAGTCGCGTTTGACGGCACGCAATTCAATCAGGAGACGAGATTCATGACGAGTAGTCGACGTTCGATCCCATTTTCTCCGGCGGCGCTTGACGGCGTGCGCGTGATCGAAATGGGGCAGTTGATCGCCGGCCCGTTCGCGGGAAAGACGCTGGGCGAGTTCGGGGCCGACGTCATCAAGATCGAAGCGCCCGGCGCGGGAGATCCGTTGCGGAACTGGCGCATGATCAAAGACGGCACGTCGGTATGGTGGCAAGTGCAGTCGCGCAACAAGCGCTCGATCGCACTCGATCTGCGCGACCCCGAAGGGCAGGAGATCGCGCGTTCGCTGATCGCGCAAGCCGACGTGCTGATCGAGAATTTTCGTCCGGGCACGCTCGAAGGCTGGGGCATGAGCTACGAGGCGCTGTCCGCGATCAACCCTCAGCTCATCATGCTGCGCATTTCCGGCTATGGACAAAGCGGCCCGTATCGCGATCTGCCGGGCTTCGGCTCGATCGGCGAGGCGATGGGCGGGCTGCGTCATCTCACGGGGGAACCGGGGCGCGTCCCGGTGCGCTGCGGCATTTCGATCGGCGATACGCTCGCGGCCTTGCACGGCGTGATCGGCGTGATGATGGCGCTCTACCATCGCGACGCGAATGGAGGCAAGGGGCAGGTCATCGACGTCGCGCTGCATGAAGCGGTCTTCAATGTCATGGAAAGCCTAATCCCCGAATACAGCGCCTTCGGCGAGGTGCGCGAGGCCGCCGGCAGCGCGTTGCCCGGCATCGCCCCGTCGAACGCGTATCGGTGCGATGACGGCTATGTGCTGATCGCGGGCAACGGCGACAGCATATTCCGTCGGCTGATGACGGTGATCGGCCGCGACGACCTCGCCGACGATCCGGCGCTCGCCGACAACGCGGGGCGCGTCGCACGCGTGGACGAACTCGATGAAGCGATCGGCGCCTGGACTGCCGGGCGCAGCGCGCAAGCGGCGCTCGACGCGCTCTCGGCGGCGCGCGTGCCCACGGGCAAGATCTACTCGGCCAAGGACATTGCCGAAGATCCGCACTACCGCGCGCGCGACATGATCGTGCGCCAGTCCACGCGCGATGGTTACGACATCGACGTGCCCGGCATTGTGCCGAAGCTCACAGGCACGCCGGGGACGATCCGCGTCAGTGCGCCGAAGCTCGGCGACGACACCGAGGCGGTATTGCAGCAATTCGGGTATGCGCAGTCGAGGATCGATGCCCTGCGCGTGAAGGGGACAATCGCATGATCACCACTACAACGATGGAAAGAAACGGCCGGCGCGTCTATTTGAATGAGGTCGCAACGCGCGACGGGTTTCAGGCGGAAGGCGCGTTCGTTCCGACGCAAGAAAAGATCGCGCTCATCAACGCGCTGTCTCGCGTGGGGTTCGCCAAGATCGAAGTGACCGCGTTCGTGTCGCCGCGCGCGATCCCCGCGCTGAGCGACGCCGAAATCGTGCTGCGCGAGATCGAGCGTGACTCGCGTGTGCGCTACACCGCGCTTGTCCCGAATGTGCGGGGCGCGGAAGGTGCGATCGAGGCGAGGGCGGACGAACTCAATCTCGTCATGTCTGCGAGCGAAAGCCACAACCTATCGAATTTACGTATGACGCGCGAACAATCGTTCGACGCACTGCGTGAGGTCGCTCGTCTTGCTCGCGAGGCGGGCGTGGCGCTCAACGTCTCGCTCTCTTGCGCGTTCGGCTGCCCAATGGAGGGCGATGTCAGCGAGCAAACCGTGCTGCATTGGTCGCAGCGCTTCGTCGAAGAACTGCAAGTGCGCGGCGTGACGTTGTGCGACACGACGGGGATGGCCTATCCGCCTCAGGTGGAGGCCTTGACGCGCGCGTTCGCGGCGCGGTGGCCGTCCACCGAATTGGCGCTGCATTTCCATAACACGCGCGGCATGGGGCTCGCCAATGTCCTGGCCGGCATCGACGGGGGCGCCACGCAATTCGACGCGTCGCTTGGCGGCATCGGCGGCTGTCCTTACGCCCCCGGCGCCAGCGGGAACGTCTGCAACGAAGACATCGTGCATGCCTTGGAATGGATCGGTCATGACACGGGCATTGATCTGGACGCCGTGCTGGCCGCGACGAAACGGCTGCCAGCTTTACTCGGGCACGACACGCCGAGTCAACTCGCCAAGGCGGGACGACGCCTGGATCTGCATGCGAGGCCGTCCGATTTTGATGCGATAGCCGAGCGCGCCAGAGCCCGGCAGGCCTGACGCAACCCAATTTCGTGGCGGCGCTCGGTCCCGTGCGTCGCTTGATTTTGACCCAATGAGACCGGAAATGTACTCGAATAAGCCGGTGCCAACTTTATCCGGAGACGACGTGGAGACTGATTCGAACTACCGTGCGGGAGGTGCCGATGCGCCCGTGCCGCATATGAACCCATCCGATAGCCGATCGGACCGCGCGCATGCGGCTAAAAGCGGCGCTCGATCGCCCGAGGTGATGAACTTGCGCAAGTCGGCGGAGTTCGCCGCGCGATTCGATCGCTTGCCGCGGTCGCGTACCGTTTGGCTGATGGTGATCCTGCTGTCGCTCGGCGGTGTCTTCGAGTTTTACGATTTGTTCTTCACCGGGTACGTGGCGCCAGGGATGATTCATTCCGGCCTGTTTACTCCCGAATCGCTCGGTTTCTTTGCTTCGTTGGGGGCGCTCAAGGTCGCCGGATTCGGTACATTCGTGTTTTCGACCTTCGCTGGCCTTTGGGTGGGCACACTCGCGTTCGGCCAGATCGCGGACCGGTTCGGCAGGCGGCCAATCTTCACCTGGTCGCTGATCTGGTACGTGCTCTGCACGACGATCATGGCGTTTCAGACGACGGGCCTCGGGCTGAACCTCTGGCGCTTCGCCGCGGGCATTGGCATCGGCATCGAACTCGTGACGATCGATACGTACATCTCGGAGCTGATCCCGAGCGGCGAGCGCGGACGCGCTTATGCGGTCAATCAGGTCATCACGTTTTCGGCCGTGCCCGTGGTCGCGTTCCTGGCCTATATCCTCAAAGATACCCGCCCGCTGGGGCTCGATTACTGGCGCGTGGTGATCCTGATCGGCTCAAGCGCGGCCATCGTCGTGTGGCTCTTGCGACGCCGCATTCCGGAAAGCCCGCGTTGGCTGGCGCGCCATGGCCGGATCGAAGAAGCCGAGCGCATTCTTGCTGACATTGAGCGGCGCGTGACGGTGGAGAAAGGCGTCGCGCTGCCCGCACCGCGGCCGCTTCAACCGGAGAAGGAAGGGCGCGGTTCGCTGGCCGAAGTATTGCGCAAGCCCTATCTGAAGCGCACGGTCGCCATGTCGATCTTCAACATGGCGCAGGTCATCGGGTTCTACGGCTTCGCGGCCTGGGTGCCGACGCTGCTGGTGAGTCGCGGGGTACACGTGACCGCCAGCCTGGCCTATGCGTTCGTCATCGCGCTGGCCAACCCGTTCGGGCCGCTGCTCGGCGTATGGTTTGCCGACAAGTTCGAGCGCAAGACGCAAATCGTCGCGAGTCTGTTGATCATGGGCATCGTCATCGTGCTGTTCTCGCAGGCCTCGTCGACGGGATGGTTGATCGCGCTCGGGATCCTGTTCACGCTGGCGGCGAATATCATGTCGTTCGCTTATCACGGCTATCAGGCCGAACTCTATCCGACGCGCGTTCGCGCTCGGGCCATTGGCTTCGTCTACTCGTGGAGCCGCCTGTCGGCGGCATTCGCTGGGCTCGCGATCGGCGTGCTCTTGCAAGGCTATGGGGTGCCGGGCGTCGCGACGTTCATCGCTATGTCCATGCTGATCGCTATCGCGATGATCCTAATGGGGCCGCGTACCCGCGGCCTGGCGCTGGAAAACATCAGCCACTGAGCGGGCACGGGCCCGGCCGAGCGCCGGGCATGCACGAATGTAATTTTGTGCCGTTCCCGACGAAGGAGCGAAGGTTCGCGAGCGTACGAAACGATCTCTCGTTCAAACGCTTTGCCTGCCGTTGATCTTGAGTTAGCGTGCGCTTGTCCCCACCGCAAAGCTGATTGCCGGCACGTCGCCGCGCTAAAAGCACATCAAGGCGCGATTGTGTAGCGCAGAATCCGGTCACGCGAAGATTCGAGCAGGCGTGTCATCGCCGCCGAAGCCTCGTCGGCTTCGCGTGCCACGATATGCCGGCGCACGGCATCGTGCAGTTCCAGGTCTTCGCTCGGTTGGGCGGCCTGGCGCTGCATCATTTCCGACGACACGCGCAGCGCCGCCTTGATGGCGTTGCCGATTGTGATGAACATGCCGTTTTGCGAGGCCGTGATGATCGCGAGATGGAACTCGAGATTCGCGTCGGCGGCCGCGCGGATATTCGAGGCACCCTGCTGGGCTGATTGGCCGCAGGCAGCCGCGAGTTCAAGGTAGCGCCGCTCGATAATCTGGAACGTCTCTTCCTTGCCATGGCGCGCGGCCAGGAAGCTTGCGCGCGGCTCAAAGCAAATACGCATTTCGAAAATGTCTTCAACGATCTTCGAGTCGAACTGCGCGTTCAGCCGCCACGCGAGCACGTCGCGGTCGAGCAGGTTCCAGTCGGAGAAAGGCAGGACACGTGTGCCGATTTTCGGCGAAACTGCGATCAGCCGCTTGCTGGCCAGCTGCTTGATCGCTTCGCGCAGTGTGGTTCGGCTCACGCCGTACGCGCTGCACAGTTCGCTTTCGACTGGCAGCGCGTCGCCGGGCGCGAACTCGCCCGAGACCACGCGCATGCCGATTATCTTGGCGATCTGCGTCGTCATATTGCCAACGATCGGTTCGCGCTCGAACATTACTTTCCCTTCATAGACTCGTGCACAAGCATGTCCGTACTGCGCTATCTGGCGGTCGTGACAATCACGTTCCATGAGCCCGGCTTGAGCCTGGCGCGCACGCGTTCCCCGTCGACCAACACGGCGTCATTGACCGATGGCGCCACCGTCGTGGGCGCATCCACCGTGTTCACCGCCTTCATGTTGGCATGATACAACTCGATGGCGTGGTCGAGCGTTCGCGCTTTGCCGAGGCCACGCAACTCGATGTCGAGTTCCATTTCGTCGGTCAGATGGCGGTTGAGCGCGAAGATGGCCGTCGTGCCCGTGGCGCGATCGTCCACGACCGCGGCGCAAAGGTATGGAATCTCCGGAAAGGTCTCCGCTTCGTAGCTGGCCGATTCGATCACGGGCTTGAGTACGCGGCCATGGCCGAATTTCGACGCGTGCGAAAACGGATGGAAGATGGTCTGGCGCCACGCCCGGCCACCCGGCTCGGTCATGATCGGGCCGATCACGTTGACGAGTTGCGCGAGGCAGGCGGTCTTCACGCGGTCGGCGTTGTTCATCATCGTGATGAGCGCGCCGCCCACCACGATGGCGTCTTCGTGGTTGTAGACCTCCTCGATGAGCCGTGGCGCCTCGGGCCAGCCCGGCTTGCGCAGGTCGTTGATGGTGCGCGCCTTGTACCAGACATTCCACTCGTCGAACGAAAGCATGATGCGCTTCGACGAATGCTTGCGCGCCGCCACGCTGTCTGCCACCGAGACGATTTCCTTGATGAACAGATCCATGACTTCGATGTTGCCGAAGAATTCCGCGGTCGAGTCGCGCCGGTTCTCGAAGTACGTATGCAGCGAAATAAAATCGACCTGTTCGAAACAGTGGTCGAGCACGCGATCCTCCCACTTGCCGTAGGTGGGCATCTCGTGCGTGGACGAGCCGCACGCCGCAAGCTGGATCGTGGGATCGACCGAGCGCATGAGCTTGGCCGTTTCAAGTGCGGCGCGTCCGTATTCCTCGGCGGTTTTGCGGCAGATTTGCCACGGGCCGTCCATCTCATTGCCCAGGCACCAGAACTTGATGTCATGAGGCTTTTCGTAACCGTGCTCGTGACGCAGGTCGGACAGCGCCGTGCCGCCCGGGTGGTTGCAATATTCGACGAAGCGGCGCGCCTCGTCGGGGCCGCGCGTGCCGAGGTTCACGCCGTACATCGGTTCGATGTCGAGCGCTCGGCACCACTCGATGAACTCGTTGGTGCCGAACTGGTTGGTTTCGGTCGAATACCATGCGAGATCGAGGCGGCGCGGACGCTTTTCGCGCGGGCCCACGCCGTCTTCCCAGTTGTAGCCGGACAGGAAGTTGCCGCCCGGGTAACGCACGATCGTCGGGCCGAGCTCGCGGGTGAGCGCCATCACGTCCTTGCGGTAGCCGCGCTCGTCGGCTTCCGGATGCCCGGGCTCGAAAATCCCGGTGTAGACGCAGCGGCCCATGTGTTCGACGAAGACGCCGAACAGGCGCCTGTCGAGATCGGAAATGACGAAGTCGCGATCGACGATGAGGCGGGATGCGATCATGGTGTTCCTCTAGTGTCTAGTGTTATCGCGCGAGCAAGGCGTTGGTGCGTTGTTCCGCTTCCTTCTGCACGTCGACGACAGACTTGCCGGTCGAGAGCATGTTGCTGATCTCTTCGCCCACGATCTGCTGAATCGCGAACTGGCGGGGCGCGGTATTCGGCAACGCATAGCCGGTGGTGGAGATCTCCTTGATTTCCGAGCGATGCGGCAACGCGTTAAACGTCGCGCTGCTGATGATTGACTGGCGCGCGGGGAGGTGCCCCGTGCGTGCCCAGTCGCCGTCGTGGTCGTACAGGAACTTGAGGAATACGAAGGCGGCGTGGCGCGTTTTTTCGTCCTTCGCTCCGCCCTTGAGCATGACCCACGAGTGCCCGTCGGCCCATACAGCCTTCTTCTGGAAGAGATTGGGGAATGGCACAACGTCGTAGCCGTCGGCGAGCGCAGTGCCGGACTTTTTCGAAAGATTCGTGAAGTCCTCGATCACCCACGTGCCGCACATGAGGACGCCCGCCTTGCCGTTTTCGAAGGCCTGGTTCGCCGCGCCATAGTCGAGCCCCGGTGTAATGTCACCCGCTTTCATCAGCTTGTCGTCGAGCGTGAGCGCGTTGGTGGCGGCCGGTGTGTGCAAGTCGATCTTTGTCGGGCCGTTGGGGAACAGCGTGCCGTTCTGCTGATAAACCCACGTGTAGAAGGTGCGTGTTTGCGCGGCCGATTCATTGGCGATTGGCACCGCGAAATAGGGTAGGCCCGTTTTCTCCTTGAACTGCTTCGCCTGCGCGAGCAGTTCGTCGGGCGTTTTCGGCAGGACTGGCTTGCCGCTCGAGTCGACGAGGCCCGCCTTCTTGAACAGGTTCACGTTGATGTGCCAGAGCCACGAATGCGTGTCGAACGGCAACGCATAGGTCTTGTCGCCGAACGTGACGGCACGGCGCGCTTGGCTCGTGAAGTCGTTCTTGTCCACGCCGACCGACTTGAAGCCGTCGTCGAGCGGCTCGACCAGATTACGTTTCACGTAGTCACCCAGCACGGCCTCGTGCATGACCGAGACCGTCGGCACGTTGCGGCTGAGAATGCGCGCGTCGAGTTGCGTGTAGTAGGGCGTCCATTCGATGATCTGCGGCTTGACGACGATGTCTTCCTTGTTCGTCGCGTTGAACTGGTTCACAAGTGACGTGATGATGCCGCACTCGCCGGAGGCCTTGCTCACGTCGTTCACGTTGCCGTATTCCGCGTCGCAGGCGCCGAAAAAACGCGACAGCGTGATTTCCGTTTTGGCTTGGGCCGGTGCTGCAAGGGTCGCCGCGAGGCCGAGCGCAGCAAGCGCGAGCGCGTCGCGCACCAACGATCTATTCATGTCTCTCTCCTGGAAAAACCGATGGCATGCGATTCATGCATGCTCGCGGGCGATTTTTGTTTGTATTGCGAACCAACCGTGACGGATCGAAGCACGGCCTGGAGTTGGCGCCTTTTCGCCTGGCGTGCTGCCGCATGCTTGCTGATGACCTGTGGCTAGCGCACTGCTGTGCCGGACACGGCCGCCACGATGTACTTCTGGAAGAACAGATACAACACGAAGATGGGCAGGCCGGCGAAGATCGCCTGCGCCATCAGGTAGCCAATGCCTTCGGACTGGGCGAAATTTCCTTGCGTGGAAGCGAGCCCGATCGTCAGCGTATACATCTCCGGCTTCGATGCGGAGACGAGCGGCCACAGATAGTCGTTCCATGCACTGAGAAACGTGAAGATCGCGAGCGTGGCCTGCGCGGGCAGCGAGAGCGGAAGCACGATGCGCCAGAACACCTTGAAGCGCGACGCGTTGTCGAGCAACGCCGCTTCCTCGATCTCGATGGGCACGGCCTTGAAGTACTGCGTCATGAGGTAGACGCCGAACGGCGAGGCGAGGCGCGGCAGGATCAAGGCGCCGTAGGTGTTGTGCCATTCGAGCGTGGCGAAGATATGGTGCAGCGGAATCACGAGCGCCTGCTCGGGCACCGCGAGGCCGCAGAGGCAGAGGACGTAGAGATAGCGCCGGCCCGGAAACTCCGTACGCGCAAAGCCGTAGCCCGCAAGCGACGCGATCACGAGCGTGAGCAGCGTCTGGCCGATCGAAACGATGAGACTGTTGACAAGCCATCCGCCAATCGCCGAGGTGTGGAGGATGTTCGTATAGTTCTGCAGCGTGAACGGCGGCGAAAAGAGCACGTCCGTGTGCTGCTCGAGAAAGGCGTTCGGCTTGAACGAGAGGCACAGCACCCAGACGAGCGGAGTGATCCAGAGCAGCGCGAGCACGATCACCGCGCCAAGCATCAGGCGGTCGCCCAGGCGTCCGGTCAGCGAGCCGCGTGGGCGCGTTTCGAAAGCGAGGGTGCTCATGCCTTCTCCTTCTTGCGCAGAAGCCAGGCCTGCGCGGCCACGCCGATCAACATCAGCGCGAACAGCACTTGCGCCGCCGCTGCGGAATAGCCGAACGACCATTGACGGAAGCCGGTTTCGTAGATGAATTGCACGAGCGGGCGCGTCGAATTGTTGGGGCCGCCGTCCGTGAGCAACTGCGCCTGGCCGAACAACTGGAACTGCAGCACCGCCTCGATCACTGCAACGAGCGCGACGGTACGCCAGATGGAAGGCAGGGTGATTTTCGTGAATGTGCGCCAGCGCGTTGCGCTGTCCAGCGCTGCGGCCTCGTAAAGCTCCTGTGGAATCTGCTGGAGCGCTGCAAGGAACAGCATCATCGGCAGACCCATGATCCACCAGAGCGTGACGACTGCGATGGCGGGTAGCGCGGTGGCCTCGTGAATCAGCGGAACGAATTCGGGTAGGTGGAGCGCGCGGCTCACGTCGGCGAGCAGGCCGTTACCGGGCATCATCACCAGCTTCCAGACCAGCGCGACGATCGTGACCGATAGCACAGAAGAGCCGAAAAAGAGCGCGCGCAGCGCCGCGCCGAAGCGGCCTGGACGGTTCAGCACCAGCGCCAGCGCAAGGCCGAGCAGTACGAAAACGGGCACCGTGAGGATGACGAAATAAAACGTGTTGCGCAGCGCGCCGCGGAATATCGGGTCGAGCGCCAGATCGAGGTAGTTGCGGATGCCGATGAAGTCGCTCGTGCCGGCGAGCAAATCCACGCGTTGCAGGCTGAGCCACCAGCCGAAGCTTAACGGGACGATCAGCAGCAGCACATAGACGATCACGAACGGCAGCACGAACAATGCATTGGACCATGGCGCGAGCGTGTTGCGCCGCCAACCTTCGCGCGTAGTCGACAGCGGCGTGGCGAGCGAGCGGTTAGTGGCCATGCCATGCCTTGCCGGCTTCATCGAACAGATGCAGGTGCGCCGCGTCGAGACTCATGCGGATCGAGTCGCCGGTTTCTATCTCGAGTTCGAGCGCGCGCGGCAATTCGGCCACGAGCAATTGACCGTTGGGCATGCTCACATGCGCGAGAGAGCGGTCGCCGAGCCTTTCGATCACTTCGGCGCGGCCAAGCAGCGGCCCTTGCGGATCGAGCAGCACGTGCTCGGCGCGTACGCCCAACGTGAGCTTGCCTGCTGGAACGCTCGCTGCATCAATGGCGGTGGGCGTTTGCACGCCATCGAACGGCAGGGCGACGATCAGCCGGCCGCCGTTGTCGCCTGCGCGCTCGACGTCGACGAAGTTCATGGCCGGCGTGCCAATGAAGCCGGCGACGAAGCGCGTGGCGGGGCGCTTGTAGATATCGAGCGGCGCGCCGATTTGCTCGATACGGCCTCGGTTCATGACGACGATCCGGGTGGCGAGCGTCATGGCTTCCACCTGATCGTGGGTGACGAACACCATGGTGGAGTGCAGGCGTCGATGGATGCGCGCGAGTTCGAGTCGTGTGCGGGTGCGCAGCGCGGCGTCGAGGTTGGAGAGCGGCTCGTCGAACAAAAATGCTTCCGGCTCCTTGACGACGGCCCTGCCGATTGCGACACGTTGACGCTGCCCCCCGGAAAGCTGTGCCGGACGGCGCTGCAGCAGCGAGCCGAGTTCAAGCATGCGCGCCGCCTCGTTGATGCGCTGCTCGACTTCGCCCGCACTCACGCCCGTATTGCGCAGACCGAACGCCATGTTGTCGTAGACGGTCATGTGCGGGTAGAGCGCGTAATGCTGAAATACCATCGCGACGCCGCGTTTGCCCGGCGGCTGGTCATTCACGTGCCGGTCGCCAATGCTGATGTGACCGTCGCTCACGGTTTCGAGGCCGGCGATCATGCGCAGCAAGGTGGATTTTCCACAGCCCGAAGGACCGAGAAAAACGAGGAATTCGCCCGAATGAATGTCAAGGTCGAGGCCGGTGATCACCTCGGTTTCGCCATACCGCTTCGTTACGCCGCTCAATCGGATACCCGTCACGGTGCCTCCGGGGAGTAGTCTCG
The DNA here is from genome assembly GCF_051961175.1 of Trinickia sp. Classification (GTDB taxonomy): domain Bacteria; phylum Pseudomonadota; class Gammaproteobacteria; order Burkholderiales; family Burkholderiaceae; genus Trinickia. The sequence continues at coordinate 10,263 of NZ_JBQCDN010000021.1, read as the reverse complement.
TTCCGCCGCATTAGTGCGTTGATATTATGAAAGGATGAGCCGTGTCACCCATTCGTGTAAACACTGACGGTCGATGTTACGGAGGGCGGCTTTGATGCGGGCATTCGCTACGGCGGGGCAGGAAGGAGGCGGGACAGGACGCGGCAGGCAGGAGGCAGGAGGCAGGAGGCAGGAGGCAGGAGGCAGGAGGCAGGAGGCAGGAGGCAGGAGGCAGAGGCACAGGGTGGCAGGGGAGGCAGGTCGAGGAGGGCAGAGGACCGGAGGACGAGGCGTACCCCGTCCGAAGACACGATTGCTCGGCGGCTTTGCGCGAAGCTTCGTTGGGTTGTGGCCGGTGCGAAGGTTAATGCTGTCCGCGTAGCGCCGATTGCGCTCGTTCGCTGGCATCCAGGCTGACCCGCTCGGCGAGCACCTGCACAAGGTGCCGCAATTGACCGGCGCTCACACCCACGTTCATGCTGATGCGCATATGGGCCTGCAGTTGAGGCTCAGTGCCTGACATGACGGCGAGTGCCGCGACAGTTGCCAACTCGCGGCTTTGCCAGTCGAGGTTGTCGCGACAAAAGATATCGCCGAATAGATGCGTCTTCAAATACAGACTGATTGCGGGTGCGAATTCGAACAAAGGGCCGGTGACTGGCGCGCCCGCGAGCTTGGTTTGATTCTCGGTGCCAGCCTCCAGCAAAGCTTCGCCGACGGGGACGGGGCCTGGCTCGCGGCCCTGGACATCCGCGGTCCCTTGCTCTTTGCGCGTCTGGAGGAGCTTCATCAGTGCGGTCAGCGCGTTCAGGCTCCGAGGAAAGCCGGCATACGCATACAGTTGCGTGAGGATTTCCTTGCAATCGCTGATCGATAAGCCCGCATCCAACGCTTGGCCCAATGCAACGTTCAGGCGTGACAGGTCGCCGGTGGCGGCATAGGCTGCCATCGGAACGATCGCTTCCTGCTGCGGGGAAAGTGATGGCTCAGTGGTCATGGTCATGGGTTCTCTGTGTTGTCGCGGCTGTCCAGTGCGCCTTGGCGCCCAGCGCGACGGGGTCGACTTCCAGAAATGTTCGCGACGTCACCATCGCCTGCGTGTCGCTGAAAAACTTCTGGAAATGAGGGGTATTCCGGTGTGCGTGGTACGCCGCTTCACTTTCGTACATCTCGAAGACGATAAAGCGGTAGGGGGTGTCCCGGTGCGCAACCGCATGCAGCGCATACACGCCGGGCTCCGCACGCACGGAAGCGGCTGCGTTCTCCTGAAGCGCGATCTTGAAGCTCGCGAGGTGCTCGGGATCGACATCCAGTTGCGCAATGCGCACATAAGGCGCCGCAGCCTGTTGTTCACCGGCGGTCGCCGTCCACCATTCCAAGATTTGCATTTTGTTTCCGCAGAACGTGTTCCTCGATGGCGACGATCTTCATCTCAGGACTTCGCAGTAAGCTGCTCGACGATCGCTTCGCCCACGCCGTGAGCCGAAGCGGGATTCTGTCCGGTGATGAGCCGGCCATCCACGACCACGTTCGCCGTCCAGTTCGGCGCTGGCTGATGCAGCGCGCCTCGTTGTTTGAGCGTCGACGCGAGCAGGTAAGGCACGACGTGCGTGTACTTGACCTCGGCTTCCTCGTCGTCGGTGAAGGCTGCGAGTCTCTTGCCCGCGACGAGATGACGGCCGTCGGCGAGCGTCGCATTCACGAGCGCGGCCGGGCCGTGGCAGACGGCGGACACGATGCCTCCGGCTTCATAGATGGCGCGAATGACGCGCTGCACGGCCGCGCTGTCGGCGAAGTCCCACATCGTGCCATGACCGCCTGCGAAGAAGACCGCCGAGTAGCGAGCGGGATCGACTTCGCTGAGTACGAGCGAATGGGCAAGCGCCTCGCGGAACGGTGCGTCGTGCCAGAAACGATCGTTGACCGGATCGCTGAGATCGAAGAAGTCGATCGGCGGATGCCCGCCGCGGACCGATGCAATCTCGACCGGGATGCCCGCCTTGCCGAAAACATCGAGCGGATGCGTGAGCTCGACCATGGCGAAGCCGGTGGGCTCGCCGGTATCGCCTCGTATCGGGTGGCTCGTAACGACGCACAAAACGGGCTTGATGCGATTGGCCATGTGCCTGCTCCTTTACGACTTGAGGGACGCCATGTCGATGACGAAGCGATACTTCACATCGCTCTTCAACATGCGCTCATAGGCTTCGTTGATGTGTTGGATGGCAATGACTTCGACGTCCGAGACGATGCCGTGCTGCCCGCAGAAGTCGAGCATCTGCTGGGTTTCGAGCACACCGCCGATGAACGAACCCGAAATGGCTCTGCGACCGCGCACCACGCTTCCGGCGTTGACGGGCGTTCCGAGCGGCCCCATATAACCGACCAGCACAAGGACGCCTTCGAGCTTTAGTGTCGGCATGTAAGGGTTGACGTCGTGGTCATAGGGCACGGTGTCGATAATCACGTCGAACCGTCCCGTGACCGCCGCCATCTGACGCGCTTCGCTTGACAGGACCACGTGGTCGGCACCTAGGCGAAAGGCATCCCCCTCCTTGCCGGACGAACGCGTGAACAACGTGACGTCGGCGCCCATGGCCTTCGCCAGCTTCAATGCCATATGACCCAGACCGCCGAGGCCGATCACCGCGACTTTGCTTTGCGGGCCCACGTTGAAGCGATGCAGAGGAGACCAGGTGGTGACGCCTGCGCACATCAGCGGCGCGGCACCGGCCAGATCGAGCCCATCGGGAATGGACAAAACGAATCGGTCTCTGACGACGATCGAATCCGAATAGCCGCCAAAGGTCACGGCGCCATCGTGGCGATCGGTGCTGTTGTAGGTGAAGGTCGCACCTTCGGCGCAATCCTGCTCCCATCCTTGCCGGCAAGCCTGGCAGTACTGGCAGGAATCCACCATGCAGCCGACGCCGACAACATCGCCCACCTTGATGCGGCTGACGTTCTCGCCGACTTGCCGCACTCGTCCAACGATCTCGTGACCCGGCAGGATTGGGTAGATCGTGAAGCCGCCGTGGTTTCGAGCCAAGTGCAGATCCGTATGGCATACCCCGCAAAACAGAATGTCGATGAGGACATCGTCCGACCGGAGCGCTCGCCGTTCGAAGGAGAAAGGCGCAAGGGCGCTCGTGGCCGAGGAGGCGGCATAGCCTGAAGCGTTCATGGTCGTTACTCCCAAGGCCGGAGATGTCAGGCGTTATCCGAAGCGAAGAGCTGTTGCCAGCCTTTGAAGGCTCCCAGCGGGATCACGTCCCAGTCGATCAGCCCCGCCTTGGCAAGCGGAAATTCGCGCAATGCCTGTCTGGCGGCGTCGATCGAATCGGCCTCGGCGATGATGGCCACGCCAGGGCGGTCCTGGCGGAAATAGATGTCGCGGATGGCCCCGCTCGTATAGAGCTTCCAGGCGTGGCGCGTTTCGTCCTTCATATGCGGCTGATACTTCTCCGGGCTGGCGCCGGGCAGGGGAACGTCGAGGCAAAGGAATTTCATCGGTCAGGTCTTCTGAGTAGAGAAAGCAGAATTGGGCATCAAACCGATTGCAGCCGACGGACGGTCTTAGCCACCCGCTGCCCGAGGTAGGCCGCGGTTTCCAGATCGCTCCGGATGGGCGTGTCGTCTGGTCCTTGGTCGCCGTTGGATTGCGCCATCGCGCCCAGCCAACTGCCTAATCGGTTAAGGTCGTGCACGGTACCGCGGCTCGTGTCGTTGCCGGGCTTCAGATCGAGTCCGACCCACAGCATGCCGTGTTGCGCCGCGAACAACGCCATCGAAATCAGCGAGTGCAGCTTGTCGCCGTTTTGCGCGCCCGAATTGGTAAAGCCGGCGGCCACTTTATTGCGCCACTTCATGTCGATCCAGGCGAGCTTCGTAGAGTCCTCGCAGAACTGCTTGAAGCGCGCGCTCGGTGCGCCGTTATAGGTGGGGGCGCCAAAGACAATGGCGTCGCTTGCCTCGAGCGTGCCCCAGGGAATGTGTCCTTCGGACACCGGGATCAGTTGCGCGTGCATACCCGCCACGCGCCGCACGCCCGCCGCTACGCTGTACGCTTGTTTGGCGGTATGGCCGTAGCCGCTGTCATAGACGATCGAAATCTGCATTCGGATGTTTTCGACAAAAAGAAAAAGGAAAGAGCAGCAACGTCAATCGCGGCAGACGTGCGAGGCGCTCGCTTTGACTGGAAACGATGCTACTGTGGAACGGTGTGCTCAAGTGGCGATGGTTTTTCCCACCTTTGTAGAACTGGGCGCTACCAAGCGCCTATTTGAAAGCGTTATCGTTCGGTTTCGCGTGCGCGGGGAGCCAACCGCCTGCTTGCTGTTTCGATGAGGGATGGGCTGATGAAAATGGACATGCGAGGCCGTCTGGACGGCGTGGCGGTATTCGTGGAGGCGGTGGAAGCGGGCGGGTTCGCGCGCGCAGCGGAACGCTTGGCGCTATCGCGATCCGCCGTGGGCAAAGCCATCGCTCGCCTGGAAAGCCGCCTCGGCGTTCGGCTTTTCCATCGCACAACGCGCACCCAGAACTTGACCGAGGACGGCCAGATCTACTACGAGCGTTGCCTGCGGGCGATCGAGGAGCTGCGCACAGCCGAATCACTGCTGGAATCCGGCAAGCAGGAAGTTGCCGGGCGCCTTCGCATCACGATGCCCGTGCTGTTCGGACGGTACTGTATTGCGCCGATCCTGCTGGATCTGGCGCGCCAGCATCCGAAGCTGGAACTGGAATTGAGCTTTAGCGACAGACCCGTCGAGATCATCAGCGAGGGTTTCGACCTGGGTATCCGCAATGGTGCACTCGGCGAGGCGACGGGGCTTTGCGCAAGGCCTCTGGCCACGCAACCCAAGATATTGTGCGCGGCTCCAGACTATTTAAACGCGCGCGGCGAGCCGGAGACAATCGAAGCGCTGGCCGCTCACGATGTGCTGCTTCACTGGCGCACGGGCGCTCCCTATCCCTGGTTATTGCCCGATGCGGATGGGCGCCTGATTGAAGTCAGGCCCGCGTCGCGGCTTAGGTTCGATGATCTCGAAGTGACGGCCGACGCGGCGGCGGCGGGGATGGGCATCGCCTGGTTGCCGCGTTGGCTCGTGCGCAATCGTATCGAGGCGGGAGCACTCGTTGCCCTGTGGGAGGATCGGCCGGCAGCTTCCATGGATACGCATGCAATTTGGCCGGCGGCGGACTACATGCCGCTGCGTGTACGCCTTGCGATCGATACCCTCGTCGAGAACTTGCCGCGCGCGATCGGCGTCGAGGCGCCTGTCGCTCGGCCTGGCTGGAACGCGCAACGTATCACAGCCGGCCCTTCTTCGGCCAAGAGAAGGCGTCGGACGGGCTAACGCTCGGAGATTCGGAGCCGGCACCGCAACGCAAGATCAACATCCCGCCGCAGGCCACCCGAGCTCCCGCGCTCGACGCAGCGACGCTCGCACGACCATTCGATGGAAAGGTGCAATGAGGCCGATGTAGGCGCGGCCCAGCAGGCGATTGTAGAAGACGAGCGTGGTCAGAACCAGCCGGCGAGGGCTGCCTTGCGATGCCGGCTGTACGAGGATCGACACACGGAAATCAAGATGCAGATCGTCCTCTCCGATGACGATCTCTTGATCGTATCGTTCGAATACCCGAAAGATGCTGATCCGGTCGCCACCCAGCGCCTGGAGATCGACCGCTCGCTTAAGGCCGAAAGGCCGCACCAACGTGTCCCGCACTCGCAGGAGCGCGGCAATCCAGGCGGGCTGCTGCGCGAAGATGTGTCTCGCAAGAGACTCGACGTCATAGCCGCTGGATTCCGACAGATTCACCGAAAACGCATCGGCGAAATCAGCCCGACCATAGAATGAAGCTAACCGTGACGCCGATGGCAAGCCGACCTGCTCAATAGTGTCGAATTTATGCATGTTTGATTCACAAATGCAGTGCTTCGGTGCGATGCGTCGGATTTGCGCAATAACGGCGTCAACCATTCACGGCATGAGCCATTCAGATGCGCAGCGGCCGTTGGCCGAGAATAGCGCTGCCCAGTCTTTCTGTCACGCAAACGACGGTTTCACGCACGGCGCATGAGGTCGCGGTGCGCGTTGAAGGCCCGGCTGCGATGACCTACCGCAGCTGGCTGACGCCGAGAGGCGCTAGGGGTTATGCGCCAATTTTCGCGCCGATATTGCGCCGCACCCTACAAACCCGGATATTTGCCGCGTATTCGACTCGCTCGCGACGGGCGGCACGTTTTTTTTTTGCGGTCGCGCCGGCGAACATGAAAACGATCTGATTCGGTACTCGACGACATGATGGTCAGAACAAATTTCGATCCGACTCGACTGGCGATCGCCGAAACGTTGCTCGCCATGGAGCGATCGCTATGCTTGTCGACGAACGTCGCTGCCGTTCAGGACGCGGACGTTCGCGCCGCATTTCAACGGGGGCTCGATTGGATAGAGCGTTTCGTGATGCAGCCTCACCCCCATCTCGGGCGCAAAGGTGCCGTGTGCCCGTTCGCCAAGCCGGTGCATGAAGGAAAGCTGTTGTACTTCTGCGCCATCGACTGCCGTCAGATCGGCTTCGACCTGTTTCTCGAAGTCATGATGAACGTTCCCGCGCTCTTCGGCAGAATCGCCGAGCAGATCGCGGCGCGTCGCGATTTGCTATCGCTTTGCATTTTCCCGATCAACTTGTCCGCAAGCGATTACTACAAGTTTATCGATTGCGCGCATTCGATCGTGAAGCCGATCTATATGGTGTCGGGATTGATGATCGGGGAGTTTCATCCGATGAGCACGGCGATAGGTGCCCATTCAGATCGGATCCGCCCCTTGCGGGCGGATGTTCCGTTCTTCGCGATCCGATCGATGGCGGTTCATGACAATCTGTTCATCGATCGCGAAACGAGTTCCGCAGGACAGCGCATCCACGAACTCGAATGCTATCTGCGCTGGGTAAGCGGTTCGTTGTCACCTGATGATATCGCCCGCTATCGGGCTCGTGTCGACGAACTCAAGACCCGATTGGTCAGCAACGACGAATACGCAGCTGTCGCGATTTGACGCGTGTTCCCGTTGGCATGTCAAAAACGCTCAAGGCATTCGCGCGGGTCCGGCCGGCGAAGCCTGCCAAATCTTCCGGTGAGGAAAATGGTAGATGCTAGTTCGATGCCCCCGGGCAGCGTAATTTCACGTACCAGACGGAGGAGCGATGTATCTCTGGAAAACTGACGCTCAGTCCGCGACTTCCCAGGGCCGGTTCGTAGCGGACGGAAATTCGCAAGCGGCGCGCAAGGCGGCCGCGGCGGACAGCTTAAGCAATTGCCGGATTGGCGTGGTGATCAGCGACGATTGTTCGTCGAGCGACGTCGCCAAAGTCTTGGCGCGCACGTGCGACCATTTCGGCGCCGAACGCGGGCCCGCCAATAAGGTCGGCAAGTTCAGCATCACCATCATCGCGGGGCGCACCGGTTTCGTGCTTCGTGAGAACGCGTGTCTTCCCGTCTGGTGCGAAGCCATCTGCGACGTCGATCCGCTGCAGTTTCACTATTTCGTCGTGCCCAAATCCGGCAAAGGGACGATGGATCCCAGGCCCGAGGTCGTCGAGTGGCTGGCGCGCGCCGGGGCCAGCGGCAAGATCATCGTGCTGTCTCTCGAGGCTGATGCCGCTCAGGAGAGCAAATCCGAAGCGCTTGCCGATCCGCAAGCCAAGCCGCAGGCGCCTGAGGCCGGCGTTGTGCGCGAAGCGGATCAAAGCGAAAGCGAGGAAGAGGAGACGAGCGCTGACAGCGCGGGCGAGGTGACACGTTCAAGCGATGCGTCGCAAGCGGGTAGCGTGTTCGATAAGCCCGCGCCTAGCGAGCGGATCAAGGCGACTGTCGCATGGCTCAACGAAAATTACGGCAGCCGCGTCTCCATTTCGAACATGGCCGAGCACGCTTTGATGAGCGAGCGCAATTTCCTGCGGCGCTTTCGGGCGGAGATGGGCCATACGCCGCATGAATACCTTTCGCAGGTTCGACTCGAAAGCGCGCGGCAACTACTCGTGACGACGGCGCTGCCCGTCGATAAGATCGCGCGTCATTGCGGGCTGTTCAATGGCGATCATCTCCGCAAGCATTTCTTGAAGCGCTTCGGGATGAGTCCCGCCGAATATCGAGCGGCCCGTTTCAACGCATTGCACGCGCTGGGCAGTGCGGGTGCGAATGCCGATCCGGAGCTGGATCCGGATCCGGACCCGGATCGGTAGCGATGGCTTATTCACGCTTTCTTCACCGGGCGAATGGGATCGGGGCTCCGTGGGCCTATCGTGCGCAGCTTTGTGCCGATCCGGCGCGTCCGCATAACTGGCGATGACACGATGAGAGATGTCGAACAAGCTGGAGCGCTGGATATCTACGTTCTTGAAGGCGGTATCGATCTGGTGCAGCGGGTGAGTCGATGCTTCGACCGGGTGAACGTCAATGTCATTCCCATCGACGAGTTGATGACTTGCCCGGTCGTGACGGGTACGCACAAGTCGGTCGCGGTCATCAGTACGCGTGCCATAGGCGCAGGCGCGGCGATGCTCGAGGAATGCCAGCGCGCGAGCGTGATGCCCGTCGTCTGGGTGGGGGAATCCGAGCTGCCGTCCGAGCTGGCAGATCATGCTGCTCTACACGTGCTGCCGCTCGAGTTCACGGCGGCCGCGTTGCGCGACATGGTGACCAAACTTGTCGCGAGCATGCCGACGGCGGCGCTTGCGCGCGAGGCAAACCCGTTCATTGCGCATTCGCAGTGTATGCGTGCGCTCCTGCATGAAATCGATATGTTTGCGGATTGCGACACCAATGTGCTGATTCGAGGCGAGACGGGTGTCGGCAAGGAGCGTGTGGCCAAGCTGCTTCATACGAAGCATTCGCGCCGCGGGCGCGGGGCGTTCGTCGCCGTCAACTGCGGCGCGATACCGGACGGCCTGTTCGAGTCGCATTTTTTCGGTCACGCCAAGGGCGCCTTCACGGGTGCGGTGAGCGCGCACCGAGGCTATTTCGAACAAGCCCACGAAGGCACGCTCTTTCTGGACGAAATCGGCGATCTTCCGTTGCACCAGCAAGTCAAGCTGTTGCGCGTGCTGGAGGACGGTGCCGTGACGCCAATCGGGTCGACCGTACCGGCGAATTTGAATCTTCGTATCCTCGCGGCGACGAACAAGGATTTGCCGCGCCTCGTGGCGGACGGCTCGTTCCGAGCCGATCTCTACTATCGGCTTGCCGTCATCGAGGTGTATGTGCCGTCGCTTCACGAGCGCGGGGTGGCCGATAAGATCGGCATTTTTCGCTCGGTCATCGGCTCGCTGTTCGGCGATGATTTGCTCGCCACGCTGCCCGATATGCCGCCCTGGCTTGTCGACGCAATCTCGAAGATGCGTTTTCCCGGGAACGTGCGCGAGCTTCGCAATTTGGCGGAGCGCATCGGTGTGACCGTGCGGCAGATGCGCTCGTGGGATCCGCTGCGGCTGCAGTCGGTGCTTGCCCACGCGCAGCGGACGCAAGCCGCGCTGTCGGAGCGCAAGGATGCCGTTGCGCGGTGGGACGTTGCCGATCGCACACGTGTGCTCGATGCACTGGCGACGAACGGGTGGCGGCGGCAAGATACCGCCCACTACCTGGGCATCAGCCGCAAGGTGCTGTGGGAAAAGATGCGCAAATACCAAATATCCGACCCTGAGAGGGCCAGGGTATAGGTGCTCCGGCGGTTTGATCCAACCGCCGCTCCGCGCGACATGCCGTTCCCGGGCCGTTCAAAAATCAATCTCATCGCCATACGCGAGGCCGTTGGCCGTTCGGATGGCTATCGACCCACGCCTATCGGGCGCGAGAATGGGTTGTCGGCTCATGCGCTGCCGGCAGATCGTGCCAAGCGCATTGACGACGGACTTTGATTGCGCCTGCCGCATCGAACCCATTGAAGCCGCGATGCCCGGCTCGCATTGAATGCGAACCGGCTTGGGATCGTTGCCGCAGGTGCTGGGATACGGCGCCGCCGTCGCGGCGACTAACCAACGCGGGCGATGGTGTCGCCCACAGCGGCAAGGATCTATTCAGCGATGAAACATGAGATGAAGGTCAGGGTGCGCGAGGGGGACAGCGCAGGGGCAAATGCGCGGCGGGCGGCTCGCGTCCGGGTGCATTGTCGGCCCGTCTGGGTGCTGGCGCGGGGCCCGTTGCGAACGGGCGCTCGCCTGGGCGGGCAGATCGCGTGCCGGGGGTATCAGTTGTCAGATTTGCAATCATTGATTAAAATG
>NZ_JBQCDN010000020.1:0-3447 GCF_051961175.1 Trinickia sp. | reverse complement strand
GCTCGAGCCGAGAATCGTCGCGGCGAGCGCAAGACGCTTGCGCCGGCATGGCCGATCCACTGTTGCGTGCTGCGAGCGGATGACGAGTTCGTCACACGGGCTTGCTTGGGCGGCAACAGCGCGGGTGGTGTTTGGGGCACTATGGAGCAGATTTCGGTTCGCCACACTCGCTCCCGGACAGGTCGGTGGTGACAGCATAGCAAGTGAACTTGATGGAACATGGGAGCGAGACATATTTAGGCTCGCCGCCGTGAAACGAATTCGTTGTTGGGCGTTTAAACTCAAGCAAGGACAGTCGAGAAGATGAGCAAGACGATTTGAAAGGGCATTGATCGATTTGGGCCAACGGAAACTGGCGGCTGACCTTCACGTTCGAAGGTACGGACGCGCCCCTGGTTGCTTACCAGGATAGTGAGTAAGGTGAATGTTTTGACGATGATGCACAATCCCGCGCACCCGGGCGAGGTGCTGCGGGAATGGATCCCCGAGGACATGACCGTCGAGCAGGCGGCTGAAGCGTTGCAGACCGACCGCGTTACGCTATCCAACGTGCTGAACGGCAAGTCAGGCGTGACCGCCAGCTTCGCGCTTAGGCTTGCTGCATGGCTGGGCACGTCGCCCGAAATGTGGATCGGCATGCAGGCACAATGGGATTTGTGGCAGGCGCAGCAGCGGCCGGCCCCGAAGATTAAACCGCTTCCGCGGCACGCTGCTTGATGCGAATGGCTTCGCATCTTGTCCGTATTGCGCGGAATGTGGGTGAAGCCGTCGTCTGAACGGCACGGTCGGGGCGACGTTGAACTTCCTGGCCGCACTGTGCCATACGAGCCGTCGCCTCACTCGGGCGGGTGCGCCGACATCGGAGCGGCAGATATCGACCGAGGCCGTGTGAAAACGCTCGGTATGTTCAGTATGTAGTAGAGCAAGCGGCCTATGTGCGAGCTTCGCGAAGTCGGTGCATTGCTGCGTGTGCGTTGACGGGGCCTACCGCCCCCATCGCTGCGATCAACGTCTTCATTCCCAGTATTTTGATCGCTCGCTTCATATTGTATGCCAGCACGTTCAAGCTCATCTCCGCTCGGACATGCCGGAGCGTTCTGGTCAGGAAATGCGTGGCGCCCATCCAGAATTTGAGCGTCCCGAACGGGTGCTCGACGGTCTGGTGTCTCAATCTTGCAGCATCCGGCATTTGATCGAGACGGCGCTGCATATCGTCGAGTACCTTCTCATCTTCCCAGCGCGCGATCTTGCGGTAGTCGGCGTGCATCGCGGTTTCAATTCGCATCTTGGACGCGCCGAGGACCAGTACTTGGGTATTGTGAGACCAGCCCTCAACCGTGGTGAAGCGATGTATGGCACGTTCGCCGACAGGGCATCGATACTCGTCGTCCGCTTCGATGTAGATGAAATCGCGGTTGTGGAAGCGTCCCTCGCGTATGCTGCTTGAGGTGAGTGGTTTCGGAACCAGCGTTTCAATACCATTCTCTTTGCATCGCGGGATCTCGTCGCTTTTGAAGTACCCGCGATCGGCGAAGGCAGTCATGCTGCTCTCGCCGATCGCCTCCCGCGCAAGTCCCGCCATCGAGGCCAACTGTGAGCGATCGTGGCCGACGTTGACGACTTCATGTGCGACGATCAGGTGATGCTTCAAATCCACCGCGGTCTGCACGTTATAGCCGACCATGCCTGTTCGTCGCCCACTGGTCGCCATCGAACGCGCGTCAGGATCAGTCAGTGAGATCTGGCCGTCGGGGCTGGCCTTCATCTGAGTTTCGATTTCACCTAGCTTGCGCATATGCGCCCGCACCTTCAGGATCTTCTCCTTCAGATGCGCGACTCGCTCTTTCGGCAAGCTGCCAGGTTCTCGGTCGGCCCGATCAAGCTCGTCCATATAGCGCGCGATACTTTGCTCGAGTTGTTCCTTGCGGGCTTCGAGTTTGCGATCCGTGAAGTTCTTGTCGCGGTTGTTTACCGCGTTGAACTTACTTCCGTTGATCGCGGCAGTCGCATCGACGAATAGCTTCAGACGCCGACAAAGCACAACAAACTCTCGGCGGAGCGCGCGTATCGCGTCTCCGTTGTCCGTGCGGAAATCCGCGATCGTCTTGAAGTCCGCTGTCAGTCGCCCGATTAGCCAGATGAGCTCAAGATTGCGCTGAGCCTCTCGTTCTAGTCGCCGACTGGACTGAAGACGGTTGAGGTAGCCATAGATGTAGAGCTTGAGCAGGATTGCTGGATGGTAAGCAGGTCGGCCGGTCGCCGCAGGTGAAGCACGTTCGAAGCCCAGAGCGGCGAGATCAAGTTCATCCACGAAGACATCGATCACGCGGACTGGATTCTCTCCATCGATGTAGTCCTTAAGAAACTCTGGCAGTAGCACAAGTTGCTCTCGCGCCGCGCATTCGATGTATCGCTTCATGGGCCACCATCGAAAAAGGTGTTGGTTCACTATGGGTGATCAATGCGTTTCCACACAGCCTCGACCCCTTCCCGCCGGCCGCCCTGTCAGCGGCTCAAGGGCAGGTAACGGGGCACTCCGGTCGTCCAAGCCGCATTTTCCGGAACAACACGTCAGCGTTAGCGGGCGTTGACACGTCATCTAGCCACTGGCAGCTATCGAATGTCGACGCTTGGAGATCTGCATTGAGTCGAATAATACATAGTGCTTTCAATGTCGTATGAAACGGCTCAATTTGTTAGAAATATGAAAGGAGGCGTCGACAAATAAGCGTCATTTCATGAGCGCGTGCGTCGACATCACGGCATCCCATTCATCGGCCATCGCCTGCTCGCATGTCAATGACGCACATTGGTTGTTCCGGGCAACGCGCCCTGCTAGGATATCTTCACTACAACTTCATATCCAATAAGATGCCTGGAGCCACCTTTGCTGCAACGATAGCAGCAGCCGCTTTAAAAAAACCGCTCGAGGACGCGTATAACGCCGCGACGGGTGCCGTTAAATCTCTTGTCCAGAAATGGATGGTAAGTGGAGTTAGAGATTCGATTGCGCTAAAGATTGAAGAAGTAGAGATGGTGCGGACGATCTTCAAATCTGATTTGGTGCCACTTTCCTCCTTTTACTATCCATCGCGCGTAAGATCTGGCGGTATTGCAGGGCAATCATGGATTGCAGCTACACTTGATGAGCTGAAGACGACGGGGAATATTTTGCTCTATGGAACGGTGGGGCAAGGTAAATCGATGTTCATGCGCAATCTATGCGTATGGGAACTTCGAGAAGGGAAGAGGATTCCCATTTTCGTCGAACTAAGAAATATTGATGAGAGAAACGGAATACTTGACCTGGTTCAGTCTGCGATGGAGTCGCGTGGTTTTTGCGGCTTGGCCAAAAATAAAAAAAAAATTATTATATTTAAAATAATATTTTAAAAAATTATTTAATATTTTTAAAAAAAAAAAAAAAAACACACACAAAAAATACAA
>NZ_JBQCDN010000019.1:0-55627 GCF_051961175.1 Trinickia sp. | reverse complement strand
CAGGTTCACGGTGTGCGGGTCACCGCCGATGCGCTTCCACTTGGTTGCATCAACGACCGGAGTCGGGCAGGTTTCGCGCAAAACGGTAATGAAATCGGACATATCCACTCCAAGCCATTGGGTAAGGGCAACTACGTTAGCAGGCGACAGCATGCCGAGGCTTGTTTGAAACCGACAGAGAGCGCGTATGGATCCGACATGGAGGCAAAGACGCCCGCTGTGCGTGACAGCGTCATCGGGATATCGCGCCGATTTCGCCGAATCTCGAATGCGACAACAGCGCTCACCCTCGAACGCTGCCGCATGAAAACTGCGAACGTCACCGCGCTCAAAGAAACCGAACCGCGCGCCCTTCTTCCGGCCCGAGTTCGAGGGCTTCGCGCGCAGCCTGCATCTCGCGTTTCCCGCCCGGCTGCACCAGCTTTCTGATGTCAGGCCATATGCTCTGCCTGAACAGCAAACGAATGACTACGCTCAATGCGCCGAGACCCGCGCAACCCGCTGCAAAAAAAAGAAATGAATCGAGTACGTGGCGCGTGCTCCTTTCGACGAAGCACATCATGCCCGAAATAATCCCGCAAGCGATGAGACAACCAACCGTCGTATAGACTTCCCTTCGCGCGCTAACGACATGCGCCGTGCGTACCAGGTAAATCGAGCCATCCGTCCGGTTGCGGATACCCAGGATCGCAAAACGTTCCGGCGCTTCGATACATGCAACATCCAATTGATCGCCGGCGCCGATGAATAGGTCCTCTGTATTGCCAGTCTTGAGTATCAGCGGGCGGTCAACAGAATCAAGCCGCAAAGTGACTTGTTCGTCTTCATCGGTGGTGGGGCCAATATTCGGACTCCATACTTCAATGGAGACCGTCTCCTGGTTCACCGATACCACCTTGCCGGACACCATTTGCACCGCACTGCTCGTCATCGATCACTCCCTTCCACGACGAACCGATAGGGCTCGCTCTGCCAGCGCTCCTGCGCCTCCAGCCGGACCGGATTCAGGGAATAAATCAGCCCGCCGATAGCGAGCAGGCAGCCCAAGAAACTGATGATCGCCACGAAGATCGCCAATACCGCGACCAACGACGCCTGAACCCCCATCACCCCAAGGCATACCGCCAAGAGGCCCAAGCAGATCGGAAGCAACTTCAAATTGCTCTGCCTTTGACCGAGTACGTCATACGGAGGGATGCTGCGTTCGACGCTCCGGATCCACGCGATATTGCGGCGCCCCCGCTGTTCGAAGACGCAGATTCGCACGGGCGTGCCGGGCTGCAGCGCTTCGATATGGTTGAAGTCGTCTCGGTCCATGTCGCGGCGGGCCGCAAAATAGCAGCCGTCGCCGGTCATCAAGCGATAAAGTTGGACAGTTTTCTGGGCCGCCCGGCTACGAACGAGGTCGGTTTCGATGCGCTCGAACGTCGTGTCGATCAACGTGGTTTTCGGCTTACTCATGAACGGAAATCTGCAAATAGTTTTAGTGGCACGACAGCTTCAGCCTTTCGCGCAAAGGCCGCGATCCACCTCGTCGCCGATGAACTCCACGTTGTCGCACACGCCCGAGAGCCAGCTTCGAATAGCCGTCTTCGTTGTTTCGGACGGAGAAAGTATCAATACCTGTGCTTCGGCGATGATGGGGCGAAGCGCAAGGTCATTCAATGCGCTCACCAAGGCGGGAAATGCGTCGAGTTCAACCAGGTTCGGCCATGGTGTCAGGCGCCGAAAGCGCAATTGTTCGGCGTCGATGTGGGTTGCGCCGTGTCTCCACGCAATCGAAAAAAGCCTATCGTGTCGCGTCAGCCGCGCGAACCAGGGGGCGAACGAGGGCACCGAGAGCGTCAACATCATATCGTCCGGCTGCAATTGGTTGCGTCGGCTTACCCAATCGTAAACCGACCGGGTTCCCATTCTCACCACGATTTCCCAAGCGGAGTGTCTTTCCGTATCCCAGCAGAGCCGGCTAGCCCAGGCTCTTCCCTCGGCGATGTATTTTTCGTGTCCTTCGTTCATAACGGGTCCCCTAGTGCCCTGTCCCGCAAGTTCCTTCGATATTACATGAACCAGTTCAATGTAATCGATATCACCGAAAGAACGGACTCACGCGTCCTTCCACTTGTTTCGAAAACACGCTGGCGCAAATGGAGATTCACGTGTAACGTACCGCCCCACCGGTAATTCACGCGCTTAACTTCGCCCATTCAAACCGCATATTGCGTCGCGATCGGTCGAGCCGCGCCTGCGTCCGGTGTTTCCGCCAAAAAACGATAGTGGAGAATTCGATGTCGATCTCGATAAAATCGCTGCGCCATAAGAGCGAAAAGCGATACCAATTCATGATGATCGTCCTGGGGCTGATCCTCTGGGCGGTGGTCGCGTACTGGGTATGGAAAGATTGGAATGAGCCGAGGATCGGACATTTCGTGCAGCTGTATGTGGGCTATGGCGTAGCCGTCGCCTTGTTCATCTGGATCGCGAGCGCGGCATACCGGGCATCGGCATTCGGAAACATGATTCTCATCGGGCCGCGTCAATTTCCCGAACTGCATCAGATGGTTGTCGATAGCGCGCGTGAAGTCGGTTTGCCCAAACCGCCCACGACATTCCTCTACAACTCCAACGGTCTTTTCAATGCGTTCGCGCGGCGCCTGATGGGGGGCCGTTATGTGTTCCTCACCTCAGCGCTTGTCGACGCGAACAACGATGCGCAAGTGCGTTTCGTGATCGGTCATGAAATCGGGCACCACGCCGCCGGCCACCTGAACCCCTGGCTCAACGCGCTCAAGCTGCCCGCTTTCGCCATTCCGTTCCTCGGGAAAGCCTATTCCCGCTCACGCGAATACACCTGCGACAGCATCGGCGCCTATCTCTCGAAAGATCTGCACGCGTCCCGCACGGCGCTGCAGATGCTCGGGTGCGGCTGTCGCCGTCTCAACTCGCAGATGAATTGCGACGCTTTCATGGAACAGGAAAGCATGGTGCCGCCGATCTTCGGTTTTCTCACGGAAATCTCGCGCACGCATCCGCGCTTGACTCGTCGCGTGGCCGCCATTCGTGACGGCGTCGAGCAGGCCTCGACCATGCGGGATCGCATGCTTGACGCCGAACCGCGCTTTTAAATCGGCAACATCGGCTTAGGCGGCCTTCGCGGTCGCCGATCGCCGGTCGCCGATCGCCGATCGCCGATCGCCGGTCGCCGGTGGCCGGTCGCCGGTGGCCGGTCTTGCATCAAGCCACAAGCCTCAAGCGCGATGCCCTAAGCCGCACGCTTCGAACGCCGCCATTGTGCGAAAGTCGTCAGCCCCGCTTCCACCTCGGATGCGTCGAGCCGCGTGAGGCTATAAAACGTGCCTTCCCAACCCGGAACGGGAATGGGCTTGGCTGTCGGAATGAACGTCAACGCGGGATGAAACGCCTGATGTGGCCAGAACAACGGCATGATCGCGCGTTCTTCCAGCCCCCGTTGCAACCAATCGGGGCCGCTCGCGTCCGTTACCGTGTCGATCTGAAACGCCCATTCGTCCGTATCCCACGCAATGAAAACGCTGGGGTTCGACGCAGCGTCGAACATCAGAACCGCGTTCTGTTCGGGACGCCAGTAATATTCGACCAGATTTTCACGGGCGGCCAATTCGCCAAGCAACTCGATGACTCTCGGATCGGCATAGGCCGTCCCGATATCGTGCACACCGATGTGCCCCCTCGACGCGCAATGCTTTTTTTTCGCCTCGGCGAGCGCGGCCGCCAACTTGCCCGGCATGTCGGCATCGGTCTTTCTTAGATACACATCGATCAATCCGGCGTTGAAGGCATCCACGGCCTCCCGATAACCTGCCGCGCCGGTCAGCAGGATTTTCGTGCATTCGACGTCGCCGATCGATGACAGAAAGCGAATCCCATCCATCTCCGGCATCTCGTAATCGACGACCACCGCGGCAATCTCTTCGAACCTCGATTCGTCGTTCAGCGCGTCCCGGCCTAATGCATTCGATGCGCGTTCGATCTCCGAAACGTTGGTTCCCGCAATACGGATAGCGGGCGCACCACGATGGCGAGACGACATGAAATCGAGCGCCGCCTGAGGTTTCGAGAAAAACCAGTTCAGCTCGCGATCCCGAAAAATTCCCTGCAGACCGTGCAGGAAATCCTCGCTGTCGTCCAGAAAAACGACCGACGCGGGGTGAAGCATTGGCTGCCTGACAAAGGGGCTCATTCCAACCTCGACGAAAGGGGCGTGTATCGACCGGATGACTTTAACGATTGCCGCGGATGCGTCTCGCACACACATAGCCAAACAAACGGCAAGCGGCTGATTATCCCGTACCGCCTGCGGAGCAGGCAATCCTATCACCCCATGCAAACACGTAGGGGATTTCATGTAGGTGAGATGCACGCCATCCCCCTATGCAGCCGGTTTTCTCCTGCAATCGCACGCATTTGCGCGCTGTATGCGGGATGAATGTTGCATGAGCTGCAAGAATCGCGCATTCCCCACCTCCGGGGAATGCGCCGCTACCGCTCGTAGCGATTTCTTTGCAGGACTATTTCATGTCGACACGTGACGCAATTCCCCAACTGCTCTCCACTGGCACCGCATTGCTGACACCCATCGTGGCGGATGTTGCGGCCAACAACACCTTTCACCATGTCATCGACATCTATCTGAAGGATTCGAACGCCTTTATGAACACGTATTTTTCGCGCTACTTCGAATGGCAGGGCATCTGCCGCGAGCGTTGGTTTCACCAATGCGTGAACAACGACATGCTCAGTATCAAAGGGGCATTCGTCACCAAGCGCGCCCATCAAGAGTACGTCCAGGAGACGTTCCCGTTCCAGCAAGTGGATTGCTACCTCAACACGCTCGAGGTCAAGCAATGCTCGGCCTATCTGCTGTTCCGCTTTTATGTGGATGGCCGGCCTGTTTCGATGGGCTATCAGCAAGTCGTGTTCGCGGGCCCGGACAAACGTATTCGCCGGATGCCCGGCAGCATCGGCGAGCGGTTCATGGAGTACCAACTGATCGCCTAGCCGGCTTTGGAGTGATCGATCTGAATTACCCGACGCGATAGCGCCGGGAGGAAGGCGATGGATCGTGTCGTCCGCGATCCATCGCCGAGCCGGGCTCGGGTAGCTGCAGGATGAACGTCGTATGCTCGCCCAGTTCCGATTCGCACGCGATGCTGCCGCCGAATGCTTCACAAACGCGCCGGCAGAATGTCAGGCCCACGCCGGCCCCTCGCCCGTGCGCCTTGGTGGAGTAGAACGGCTCGAAGATCTGCGGCAGCACGTCGGGTGCGATGCCGGGACCCGTATCGGTGAAGCGGAGCACGCAGAAGCCGTCGCTGCTTTGCGCCTCGATGTGAATGCTTCCCTTTCCGCTCGACTGAATCGCCTGAAGCGCGTTCTTGATCAAATTGAACAAAACGAAGATGAGGAGCGAATCCGAACCTGAAAATTGGATCGCCGGATCGATGCGGACCGTGGAAACGAGCTCTCGTTCGCCGGTGCGGAACGGGAACCGGTCAAGCGCCGCGTCCACACACACCTTGATGGAGTGGGCGGCGAAGCTTCGTTTGTCCAGCCGGCGCAAAGTGAGCGAGGCGAGCGACATCTCCATCACGACGCTCGTGCTGTTGACCTGGCGACGGATAGCCGACGCGAGGCTCGGCAACCTGTCCGGTTCCTCCAACGAATACAGCGTGTCCTCGCAGAGGCGGTGCTGCACCGCCAGACGGTATCCGCGCATCAATTCGGGTAGTGCGCTGCGCAGCTCGTCGGCGTGCATACCGATCGTTGCAAGCGGGGTGGCGACCTCATGCGCCATGGTGGCCAGCAAGAGGTAAGGCCCCATCAGTCCGTAGCGGACAATTGCGACGGCCAAAATGCCCAGACTGACGGTGATGAAGACGAATCCCGGCGGATAGAAGTCATACCCGTAGTTAACCGCGTAATCGACCGCCGCGAACGAATAGATGACGACGCCGAGCAGGCAGAGGTCGAGCAGTTTGCGAACCCCTGCGGCGCGGGCATCGCGCCGGGCGTTGAATATCAGCCAC
Organism: Trinickia sp.; assembly: GCF_051961175.1. Taxonomy (GTDB): domain Bacteria; phylum Pseudomonadota; class Gammaproteobacteria; order Burkholderiales; family Burkholderiaceae; genus Trinickia. Next base: position 49,565 of record NZ_JBQCDN010000019.1, on the reverse strand, counting down.
GCACTACGGCTGACCACTACGATCGTCTGCACGACGTGAATGGGATGAAGCCGGCCGGCCTTCGGGTAGTCGCCAAAGAAGTGCGAATTGAAGCCGTCGACGATGCTATTGCCGGTGATCAGCAGGATCGCGAGCACGATGCAAAGGCCATAGGACGCGAGCAGTGCAGGCCGTTCGCCGCGGCGCGAAACCACTTCGAGGGAAAAATGATAGAGCGTGGTTGGCAGGAACAGGATGAAGAAATAGCCAACCTTGACCAGCAGGGCCGCCGTATCCGGGGAGGTGGTCTGAAAGAGAAAGGCCCAGGCGCCTTGCCATACAAACGTCGTTGCACACATCGCGGCAAAAGGAACCGAGACGCGCGTCACGCCCTCCGTGATTAACACGTACAGGCCAAATCCAAGAAACAACGCCGATACGAATGCGGGCAATAACGAATACATAGCGATCGTTCACAGTGACATTATTCTCGCGCGAACCGATTGACGCATAACCGGCCGATCGTCGAGACACGCCATGCCGTACGCAGGCGAGATAACGGCGAAATTTTGCTCCTCTAAGCTAAGTTCATATTTACCGCGGCTGATCCGTCGTCACACTAAAGCGCAATCATAACGTACGGCGGACCTGATACGGCGCTCCGCTCGCCACAATTGAGAAGATCGTCGATCGACAGACGGGAAACGTCTTGCCGATAGAGGGCAGGAGACAAAGCGATTAAAAAGCTCACCGCAAAACGGTTCACTTGCATCGCAGTCATACGTGTCGGCATGGCGATGTCTTTGCCCGGCATTCACTGGCCCGCGATATATACAGACAAATCTGTCGGATACTCAATCCAGATGGCAGCAGCCGCTGCGGACGAAATGCGTATTCGGTGACATCGAGTCAGTGCGTCGCCCGACGGATCGCCAGCCGGCAGCGAGCAGCCGGCAGCAGCCAGACCGCCGCGGCCCCTGCCCGCTCGCCATGCCGATCACTACCGGGCACCTGGTGCCCTGCCCCCATTGCGCCTCGCCCGCTTCCAGCGCCGGGCGCCAAGCCCCGCGAGCGCCACACCGGCCAACGGAAGGATGCGCTCAAAAAAACCCGTCCAGTCGAAGCCGAGCGCATTTTCGATTCTCGCGTCGTCGGCCTTTTCCCGATCGGTTTCCGGGCCCGTGATGTAGTCGGTCAGCCTCAGCGAAGCGGTAGCGTCGCCGTCGCGATAGTCCGCGTAGGTTGCGCCGGCGCGGAAGGACAAGCCGCCGGCGAGTTCATCGAACGCCTTCGTCAAGCCCATCGCGCGATGCTTGCTGTCGTCGCCGTCGAGTTCGAGCTGCATGCTCACCGCGTCACGTCGCCCCAGTTTCACCGCATTCAGATAGGTCGTGTCCGAGACCTCTCCCGTGCCCACCACCGTCTCTTCGTCGATCCAATCGAGCTGGTGCTGGCCCGCATCCCATCGCGGCGCGCGCACCCATGCCACAGTCTTCATGTTCGAGACCAGAGAGCGCGACGACGCATCGAACGGGGACGCGGAGCCCCGGCGCTCGATCGTCGAAGCCAAGTCTGCCGGATCCAGGTGAACCGAGCTCGTATCGACGTAGCCAACCCGGTTCACTTGCAGCCCCATGGCCCAACTGCCATCGTCCGGCGCGACGAGCGCCGTGATCGGTTCATCTTCGTCGCTCACCGACTCCGCGGCGGAATCGGATGCGCGGCCCTCCGCTTGCGCCGACGGCGGCAGCACACGAAAGCCGGCGGGAACGCTGAACGAAGCGACCTGGCCCAACTGCACGGCCGCCGGCCCTTCCACCCAGTGCGGATCGTGCCAGAGCGCGGACGGAATATCGGCATCGAGCGGCGCCGACGCGGGGCCGGCCACCGCCGCACCGCTTGCCGCGGCGTCGCGGCGAACCGCGCGATGGGGGGCCGCAAGCGATACATGGCTGACGAGTGCGGCCAGAAAAAGCGCAAAGGGTACGGCGGATTTCCTCGGAATAACGAATGTGGCCATAATAATGTGAATGTTGTCGTGGCACGCGGCTAAACCTATCCATTCCACCGATTGAAATAAAGTGGAAAACCGGACGGCACCGGAGGATAGCGAGGCATTATCGTCCAATTTCAGCGTGGCCGTAGCCTTGTCTCTATTCGACATCGGAAGAACGACGCGGCCGATGTCGGCGCCACGCCAATCCAGACTTTAACCACTGCCCCAAAAAACAGACAGACTGGTTTGAGCGATAATTCGACCGTTGGTCGTCTTCATGTCGTAATACCCGCCACCACAGGAGAACCACAATGCAGAAGGGCTACTGGATCGTTCACGTCGACGTAACCGATCAAGAACAATACAAAGCGTATGTAGCGGCAAACGCCGATCCGATCAAGAAATATGGCGGACGCTTTTTGGCAAGGGGCGGCCGATATGAAGTCCCGGAAGGGGCCACCCGTGCTCGCAACGTGATCCTCGAATTCCCGTCATTCCAGGCTGCACTCGATTGCTGGCACTCGCCGGAATATCAAGCGGCAGTGAAACTCAGGCAGCCCGCCTCGACGATCGATCTCGTCATCGTCGAGGGATACGACGGCCCGCAACCTTCCTGAATCAGTGCACCGACAAAGCCGCTCAACGCAGCCTGCACGTGTACTCGCCGCTCCAGGCGCCGTTGCTGCAGCGGCGGCATGTATAGCGCGGGCAGCTAGTGACGCCTTGGCCCGGTACCGCGCACTTGGCAGCGACGGTGCCATCCGACACCAGACTGCCGTCTGCTGCCTGGCAAGCGCCGCCGGCCGGTTGGGCAGCGCCTGCCTCGCCGGACTGCGAGGCGGGCGTTCCCATTTGCGCGCAAGCTGTGAAAAAGAAGACGATTCCAACGGCCAATAACCGTTTCAAAGATTCAGTCGAGAACATGGCGCACCTCTCACGACGGCATGAGCCGCTTTTCGTTCGGGGCGGCGCTTGGCTTGGCGCCGTACCGTCCCGTTCGTCCATTCCGTACGCGACAAGCATCGCCCTAACCCAGCGCCTCGGCAATCGTTTCGAGAAGAAAGGGGGCGCCACCGCTTCGGTATGGAAAATGCTCTGTTTTTGAGCCTTCCTCCAATGGGAGACGCTCATGGATCGCAAGCACGGTTTTCATTCGACATCGCGAACCGTTAGATTCGGCGCACTTGTCTGCATCGCGGCGGCAATGTGCGCATCGTGCGGAAGCGGCTCCGGGAGTTCCAGCGGTTCGAGCAGCACGGGCGGTGCCGGCAGCGGAAGCGGCGCGGGCGGTACCGGAGGGCCCGGCGGCATGGCATCGGCAGCCGATGTCCTGACTTATCACAACGATATCGCGCGTACCGGCCAATACTTGGCCGAGACGACGCTTACGCCCGCGAACGTCAATTCGACCCGATTCGGCAAAGTCGCTTTCCTCGCCGCCGACGGCAAAGTCGACGCGCAACCTCTGTATGCCAGCAACGTGTCCGTGAACGGTGTGGCTCATAACGTCGTCTATGTCGCGACGGAACACGATAGCGTTTTCGCCTTCGATGCAGATACCGGCGCGCCACTATGGCAGCGTTCGCTGCTCAGCAGCGGCGAAACGACGAGCGACGCCCGCAACTGCTCGCAGATCACACCGGAAATCGGTGTGACGTCGACACCCGTCATCGATCGCTCGCGCGGCGCGAACGGCGCGATCTACGCCGTGGCGATGAGCAAAGGGTCGAACGGGGCCTATCATCAGCGGCTGCATGCGCTCGATTTGTCCACAGGTGCGGAAATGTTCGGCGGCCCGACGGAAATCGCCGCCACCTATCCCGGCAACGGCGCAAGCAGCACGAACGGCGTCACCGTGTTCAATCCTGGGCAGTATGCCGAACGGCAGGCGCTTGCTCTCGTGAACGGCACGCTCTATCTCGCCTGGACGTCACATTGCGATCAAGGCGTCTATGGCGGCTGGGTCATGGCCTACAGCGCCGGGACCCTGGCCCAGACGAGCGCGCTGAACCTCACGCCGAACGGCAGCGAAGGTTCGGTATGGATGAGCGGCGCGGGAATGGCCTCGGACGGCAACGCCCTGTATCTGCTCGATGCCAACGGCACGTTCGACAGCACGCTGAACAGCAGCGGATTTCCCGTTAACGGCGATTTCGGCAACACGTTTCTGAAGTTGGCGACTTCGCCGAAGCTGTCGGTCGCCGACTACTTCGCCCCGTTCAACACCGTGACCGAATCGAATCAGGACGTCGATCTGGGGTCGGGCGGCGCGCTGGTGTTGCCCGATCTCGTCGATGCGAGCGGCGCGACAAGGCATCTGGCTGTCGGGGCGGGCAAGGACGCCAAAATCTATGTCGTCGACCGCAACGCCATGGGCAAATTCAACGGGACGCAAAACGCAATCTGGCAGGAAATCGACGGCCAGTTGGGCGGTGCCGTCTTCGGCATGCCGGCTTACTTCGGCAACGTCGTCTATTACGGCGCTGTCGGCGATAACCTCAAGGCATTCCCGATCACGTCGGCCAAATTGGCCACGACGCCCAGCTCGAAGAGCCCCGGCACATTTGCCTACCCGGGAACGACACCGAGTATCTCGGCGAATGGCACCCAGAACGCGATCGTCTGGGCGGCCCAGAACGGCTCGGTCGGCGCGCTGCACGCGTTCGACGCGAGCAACCTCGCGCGCGAGTTGTACAACAGTAACCAGGCCGGATCGCGCGATACGTTCGGCGCAGGCAACAAGTTCATCACACCGATGATCGCGCATGGCCGCGTGTATGTCGGGGCGACGAACGGCGTAGCGGTGTTCGGGCTGCTGCCGTGACGCCCTGAGCTCGCCGCGGCGCGCACTGTCACAGATTGAGCGCAGTCTCTCCCCCCGCAGCCCCGCGCATCGAAAGCCGATCGGAAGGAACCGGTAAAATCACCGGTTCGTCCGGCATTTCGCGCGGCGCGTCCCATCGCAGCCCGCACAACAACAGGAATAACGCCCCATGCATCGACGCAATTCCCTCGAAAAACTGCTCGAGTTTTCTTTGTTCAAATCGCGCTGGCTGCTCGCGCCGTTTTATGTCGGCCTCGTATTTTCGCTCGTCATGTTGTTGATCGCATTCGTCGGCGAACTGGCTCACGCACTGACGGGTGCGTTGCATGCGCGCCCCGAGCAAATGATTCTCGCGACGCTCTCACTCATCGATCTGTCGCTCGCCGCCAACCTCGTCGTGATCGTGATTTTTTCCGGTTACGAGAACTTCATTTCGAAGATCGACACGGGCGACAGCGAAGATCGGCCGAGCTGGATGGGGACGCTCGATTTCTCGGGATTGAAGATGAAGCTGATCGGCTCGATCGTCGCCATTTCAGCCATTTCGCTGCTGCGCGCCTTTATGAGCCTCACGGAGCTGGACCAGCCGCTAGACGAAGCGCGTCTGCGCTGGCTCGTCATCCTGCATTTGACGTTCATCGTCTCCGGCGTGCTGTTCGCGGCAATGGACTGGATCGCCGCACGCTCCGAGGGGCATTGAGCGCGTCAAGCGTGGTGCGCCACGATGCACACTTGGTTGCGCCCCGCATGCTTCGCGTCGTAGAGCGCCTGATCGGCCTCCGCCACGAGCGGGGCGACACCCGTCAATCCTTCCGCAGCCAAACAGCCGCCGACGCTCACCGTCACTTTCAGCGGGCCGGAACTGACCTCCAGCGCATCGCTCTCGATCGCGTGGCGGATCTTTTCCGCCACGACGGCCGCGCCCGCCTCATCGCAATGCGGCAGGATCACCATGAATTCCTCGCCGCCGTAGCGCCCGAGGATGTCGCTATTGCGCAGTTGCGGTGAAACGGTCGCGGCAATCTTGCGCAGTACCGCATCGCCGGTCGGGTGGCCGTACGTATCGTTGATGCGCTTGAAGTGATCGATGTCGAACAACAGCACCGCGAACGAATCGTGATGACGTGTCCAGCTGTTGTACTCCGCCAGCAGGCGACGGTCGACATGGCGACGGTTGTAAAGGCCGGTGAGTGCGTCGCGCTCCGACGAATCGCGCAGCGCATCGAGCGCGGCCTCGCGCTCTTTCCAGGCCACGGCAAGTTCGGTCACGTCGGCGATGGTCACGCACACGGCCACGACTTCGCCGTTCTCGATCAGCGGCATGAACGAGCAGTCCTGCTGCATGAGATCGAGCGAGCCCGTGATCGGGCAATCGTGCTCGAACGGCAGCAGCCAGGGGCGGTGCTGCCACGACGAAAACGAGCCGCTGTGCAGCAGAAACACCGTATCGAACTTGCGCTTGAGCCACGCGCGCGGCGAGTCGGGAAAGCAATCGAAGAAGCTGCGCCCGATGGCTTGCGCGGCGGCCACGCCGCTGTGCTCATCCATAAAGCGGTTCCACAGCACGATCCGGTACTCGCGATCCACAGCGAAAATGCCGAGCCCCACGCGCTCCAGCGCGAGCTCACTCAAGCGAGCGGTGCCAGGGATGTCCATCTACGACTTCGATCGATTCAGAGGTTGGCGAGAAATCCGTCGAGCGCCGCGACGAGCGACTGCACGGCTTTCGCCGTCATCAGCGTCAACAGATGCGAGCCGAACACGCCGTCCTCGGTCTGCAGATTGACCTCGAGCAGCAGCGCGCGGTCCCACGGCAGCTTGGACGGATGCAGGACTTCTTCCAGATCGAGCTGGACCCCGATCAAACGCGGCGGCGTAAAAGTCGGCAATTGCCCGAGTTGTTCGAACAGCCCCGTCAAGCACGCGCCGGCAATCAGGTTCGCGACGTCGGACAGCACTTCCGCATCGGACATATCCTCGAAACGCTCTTCCGTGTTCATGTCGTCCGAGCGGAACACGAACTTCATGTGATCGGCGCTGCGGCTGTCGAACAGCGAAATCGCCTCGCCGGCGATCTCGCAGCGGAAGCTTTGGCGCAACGCCGTCACGGGCTCCGTGAAGTCGAGCATGTCGCGCACGGCCGACGGCAGCGATTCCGTATCGACCATGCGGATGCGCGGCACCGACAGATGCACGAAGCGCCCGAGCAACGCGGCAAGACGCGCGCCCGCTTGGCCCATGCCAATGTTCGCGATCTCTTGCAGCGCGTCGCGCTGGTCTTCCGTGAGGATGTGCTCACTCATACAATCCGTACTCTTTCAAGACAGGCAACAGCTTCGCACTGGAAACCGGCTTGTCGATGAACGCGACTGCGCCGAGCGCTTTCACACGCGCTTTCGCTTCCGGTTGAATATCGGCGGACACCACAATGACGAAGCTGTCGAGCCCTTCGGCGCGCACGGTCTCGAGCACGTCGAAACCCGTCATGCCCGGCATCGTCAGATCGAGGAACATCACGGAGGCGCGACCCTCGCGGTAGGCGGCGATTGCGTCCGCGCCATTGGCGGCCTGAGAAATTTCGACATCCCACGCCTCAGGCAGCGCGTTGATCAGCAGTCGGCGGGCGAGCGTCGAATCGTCCACCACCAAGACAGGCAATCCCATTTTTCAGTTATTCCTTCATCACCACGACCGGTATAACGGCCCGCGCCGTCAAATCTGAAGTACTCACAAACCCGAACGGAGAAAACGTTTGCATTTCGCGCAAACGTTGGCGGAAACGATTCCTTTTACGTTTTGTTAGCCGAGCCTTTTTGCCGCCAAATATAATTTGGGGACATGTTTATCAGCTCGATTCAAAAAGGGGCCCCCGGCGAAGGAAGGCGCTGCTTCCTACCCTTGTCTACCCTTGTCTATTGTTACGCCCCGTTTGTTATTTTGTTATAATTCGATCACTATTTCGCAAAGAACGTAACGTACCGGATACGCGGCCCGCTCCTTCCACAGCCGAGCGCACTCGTTCATCGAATCGATGCTCAAAACCGACCGTCTACGCGCTCTCGCCGATGCGCTCGCCAAACACAGCGTCATGCGGTTGCGCGATGCCGCCGCATTGCTTGGTGTGTCCGAAATGACCGTGCGGCGCGACATCACGGCCAATCCCGAACGCTTCACGTATCTCGGCGGCTATATCGTCAGCGCGGCCAACGTTCCCAACGCGGCCGGCTACTCGCTCGAGCAGGAACAGGACCACTTCGCGCAAGCGAAGGCGCAAGCCTCGGCCTACGCGGCGCAACTCATTGCCGACAACGAAACGATCTTTATCGATTGCGGCACGACGCTCACCAGCCTGGCCCGGCTCATTCCCGCCGGCATTCAACTCACCGTGGTCTGCTATTCGCTGAACATCGCCGACATCCTGCGGGGAATGCCGAACGTGCGGATGATCTTGCTCGGTGGCGTGTATGTCCCGTCGTCGGATTCCTTCACGGGCGATGAAAGCCTGGAGATGCTACGGCGCATGGGCATCAACAAAGCCTTCATTTCCGCGGGCGGCATCGATGCGGCGCGCGGCGTCACGTGCTGGAATTTTCATGAGGTGGCAATCAAGCAAGCCGCGATGACCAGTGCGGTCGAAAGCCATCTCGTGGCCGATACGAGCAAATTCGGCGTCGTGAAAGCCGTTCGGTTCTCACAGGTCGATGCATTCGATTCGGTCATTACCGAAAAGGGACAGGAGCGGCGCAAGCGCAGCGCGTGAAGGGCGTGAAGGACATAAAGGGCATGAAGCGCGCGCATGGGGCTACACGCCGCCTCCCGGGGCTGCCGCCCCTCGCTGGTGGTGAACTCAACCGCGCCGGCGCAGGGCGAACAGGATACCCGCCACGAGGATGAACGCTCCGACGATGATTTTCTGCCACGTACTCGGCACGCCGACAAGGATCAGCGTGTTATCGACGAGCGTCACGAGCGCCACGCCCAGCAGTGTGCCAAGCACCGTCCCGCTGCCGCCTGTAATGCGCGCACCGCCAAGAATGACAGCCGCGATGACATCGAGTTCGGACCCGACCAGATCGAACGGATTCGCGAGCCGATTGGTCGACACGTGCAAGATACCGGCGACGCCCGCGAGCAGGCCCGTATAGCCGAACACGAACAAGTGGACGGCACGCACGTTGTAGCCGAGCCGCTGCGCGATCGCCAGACTGCCGCCCATCGCGTAAACAGCGCGTCCCATCATCGTCCGGTTCAACAGGTACCACGTCACGACGGCCGCCACCACGAGCGCCAGCACCGAAACCGGCAGCACGGCATGGAGGCCATCCACCGTGCGGTAAGCCAACAGTGGAATGCGGCCGAAACGATCCATGCTGTGCGGGATGTTCATGAAAAACGTCGTGCCGACGAACGTCAGCAAGATCCCGCGATACAGATACTGCGTGCCGATCGTGACAATCAGCGAAGGGGCCTTCAGCCGATGCACGAGCCAGCCGTTCACGAGCCCGAGCAGGATGCCGCCCACCGCGCCCACGAGCAGAATCAACCCGAACGGCGCATCGGGCCACCAGGCGAATACGGCCTTCGTAATGGAATACATCGTCAACGCGCCGATCGCCGTGAACGAGACGTCGATACCGCCCGAGGCGAGCACGACGAGCGTACCAAGCGCGAACAGCGAGGTCGTTGTCGCCGAATGCAGCAGATCGAACAGCGTGGCCCACTGCAGGAAGCGCGGATTGATCGCGGCCACCACGATGCACGACACGACGATCAGCGCGCCGGGCAGCCATTCCGGGCGACGCGCCAATTTCGTGCGCCAATCGGGGGCCCGGCGGCGGCCGGATTTCATGTCGACGGTATCGGTTGAACTCATCGTCTGATTCATCGTGATTCGCCGTTCAATTCAAGTAGCTTCGATTCGATTCGATCTGAAAACGTCCCGGGCGCGCAGGTTGGCGATCACGCTGCCTGCGCCAGCAGCGCGCGATACAGCTCCGCTTCCGTCAGACCCTGCGCGGCATACTCGCCCGTCACGCGTCCCTTGCTCATCATCAGGATCCGATCGCAGTTCTGCAGCAGTTCAGGCAAATCGTCGCTGATCAGTACGATGCCGATGCCGCGCTCGGAAAGCGACTGCATGATGCGATAGATGATGTCCTTCGAGCCCACGTCGACACCCACCGTCGGCCCATGCAAGATGAGCACACGCGGATCGATCGCGAGCCAGCGGCCGATCAGCACGCGCTGCTGGTTACCGCCCGACAGCGATTGGACGGGTTTATCGATGTCGGGCGTCGCGATCTGCAGATCCGTCACCGTGCGTTGCGCCAACGCGCGGGCCCGTTTCGGATCGAGCCCGCCGAAGCGGTTGCGCAGGCTCGAGATCATCGCCGTCACGACGTTGTCGCGAATCGACTTGTCGAGAAAGAGGCCCTCGCTCAGGCGATCCTCCGGCACATAACCGATCCGGTGCCGCTTGGCGTCACCGGGGTTCGCCAGCGTGATCGGCACACCGTCGAGCGCGATCGTCCCCGCGTCGGCCGGCGCGACACCCGCGAGCGCCCGCGCGAGTTCGTTGCGGCCCGAATCGAGCAGCCCCGTCACGCCCAGAATTTCGCCGCGCCGCAACGCGAACGACACATCGCGAAACTGGCGGCCGCGTCCTAGTCCGCGCACGGCGAGCACGAGCTCCAGCGCTTCGGGCGCATGCGTCCGGTACCGCGCATGGGCGAGTTCGCGTCCCGTCATAAGCTCGCTCAACTGCGCCTTCGTGTAATCGGCAATCGGCCCCTGCGCCACCTTGCGGCCATCGCGCAGCACGATCACTTCGCCGCCGATCGCATAGCATTCGTCCAGCTTGTGGCTCACGAACAGCACGGTCACGCCCTGCGCGCGCAGCGTCGTCAACACGGCGATCAGATTGGCCACTTCCTTTTGCGTGAGCGAGGTGGTCGGTTCGTCCATGATGACGAACTTGGCCTCGCTCGCGATGACGCGCGCGATGGCCACGAGTTGGCGCGTCGCCAACGGCAGCGTTTCGACGATCATCGCCTGGAACGAGGCGTCGGACGGCAAGCCGACCGCCTCCAGCGCGCGCGCGGCGCGGCCGGCCAGTGCGCGCCGGTCGAACGTGCGCGCAAGGCGCCCGCCATGCTCGGCCAACTCGGAGGTCAACGCGACGTTCTCCGCCACGCTCATGTTCGGCAACAGCGAAAGGTCCTGATAGACCGTTTCGATGCCGGCCGCCAGCGCTTCGAGCGGCGTCAGCTGCGCATGGCGCTTGCCTTCGATGACGAGCTCACCTTCGTCGGGCGGTTGTGCCCCCGAGATGATCTTGATCAGCGTGCTCTTGCCGCAGCCGTTTTCGCCGAGCAAGTGATAGATCTGCCCGCGTGCGAACGTCAACGTCACGCCGCGCAATGCATGCACACCCGTGAAGCGCTTGTGCACGCCGATCACTTCAAGCCAGGGATCCGAAACAAGGGGGTCGTTCATCGTCGTTGATCGTCGTGCATGCGCTCACATCGATATCGTCGCGGCGCGGACGATTCGCATCGCCCGCGCGCTTCCCATCATCAGAAGTTGTATTGCTTGTAGTTCGACTTGTCCACGCTCACCCATCCCTGCCCGCGCACGATGATGCCCTTGCCGGGGCCTTTGCTCACCGTTACCTTCTCGTAGCCGGGCAGGCCGAGGTTATCGCCGTTTTGCACCGTCTTGCCGTCGAGCAGCCGCTTCGCGATCTTGTCCATGGCGAGGCCGGCGAGCTTCGGATCCCAGAACGCGATCCCGTTGATCGCCCCGCTCTCGAGATACTTGCCCGCTTCGGTCGGCAGGCCCGTACCGTACACGCAGACCTTACCGACGAGGCCCGCTTCCTCGACTGCACGGCCGATCCCGAGCACGTCGAGCGACGACGAGCCTTGGAAGCCCTTGATGTCGGGGTGTTTGCGCAGCACTTCCTTCGCCTGTTGGTAGGCATGCTCGCCGTCGTTGTTCGTTTCGATGTTGGTTTCGACGAGCTGCATCTTCGGGTATTTCTTCTTCGCGTTGTCGATGCCGCCGTCGGCCCATTGCACCTGCGAACGGCTGCCGAGCGAGCCGACGAACGTCGCCCACTTGCCTTCGTCGTGCATGCAGCTCGCGAGCCGATCGTTGAGCGCGGCGCCGTACGCGCTGTTGTCGAACGCTTCGACGTCGACCATCGTGTTTTTCTCGTTGTCGGCCTCGTGCGTGACGACCTTGATGCCGCGGTCCATCGCTTTCTTCAGGGCCGGTTCGAGTGTCGGCGGATCGTAGGGGACCACCGCGATCGCACTGACTTTCTTCGCGATCAGATCCTCGATGATGCGCAATTGCTGGGCGGCGTCGGCCTGGCCGGGCCCCGTCTGGTAGGTCGTGATGCCGGGATTGTCTTTCGCGAACTGCTTGACGCCCTCGTCCATCCGATTGAACCAGCTGATGCCCGTCACCTTCACGACGGTGACGATCGTTTCATTGGTCGCCGCCTGCGCGGCGAAAATGACGCCCGCGCCGAGCGCGCAAGCCGCGAGCGCGAGGCTCGTTCGTTTCAGCTTCATCTGCGTTGTCTCCTTCCTTGTTTCCGCGACGCCCCTTGATTGCTGACGGATGCCCGAGGCCAGGCGTCCGCCGACTACCGAACTCAACTCACTCGTGCGGCAACATCACGCCGTTATCCGCCCGGCCCGCCCGGTCCACGCTTGCCGCCGGGCTCGACATGCACCGTAGCCGCACGCCCGAAGCGGAAGATCGCCCGCAATGGCTCGCCGTCGGCGAACGCGAGCGAGACGAGCAGCAAAAAGCCCCACGTGCAATCGCCGAAGAACTGCGAGACACCCAGTAAATTGAACAGGCTCGAGAGCAATTGCAGCACCGTCGCGGCGAAGAACACGCAGACGACGCGGCCGTATCCGCCGGCCGGATTCACGCCCCCCATGACCGCGATCAGAATCGCGATCAGCAGGTACGAGCTGCCGTAGTCCCATTTCGCGCTAAGCGTATGCGACACGCTCACGAGGCCGGCCAGCGAAGCGAGGACGCCGCACATCGTGTAGGTGGCGATCAGCATCCGTTCGCAACCGATGCCGGCATAAAACGCCGCCCGCGGATTCGTGCCCATCAGATAAAGCCGCAGCCCGAACGGCGTGCGTTTCAAGAGCCAGCCCAGCAGCAAGACGGCCGCGATGAAGATGCAAAACGAAATCGGCACTTGGAATACCGTGCCGTTGCCGATATCGGCCAGCGGCTCGACGTAATCGACATGGACCGAAGCGCCGTTGCTCAGCGCGACGGCAATCCCGGTGAACACGAGTTGCGTGCCGAGCGTGCACAAGATCGGCGTGAGCCGCAGCCGCGCGATGACGAGGCCGTTGATCAAACCGCCCAGCAATCCCATCACCACGACGATTGCGGCGAAGAGTGTCGTATAGAGGACGGGAGAATCGTCGCCGCTGATCCACTTCGGCACAACGAGCGCAGCCACCATGCCCGAGAGGTTCGCCAGCCCCACGCCGGAGAGGTCGATGCCGCCATTGCCCGAGAGCATCGACAGCATGATGCCGAGTGCGAGCAGCCCCACTTCGGGCAGCTGCGATCCCATCGACTGCACGTTATCGATACTGACGAACTGGCCGTGCGAGAGCCACACGGCGACGATCACCACGAGCGCGTTGACGCCGAGCAGGAAATTCAACTGCCTGTCGCCGAACCACTTGCCGATGACGAACGAGCCTTTCATGAGTGCCGCCCCTATCGTGATGCGTGATACGTCCGCGTGATGCTGTGATGCTGTGATGCTGTGATGCTGTGATGCGAAACACTATGCCAGGCGTAACCGCTTCTATGCGGACACGGCCGAGCCCGCGCTCAGCAGCGCATTGACTTCATCCAACGTTGGCATCGAGGGTGCCGTGCCCGCTCGCGTGACGGAAATACCGGCAAGCGCGCAGCCGAAGCGAACCGCGGCCACAGGCGATTCGCCGCGTGCGAGGGCCGCGGCGAATCCCCCTGTGAAGCCGTCGCCGGCCCCCGCTGTTTCCACGACGGCCCCGCAGCGAAACGCCGGCACGAGCACCGATTGCGCCGGCGTATGCAGCAGCGCGCCGGTTTCGCCGAGCGTGACGATCACCGCACCCACGCCTTTGGCGAGAAGCGCATCGGCCGCGCGGCGCGCATCGTCGGGCGTGGCGATGTCGATGCCGGTCAGCGCCGCGGCTTCGGTTTCGTTCGGCGTCACGTAATCGCACATCGGAAAAATCTCGTCGGGCAGCGGCAGCGCAGGTGCGGGGTTCAGCACGGTCGTTACGCCATGCTTGCGCGCGAGTTCGAGCCCGCGCTGCGCGGCGGTCACCGGCTGCTCCAATTGCGTGACGAACACCTGCGCCGCGGCGATATCGGCTTCGATCGCCTCGGCGTCGGCAGGGCCCAGCGTGCCCGCCGCCCCCGCCGCGACGATGATCGCGTTCGAGCCGGTTGCCGCATCGACGAAGATGTGCGCCGCCCCCGTCGCCAACCCATCGACGACGGTCGCGCGCGCCTCGATGCCTTCCGCGCGCCACGTTTCGCGCGCGATCGCGCCGAACGCATCGTTGCCGAGCCGCGTGCAGAACACGACGTCGGCACCGGCGCGGGCAGCCGCGACGGCTTGATTGGAACCCTTCCCGCCGGGCCCCATCGCGAACGCGGAGCCGGCGATCGTTTCGCCGATCACGGGCATGCGCTCCGCGCGAAACGCGAGATCGGTCACGTAGATACCGAGGATGACAACGCGCCCGCTCATTTGCCGCGCTCCGCGGGCCGGCCGTCGCCAGCGGCGAGCGGCGCGTCGGGGGCGAGCAGGACGCCCTTCTTGAACACGAAGCAGCCGTAGCCGCGCGTTTCGCCCGTCACGATCACGCAGTAGGCACCGCGTGCCCGCGCGTAGAACGCGTGCCGTTCAATCGATGCGAACGGGACCTCGCGGCCTTCCGCGGCGTTGACTTCGGCCTGCGCCTCGCGCTGAACCGCCGGCAGGGCCTGCGGATCGTCGACGACTTCCATGCGCATCGCAGGCGCTTCGACGAAGGTATCGAGCGGCAGCACCGAAAGCACGGCGCGCACGGCCCGCGCGGCATCGACGCCGTCCATGCGCAGCAGCTTGCCCGTCACGGTCGCCCGCGCCACCGAATCGGCCGGGAAGTTTGCGTCGCAGATCACGACTTCATCGCCGTGCCCCATCGCACGCAACGCGTGGAGCACATCTGCGTTCAGAAGCGGATCGAGGTGTTTCAGCACGGGTGTCTCCTTTCTTTCGTTGTCTCGTCGCCCGGTTCCGTGACGGATCGAACCGGGCCGGGCAGCCGATAGCACGCCCTAATGTGGGCTGTCAGTCGCCATACGGAATCCAGATATTCTTGATTTGCGCCGCTTGACGCAAGAAGGGAAGGCCCTCGGTCGTGCGCTCGAACCAATCGAGCCGACGGCCATGGTCGACAAACGTGCGCTTCAAATTGCCGATCGATTCACGCTCGACGAGCGTCGATTCCGCCGCGCGGCCGAAGCACCACAGCGCATCGACGTCGTCGTGCCTGGCCAGCGTGGCCAGCAGCGCCGCGCGCGCGCCGGTGACGATATTGAGTACGCCAGCCGGAACGTCCGACGTTTCGACGACTTGGTATAAATCGGTCGCCATCAACGGGCACGTCTCGCTCGGCAGCACCACCGCACGGTTGCCGAGCGCCAGCGCCGGCCCGATCAGCGAAATCAGCGCAAGCAACGGCGCCTCGTCCGGACACGCGATGCCGACCACGCCCAGCGGCTCGTGCATGGCGAGCGCAACGCCGCGCAACGGCGGCGTATGAACGGCGCCGTCGAATTTATCTGCCCACGCCGCATAGGTGAAGAGCCGCGCGATCGATGCATCGATTTCGCGTCTGGCCGCGCCCTCGTCACAGGCTGTACGCCGAACGAGCTGCCCGGCAAACTCATCGGCACGAGCCGATAGATTCTCGGCGAGGTAGTAGAGGACCTGTGCGCGCGCGTGTCCACTCATCTGTGTCCACTTGGCTGCGCTTCGTGCCGCCGCGACGGCATCGCGGACATCCTTACGATTGCCGTCCGCCACTTCGCCGATGAACGCCCCGCTCGGCGCATAAACGGCGAGTGAGTTGCCGCCGTCGGCGCGCGTCTGCTTGCCGCCGATGAAAAGCTTCGCGGTGCGGTCGACGAAGTCGATGCCCGCGAGCCTCGCGGGATGTTCCAGCCCCGCGGCCTTCCCTGCTTCAGCCGCCTGCGCATCACGCAACGCGCCCTTGCCCCAGCCGCTCGGCTTCAAATACTCGTATGCCCCCTCGCGCCCGCCTTCGCGGCCATACCCAGACTCGCGGTAGCCGCCGAACCCGACGCTGGCATCGAACAAATTGGTGGCGTTGATCCAGACCACGCCGCACGCAAGCCGCGGGGCGATATCGAGCGCGCGCCCGATGGTCTCGCTCCAGACGCTCGCGGCCAAACCGTAGCGCGTGTCGTTGGCGAGCGCGACGGCCTCGTCGGGCGTGCGAAAACTCATGGCCGTCAGCACGGGCCCGAAGATTTCCGCTTGTGCGAGCGTGGAAGCCGGTGCGACGTTCGTCACGAGCGTCGGCGGGTAGTACGAGCCCCCCGTGTCCGGCATCACGACCTGCTGGGGCTGCCACACGTCGCCGCCCTCGCGCCGCCCCGTCTCGACGAGCGATTCGATCCGCGCCAGTTGTACGGGATCGACAATCGCGCTCATGTCGATCGTCTTGTCGAGCGACGGCCCGACCCGCAGCGTCGCCATGCGGCGCTTGAGCTTGGCGATGAAGCGCGCTTCCACGCCCTCCTGCACGAGCAGGCGCGAACCCGCGCAGCACACCTGGCCTTGGTTGAACCAGATCGCATCGACGACGCCCTCCACTGCGCCGTCGAGATCGGCATCATCGAAGACGATGAAGGGCGACTTGCCGCCCAGTTCGAGCGTCAGCGATTTGCCCGACCCGGCCGTGGCCGCGCGAATGAGCCGGCCGACTTCGGTCGAGCCCGTGAACGCGATCTTGTCGACGCCGGGGTGTTCGACGAGCGCAGCCCCCGTTGTGCCATCGCCGGTCACGACGTTGAGCACGCCGTCGGGCAGCCCGGCCTGCTTTGCCAACTCGGCGAACAGCAGGGCCGTGAGCGGCGTGTATTCTGCCGGCTTGAGCACGACGCAATTGCCGAGCGCGATGGCCGGTGCCACCTTCCATGCGAGCATCAGCAGCGGAAAATTCCAAGGCACGATCTGGCCGATGACGCCCACCGGCGTCCATCCGGCGAACTCGGCCTCCTGGAGTTGAGCCCATCCGGCGTGGTGCAGAAAATGGCGTGCGACGAGCGGCACGTCGAGATCGCGCGTCTCGCGGATCGGCTTACCGTTATCGAGCGCTTCGACCACGGCAAACAGGCGGCTGTGCCGCTGCACCATGCGGGCGAGGGCATACAGGTGCCGCGCGCGCAGCGCGCCGCCAGCGGCCAGCCAGGCCGGCTGTGCCGCATGCGCAGCCGCAACGGCGGCATCGATGTCAGCTGCCCCGCCCTGCGCCACTTGGGCCAGCGTCTCGCCCGTCGCCGGCGCGCGCACGGTGAAGCACTCACCCGATACGCTGGCGCGCCACCGGCCGTCGATGAAATGGCCGAACGACGCATCGTGCCGCGCGAGCCACGCGCGCGCGGCTTGATCGTCCTCGGGAGCCGGGGCGTAATCCATCGTCTGAAAGTATTGCGCAACGCTCATCGCGAATCGCTCACGCTACGGGGTGACGGTTGAAAGCCGAATAGCGGCCGGTGATGTGGTGCTCGAGTTGGCGCTCGATATCGGCGAGCAGGCTCGACGCGCCGATCCGGAAGAGCGAGGGCTCGAGCCAGTCGCGGCCGAGCTCTTCCTTCATGAGCACTTGATAGGCGAGCACCGCCTTCGCGCTCGATACGCCGCCGGCCGGCTTGAAGCCGATCAGCGTGCCCGTGCGCTCGCAAAACTCCCGGATCATCCGCACCATGACGAGCGAGACATCGAGCGTCGCGTTGACGCCCTCCTTGCCCGTCGACGTCTTGATGAAATCGGCCCCGGCCATCATGCAGACCATCGAGGCCTTGGCGACGTTCGTCAGCGTGCGGATATCGCCCGTGGCCAGGATGGCCTTCATATGCGCGGCGCCGCAGGCCGCGCGGAAATCGCGCACCTCGTCGTACAGCGCGCGCCAGTTGCCCGTGAGTACGTGTTCGCGCGTGATGACGATGTCGATTTCAGCCGCGCCGTCGGCCACCGAAGCCTCGATCTCCTCGAGCTTGAGCGGGTGCGGATTCAAGCCCGCCGGAAAGCCCGTGGAGACGGCCGCGACGGGAACACCCGTGCCGGCCAGGGCATCGACGGCCGCCGCCACGAAGCGGTGATAGACGCACACGGCCCCCGTCGTGATGGACTGGGGCGCAAGCCCCAGGGCCTCGATCAAATCGGCGCGCACGGGCTGACGCGCCTTGGCGCAGAGCCGGCGCACACGGCCTTCCGTGTCGTCGCCGTTCAAGGTGGTCAGATCGATGCACGTGACGGCTTTGAGCAGCCAGGCGGCTTGGGCGTCCTTCTTCACCGAACGGCGCGACGCGAGCGTGGCGGTGCGCCGCTCTACCGCCGAAGCGTTGACGCGCAGGCCGTCGATCCAGGCCGCGTCGAAAGGTACGCCGCGATTGCGCTTATCGAGCGCAAAGGCAAAACCATGGGGCACGACGATCGTTTGGGTTGAAGCGTCGGACATAGGAAGACGGATTGTGCGATGCACAACACACCGTGATGATTTGTTCGCATCGATCCTAGTCGCATGAAACAATCATGACAAGTCTTCGTTACAATTTTATCGACGCTCTCCTGACACCTGTCCTTCGTTGCGATAACGGGCTGCAAAAACGCTACGCCTTCCTGGTAGCCGAGCCCCGAATCCTTGATGCAGCCGAACGGAGTCGGCTCGCTCGCATGCGAAACAACCCTCAGCTCGTGCGGCGCTTCTGTACGCGCGCCGCGATGAGCGAGAGTGCGGTGAAGGACGCGGTCAAGAGGATCAGCGCCAAGGCAGAAGCGGGCAGGTAGTAGCCGCGCTCGACCTGACCGACAACGACGACCGGCACCGTCGAAAATCCCGGCGGATAGACAGTCAGCGTCGCGCCGAGCTCGCCGAGCGAGAGCGCGAAGCCAAGCGCGACGCTCGCGCGAATGGCGGGCACGAGCTGCGGCAGCACGACGCGCCGCAGCACCATCGACGGCGGTGCCCCGAGGCTCGCGGCGGCCTCCCGCAGCACCGTCAACTCGGGACGAAGCGCGGCGGCCGCGCAGCGATAGCTGAAGGGCAAGACGAGCGCGAGCTGCACGAGCACGACGATCGCGGGCGAACTCGATAAATCGAGCGGCGCCTTGTGATAGGCGATCAGCACGCCGAGGCCGAGCACGATGCTCGGCACGCCGTTGGGCATCATCGTGATCGTATCGACGAGCGCGCCAAGTCCATTGCGCGTGCGCCCTTCGAGCGCAAGCGCCAGCCACAAGCCGATCGCGGTCCCGAGCACCGCCACGGAAAACCCAACCTCGAGACTCGCGAAGACCGCATCGAAATCGCTCGAACCGAGCCGATCGAACCAACGCGTAGTGAACCCATCGGGGACAATCGTTCCCGACCAATGCGACGCCACGCTGGAGAGCGCGACCACCACGACCGGCAGCACGAAGAGCCACAGACACAGCAGCGCGGCGAAAGCCGTGACCGCAACACCGGCTATGGGCGCCGCCCTGCGCCGCATACCGGACGCAGATTCGGGGATGGCGCTGACCGGCTGATCCACTGGCAAGCGCATCATCGGGCTCCCATCGCCTGCCGGCGATCGACGCTGCGATAGAGCGCATAGAGCGAGAGCGACATCGCGAGCATCACGACGGCACCGGCAGCAGCCGCCGGCAAGTCGAGATCGATCGTCGCCGAGCTGTAGATGGCCACGGGCAGCGTGACCAGATGCGCGCTGCCGAGCACGAGCAGGATGCCGAACTCGTTGAGTGTCAGCAGGAAGCACAGCAGCGTGCCGGCCGCGATGCCGGGCCATGCCAGTGGTGCGATCACCCGCCACGCCACCATGAAGCCATTGCCCCCCAGGCTGCGCGCCGCTTCGATGAGCCGCATGTCGATCTGTGCGAACGAAGCCAGGGTCGGCCGGATGACGAACGGCGCATAGAAGACGACCTCGGCGAGCACGATGCCGCCCGTGCCGAACAGAAAATCGAGCGGCGGCGCGCTCAGATGAAAGAGCCGTTGCAGCGCGATGCTGACGGAGCCTTGCGAGCCATAGAGAAAGATCAGCGTGAACGCCACCAGAAACGACGGGAAGGCGACGAACAATTCGAGAAAGCGGGTAATGATCGCGGCGCCAGGAAACGGCCTGAAAAACAGCAGCGCGGCGATGGCGACGCCGAGCACGGACGCGGCGCCCGCGCTGGCGAACACGATGGCGAGCGTCGTGCCGATCACGCCGCTCGCATCGGGGTTCGAGAAAAAAGCCCGGTAAGCATGCAAGCCGAATTCACCATGCGGCCCGGTCAGGCTCAGCCGTACCAGCCGTGCCAAGGGATAAATCACGAGCGGACCGAGGACGAACGTTGCGACCAGGATCAAATGCAGATGAGCGCCCCACGCGCGACGCCTCGCCGCCGCGCGATGCGCGCCGGCCTGCTCGAGCAAGGCCGCCTGCTGCAACGGTTGCGCCTGTTGCAACGGTTGCGCCTGTTGCGCCTGTTGCGCCGGGTCGAACGTGGCCGAGGCGAGCGGTGCGCCCCTCGTGCGCTCAAGGTTGAACGAGGACGACATGATCCACCTCATATCCGAGCGATACGCGTGCTCCCTTTTCCGGTGTCATCCCGTGGCCGCGTGCGGCCGCGACGAGCACAGGCGTTTCCGGCATCGCGTCGAGCACGACCGATACCGACAGCGCCGGCCCATACCAATCGACCGATGCGATCGTGCCGTGCAACTGCCCCTCGCCGAGCGGTGCGAGCCGCAGGCTTTCGGGGCGCAGGCACGCGAGTCGGTCGCGCTCGCCATAGCGCGCGTCGCCGAGCGGAAAGGCGACGCGTGGTGGCAGCAAATTGGCGGCGCCGAGATAGCGCGCCACGAACGCATCCGCGGGGGCGTCGTACAGCGCCTGCGGCGTGCCGATTTGGGCAACACGGCCGTCGCGCATGAGCAGCGTGCGATCGGACAGCACGAGCGCATCGTCCTGATCGTGCGTGACGCAGACGATCGTCAGATTCGGCAGCCGCTCGTGCAGCGCTTTCAGCTCGGAACGCACCGAGGCGCGCAAGTTGGCATCGAGTGCGGAAAGCGGCTCGTCGAGCAACAGCACATCGGGTTCGATGACGAGCGCGCGTGCGAGCGCGACGCGCTGCTGCATGCCGCCGGAAAGCTGAGCGGGCATGACGTGGCCGGCATCGGCAAGCTGCACGAGTTTGAGCGCGTCGGCGACGCGCCGCGCGATGTCGGCGCCGCCGATGCGGCGCGCGCGCAAGCCGAAGGCGACGTTCTCGAACACGCTCAGGTGCGGGAACAGCGCGTAGCTTTGGAATAAGAGCCCGAGATTGCGCCGATGGGCGTGCTCGTGCGTCAGATCGCGGCCGGCCACGAACAGGCGCCCGGCCACGAAATCCGCTTTGACGAACCCGGCGATGAAACGCAGCAGCGTCGTCTTGCCGCAACCGCTGCGGCCCAGCACGGTCAAGAACTCACCGCGGCCGATCGAGAGCGATAGGTCGTCAAGCACCGTGCGCGCACCGAAGCGCACACTGAGCCGTTCGATTTCGACACCGCGCATACTCGAGGCACGCGTATCCCCCTGCCCATGAGCGCGATGCGCATCGGCGCTCCGATCCCCCCGTCCTGCGGTGTTCACCCGGTTCGTCCTCGACGTGCCAATGGATTACTTCGGCTTCACGACTTCGGTTTGCTTACCCGAATTGCCGATCACGTCGCGCTTCCATCGCGCGGTCCAATCGGCCTTCTTCGCCATCACGTGGTTCCAATCGACGGGAATCAGCTTCACGCCCGAGATCGCTTGCTTGACGGCCTCGCCGTTCTTGCCCGCGAGCCGGATATCCGTGCGGCCCGGGATACCGAAGATGTCGGGCACCTTCGATTGCACATCGGCCGACATCAGATAGTCGATCAGCTTCTTGCCTTTACCTTGGTTCGGGCCGTTCTTGATGAGGCCGATCGCATAGGGCAGCTGGAACGTCGCCGGCTGGTTGCCAGCCTTCTCGGCAAGGAAGACCGGCTTGAGCGAGAGGCCGCCGTTCGCCGCGTCGTCGAGATCCATCTGCAAATCGCCGTTGGCCACCGCGATCTCGTTGCGCGAAAGCAGCACATCGAGGTAGCCCGTCCCCTTCGTGTGGAACTTGGCGCTTTGCTCGAGCTTCTTCAGGTAGTCGAATGCCTTGTCCTCACCCATCAGCGACGTCGTCAGGATGATGACGGCCATGCCGTCGCCGGCCGTGGCCGGGTTCGAATAGGCGATCTTGCCGCTGTAGCCGGCGTGCAGCAGATCCTCGAACGTCTTCGGCTGAGTCTTGACCGTGTCAGGGTTTATCGCGAACGAGAAGTAGTTGTTGACGAACGTTGCCCATGCGCCATTGCCAGCCTTGGCAATCGCCGGCACGTTCTTGTAGTTCACGCTCGCATACGGCTGCAGCAACCCGGCTTGATCGGCCTGCTGAATGAACGGCGGCAGCGTCACGATCACGTCGGCCTTCGGCGAATCCTTCTCCACCGTCGCGCGGTTCACGACTTCACCGCTGCCTGCCGTCACGATATTCACTTTGACGCCTTCCTTCTTGTCGAAGGCGGGCAGCACATCCTTGTACAGGTTCTCGAGGCCGTCGGCCGTGTACAGCACAACCGCATCGGCAGCGTGGGCCGGCAACGCGAGTCCCTCGAACAAAGCCGCGGCGGCCACCGCCACGAGCAAGCGGCCAAGGCCGGCCTTTGCGCGAAGGGATTGGCTCGGTGTCATGTCGATCTCCAAAGGTGTGATGCGACGCAAGATTCACAGCTTTTGGTGACAGTCCGATGACTATGCGGCGGTACGTGAGGCACGGTATGCGCGCCATGCGCGTGGAGGGCGCGCCGGGCAACAGCTGTCGACCCGGCGCGAAAGTCGCGGTGGATACCGCGTGAGGGTGTTATCGCGTTATCGCGTTATTGGTTATCGCGTTATCGCGTTACTTCGCGTGCTTCTTCGGAATCTTCGCCCCGGACTTGCGGGCTTGATTCAAGGCGATGGCGACCGATTGCTTCTGCGACTTGCCATGCTTCATTTCGGTCTTGACGTTCTTCGAAATGTCATCGCGGGACGTCCCTCGTTTCAGCGGCATGATGACCTCCTTCGCGCGCTCAGCGCGTTGCTGACAGTGCCGTCCTTTGTTCAGCAACGCGCGTTCCAAGGGGCGCTTTCGGCGCGCAGCCCCGCGCTGCGCCCTCCCCTCGGGCTGGTCATACCAATCGTGGCCAGCGCAAGGCCGATACAAGCGTGAAGAGGGCCTAAGCCTCGATGCGCTTGCGTGTCACGCCGAGCAGATCGGCCATCGCCGAACGCGCCGCCTCGGGCTGGCGCAGGCGAATCGCGTCGTACACAGCCGTATGCTGATGCAGCGCGGCATTGAAGACGTCGGCCCGCTTGGCATTGAGGCGCAGCTGCGCTTCGAGCGTGCGCTCGATCAACGCGCCGAGCGGCATCAACAATTCGTTACTGCAGGCCGCCAGGATGCCCAGATGGAAATGCAGATCGGCCCGCACCCATTCGTCGACGTTGCGCGCCGCGACCATCGCCGCATGCGCGCGCTCGAGCGCATCGACCGTTTCCAGCGTATGCGCGCGCGCCGCCAGCGCCGCCGCATACGGTTCGACCATCTCGCGCACCTCCTGCAGCTTCAACGCGAAGGCGACTGGCGGCGCGACTTGCGAATACCACTCGAGCAAGTCGGCATCGAGCAGGTTCCAGGCACTGCGGCGCCTCACCTTCGTGCCGACTTTTGGCCGCGATTCGACGAGCCCCTTCGAGTTCAGGGTTCGAAGCGCCTCGCGCAATACCGTACGGCTCACGCCGAACGATTCCATCAGCTCCGCCTCGCGCGGCAACAAAGTGCCCGGCAGGTAATCGCCGCGCAAAATAGCGGTCGCCAGCATGTAGGCGACTCGCCCATGCAGATCGCGTTGAATCATTGTTCTCCCTGGGTTGTATAGGCCGCCCACTGTCCGCGGCAAGCAAGCGGCTTCACGCGGCGGCGGGATCGGACGTGGGACGCGCCACTTGCCGTGCGGCGCCCGGCCACGTCGGCCCTGTTGCGGATTATCGCGGGCATCCAGCAAAGCGCAAGCGTTCCGCCCCCCCGTCGGCAAAAAGCCACGATGACCTACCACAAAAATACTATTAATAGTACTTCAATAAGTTTTGAGGTACGATGACGGTTTTGGGCGCCTCGATGCGTCCTTGGCGTGCGCCGCGGCGTGGCCGTCATCACCGACCAGGAGGAGTGTTCTCATGAAAATCACGAAGCTCGAGACGTTCGTCGTCCCGCCGCGCTGGCTGTTTCTCAAGATCGAGACGGACGAAGGCATCGTCGGCTGGGGCGAACCGGTCGTCGAAGGCCGCGCCCATACCGTCGAAGCGGCCGTGCAGGAATTGGCCGATTACCTGATCGGCAAGGATCCGCGCCATATCGAGGATCACTGGCAAGTCATGTATCGCGCGGGCTTCTATCGCGGCGGCCCCGTCCTCATGAGCGCGATCGCCGGCATCGATCAGGCGCTGTGGGACATTCTCGGCAAGCATCACGGCGTGCCGGTGCACGCGCTGCTCGGCGGCGCCGTGCGCGATCGGATCAAGGTGTACTCGTGGATCGGCGGGGATCGCCCGAACGACGTGGCGAACAATGCACGCGCCGTGGTCGAACGCGGCTTCAAGGCGCTCAAGATGAACGGCTCCGAGGAAGTGCAGATCGTCGACACCTTCGACAAGGTGGAGCAGGTGATCGCCAACGTCGCCGCGGTGCGCGAAGCCGTCGGCCCGCATGTGGGCATCGGAGTCGACTTCCACGGCCGGATCCACAAGCCGATGGCGAAGGTGCTGGCGAAGGAACTCGATCCGTACAAGCTGCTCTTCATCGAAGAGCCTGTGCTGTCGGAGAACGTCGAGGCGCTGCGCGACATCGTCAACCAGACGAACACGCCGATTGCGCTGGGCGAACGGCTCTACTCGCGCTGGGATTTCAAGTCGATCCTCTCCGAGGGCTATGTCGACATCATCCAGCCCGACGCCTCGCATGCGGGCGGCATCACCGAATGCCGCAAGATCGCGGCGATGGCCGAGGCTTACGACGTCGGCCTCGCCCTGCACTGCCCGCTCGGGCCGATCGCACTGGCCGCGTGCCTGCAGCTCGATGCGGTGAGCTATAACGCGTTCATTCAGGAACAAAGCCTCGGCATTCACTACAACCAAGGCAACGATCTGCTCGACTACCTGCACAACCCCGAAGTGTTCAAATACGACGGCGGTTTCGTCGCGATCCCGAAGGGCCCGGGGCTCGGCGTCGACGTCAACGAGGAGAAAGTGCGCGAGATGGCGAAGGTCGGCCACCGCTGGCGCAATCCGGTCTGGCGTCACGCCGACGGCAGCGTCGCCGAGTGGTGATACCTGGCGGGCGGGTGGCCCCTGCCGCCCGCCCGCGTTCAAGCAAAAGCGCCCGGCGCGAACGCTGCGCGCCACTGACCAGCGTCTGCCAACCGTGTTCGTTCGCGCGCCCCTCCCGGGCGACACGCCGTACAGCCGGCGATACATCGCGATCATCGCGATAAAAGCGCTATCGCTGGCCTATCCCACCCTATGCGCGACGGTCGTCATCGACAGACCTTCGGCCAGACGCGTCTGCGCGACGATGCGCCATCGCTTCTCGCAAGGCATCGGCAGAGGGAGCAACGCGCAGAAGGAACGAAGCCCATTCACCGCGCGTCACGGCGCGTTACGTTCACGAACGTAACACTTCTGGCGGCGGGCGCCCCCTCGGACTGGATTCGATCCCGTCCGGCACGGGTGCCCGTTCCGCCCAAAGCCTTACGGGGCGGGCCTCATTGCCCCGCGCACCTCGTCCATCACCTATCGGTGGCCCACTCCTTGCATTGCCGTTGCCCATACAACGATTACTCTGGGAGCGGGCCATGGGGGAATTCATACCGGATTATCTGATCCGCGAGCAGGCGGCGGTCGGCGCACTTGTCGTGTTCGCGCTGGTGCGCGTCCTGGCCGCGGTCGCCGCGTGCAGCCGTGGCTGGCCGATCGCCATCGTCGAGAAATGCGCTATCGGCCTGGCCGGCCTCTATTGCGCGCCGCAGCTCTTCGATGTGCTCGCGCACAGCTATGTCGTGCACGCCGCGACGGCCGAGCTCGAAGGCAAGGTGATCGGCGCATCGATGGCGCTGTTTTTCTCACCCATTCTCAGTCACAGGCTCGGCTATGAATGACCGCACTCGATCCGGCGTGTGCGTGCTCGCGCCGCACCCGACGATGTCAAGCGCTCGCCCCGAGCCTCGCACCCGCGCTCGAGACGCTCGCCACGGCGAGCCCCAGTCCCGCTCCCGTCGAGCAGCACGCCTCGCGGCGGCCCTCGGCGCACGGCGCCTGAACGCACGCGTGAGCTTGCGGCCGTCGTCGTCTCATGAATGAGACATACCGGACCGCGCCGCCCGGCGAAAGCGAGCGATGTGAGCGAGGAATTGAAGCGACGGGCATAAGCGGCTGGCGCAAGCGCTCGCGGTACGCCCGATGCCGCCGGGAACGCAACGGCTTCGAGCGGCGGCGCGCTCTTGCGCCCACGCTCAATGCGACGGCATGATGCCCGGAGCCATATGCGCGAGCACGGCGGCAACGATGAAGACGCCGACCATCACGAGCGCTTCCAAATGCAGAACGTTGTTGAATGTGTGGGCATCCGTGGTCGATGCCGTGCGGCGCAATCTCGGTAGCGCAGACGTTCGATTCAGCGCGCCAAGCAGGACGGCCAGCAGCACGAGCGCACCCTTGAGTGTCAGCACATGGCCCCAGCCGGTTTCCGAGAGCGGCGCGAGCGATCCGCCCAGGCCGACTACCGCGTTGTACAACCCTGTCGCGAGCACGGCACCCAAAGCCATACCCGCCGTATAGGAGATTCGCCCGGCGACCCGAATCAGCGCGCCGCGTGTCGTCGAGCTGTCGAGCGCCGGCAGCACGAAGAGCCCGCCGGCGAGCGTAATACCGCCCCATACACCTGTCGCCAGGAGATGCAGCGCCTGGATCGCGACGGCAGCCGACCACGGACCGGCATCGGCCGCATGTCCCATCGATGCCTTGCCCAGCGCGACGATGACGACGGCAAGCCCGAACGCCGCCTGACCGGCCCGGCCGCCGCGACTCGCGAGCGCCGCAGCCCACGCCAGCACCGCGCCGCCGAAAGCGACGCACCAGCCAAAGCCGACCTGAGTCTGGCCAAGCACCGTCGGGATCGCCCCGATCGCCGGCACGAGCGCCAGCCCGCTCATCACGGCCGATTCGTAAAGCAGCCACAGCACATCGGCGAGCACGAGCGCAAAGCACGCCGCGACGAGCGATGCGCGCGCCCGCTGACAAGCGGCACGCGCCAGTTGTCCCTCGACGGCGAGCCAACGTTCGAGCAGTGCCGAGCCGATCGCCAACGCGAAGGCGATATCCATCAAGGCGGCGAGCGCCACCTGTCCGATCGTCAGTCCGGTCACGTTCATCGGCGCACGGATCCTCGCGTTTGAATACGAGCGGCCGAACGATTGAGCGGCACGCTGTGGGAGCGGCGGTGAAGCAAAGGAAACATCATTGGAAGCGAATCGAAAGGGCGTTGAAATGCGCGGCCGTCAGCCCCCGTCAGCCCCCGTCAGTCCCGCCGTCAGCCCGGCCGGGCGTGGGCCGATGAACCGCTCGATGAGATCGTGGGTGAGCGCGCCGCAGGCGTGAGTGTACGTGCAGCGGGCGCCGGGCGCGATGCGATCGCTGTCCGATCTCCATCGGGCTGCCGAAGCTCGCGCGGCACGGCGCGTGCGTCCCGGGTAGCCGGTGGCTTGACGGGCGTCGCGGGCGATATGCACCGCTCACAAGCAGGCCGAACGACCCCGCGTCGACGTTCGATGTGCAAAAAGGAGACAACGATGCCCGACACCGTGCCGCCAGCGAAACGTGCGCCACGACTGCGTTACACGTGGCATATTGTCGCGGCGTCGCATCCAGACGCATTTGCGCCGCCTGCGGCAAATAGCCTGAGCCCCCCATCGATGATAGAATGCTGCGTCGCAGCGCCAGGCTTGGCCCGAGCGTCAAGCCGATAGCGCATCAGCCACGGCCGCTGCAACATCGCGCATCGAAACAGTCAATAGCAAGCCACAGAGCCATACCGAGCCGATCGTAGCCCGGTAGGTCCCCGAATAACGATGGAGTTACGCGTGTCTTCCAGACGCATTTTCCGCCCGCTACTCGCCCTTCTGTTGATTGGCAGTGCCGGTGTCTACAGCGCAGCGCAAGCGCAAAGTCAGCCCACGGCCCCCGATACGATGGAGCAGCGCGTGCAGGGTTGCACGGCCTGCCACGGTTCGCACGGCCAAGGTACCGATAACGACTACTTCCCGCGCCTCGCGGGCAAGCCGGCCGAGTACCTGTACAACCAGCTCGAGAATTTCCGCGCGGGCCGCCGCAAGTACCCGCCGATGAACTACCTCGTCACGTACCTCTCGGACGACTACCTGCATCAGATCGCCACGTACTTCTCGCAGCAGCGTCCGCCGTACCCGACGCCGGCCAAGCCCACGGTCGGGAACGACGTCCTCGCGCGCGGCAAGCAAATCGTCCTGAACGGCGATAAAACCAAGGACATTCCCGCTTGCGCGGCCTGCCACGGCAAAGGTCTGACGGGCATGGAGCCCGCCGTTCCGGGCCTCGTCGGCTTGCATAGCGATTACATCAGCGCTCAGCTCGGCGCATGGCGTTCGGGCACGCGCCACGCCATCGCGCCCGATTGCATGCACGAGATCGCATCGCGCCTGACGGACGCGGATGTGACGGCCGTCGCGGCATGGCTGTCGACCCAACCCGCCCCGGCCAACCCGGTTCCGGCTCCGGCCCGCTCGATGAAAACTCCGCTTGCCTGCGGTAGCGAACCACAGTAAGCGCGAGGAGAGACACACTTATGAAACGCAAGTCCCTGTTCGCTCTGTCGGCGCTCGTCGTTGCGGCCGCCGCGCTCGTGCCCGTCCTTTGGTCGGGCAGCGATAACCTGCACAACGGTTCGGCCGAAGCGGCCACGCCCGCCGATCAAGCCGCCTTGATCAAGCGCGGCGAATACCTCGCTCGCGCCGGCGACTGTATCGCCTGCCACACGGTCCGCGGCGGCCAGCAGTTTGCCGGCGGCCTGCCGATGGCCACGCCGTTCGGCACGCTCTATACGCCGAACATCACGCCCGACGACCGATACGGTATCGGCAAGTGGTCGTCGGATGACTTCTACCGCGCCATTCATACGGGCCGCTCGAAGGACGGCAGCCTGCTGTACCCCGCGTTCCCGTTCGCGAGCTACACGAAGGTCACGCGCGCCGATTCGGA
The DNA here is from genome assembly GCF_051961175.1 of Trinickia sp. Classification (GTDB taxonomy): domain Bacteria; phylum Pseudomonadota; class Gammaproteobacteria; order Burkholderiales; family Burkholderiaceae; genus Trinickia. The sequence continues at coordinate 20,046 of NZ_JBQCDN010000019.1, read as the reverse complement.
CGCGATCTACGCCTACCTGCGCTCGGTGCCGCCGGTGGCCGTGCCGAGCCGTCCGCACGAGTTGCGCTTCCCGTTCAACAACCGCAATCTGCTGATCGGCTGGCGTACGCTGTTCTTCCGTGAAGGCACGTACAAGGACGATCCGACGAAGTCGGTCGAATGGAACCGTGGCGCTTACCTCGTCGAAGGTCTCGGCCACTGCACGATGTGCCATACGTCGATCAATCTGATGGGCGGCCCGGTGAATTCGTCGGCGTTCGCCGGCGGCCTGATCCCGCTGCAGAACTGGTATGCGCCGTCGCTCACGTCGAATAAGGAAGCCGGTCTCGGCGAGTGGGACGTCAAGGACATCAGCGATCTGCTGAAGAACGGCGTGTCCGCGCGCGGTGCCGTGTTCGGCCCGATGGCCGAAGTCGTCCACAACAGCTTGCAGTACATGTCGGACGACGACGTCCGCGCGATGGCGACGTACCTGAAGACGATCCCGCAGAAGAAGGAAGCGCCGGAAACCATGCAGTACGAGACGTCGGAGAAGTTCGGCGACGAGCTGCTGCAAACGGGCAAGAAGGTCTACGCCGACAACTGCGCGAAGTGCCACGCCGACAACGGCCTCGGCAAGCCGCCGGCGTACCCGCCGCTCGCGACGAACCAGTCGATTCAGATGCCGTCGGCCGTGAACCCGATCCGTATGGTGCTGAACGGCGGCTACCCGCCGAGCACGGGTAACAACCCGCATCCGTACGGCATGCCTCCGTTCGCGCAATCGCTGTCGAACGAGGAAGTCGCCGCTGTCGTCACGTATATCCGGATGTCGTGGGGCAACCACGGTACGCCGGTGTCGCCGCAGCAAGTGAGCGACTTGCGTTCGGCGCCGCTCGATTAATCGCCTGATCCAAAGTGCCTTGGGCCAGAAGTTCGCTCAGGCACTAGGGCGCGGCCTCGCGGGAAACCGCGGCCGCGCCCATTCTCATTTCCGGCGCCGATCAACCAGCGGCGCCAGGACCCAAGCGGCCTGCCGGCGCCATGAACGCCGAATGCGTGCGAGCGTCTTCCCGTTAGCGCGCGAAGATCGACGCTGGCCGCCTCACTGCATTACATAGATACCTTATGTCATTCGATTCCCTGGGCTTGTCCGAACCTTTGGTACGAGCCGTCCACGAGCTCGGCTACACCTCGCCGACTCCGATTCAACAACAAGCCATCCCGGCCGTGCTCTGCGGCGGCGATTTGCTCGCCGGCGCGCAGACCGGCACGGGCAAGACGGCCGGATTCACGCTGCCGATTCTGCAGCGGCTGAGCGCCGAGCCCGCACCGGCCAACTCGGCCGGCAAACGCAGGGTGCGCGCGCTCGTGCTCACGCCGACACGCGAACTCGCCGCGCAAGTCGAAGAAAGCGTGCGCGCCTACGGCAAATACCTGAAGCTCAAATCGACGGTGCTCTTCGGTGGCGTGGGCATCAACCCGCAGATCGACGCGCTCAAGCGCGGCGTCGATATCGTCGTCGCGACACCGGGGCGCTTGCTCGATCACATGCAGCAAAAGACGATCGACGTCTCCGCCCTCGAAATCCTCGTGCTCGATGAAGCCGATCGCATGCTCGACATGGGTTTCATCCACGACATCAAACGCGTACTCGCGCGCTTGCCCGAAAAGCGGCAGAACCTGCTGTTCTCGGCGACGTTCTCGGATGAAATCAAGGCCCTCGCCGACAGCCTGCTCGATGCGCCCGCACTGATCGAAGTGGCCCGCCGCAATACAACGGCCGAACTCGTCGCGCAAAAGATCCATCCCGTGGATCGCGATCGCAAGCGCGAACTGCTCACGCATCTGATCCGCCAGCACGCATGGTTCCAGGTGCTCGTCTTCACGCGGACCAAGCACGGCGCCAACCGGCTTGCCGAACAACTGACGAAGGACGGCATCAGCGCGCTCGCGATCCACGGCAACAAGAGCCAATCTGCACGCACGCGCGCCCTGGCCGAGTTCAAGGACGGCACGCTTCAGGTGCTCGTCGCGACCGACATCGCCGCACGCGGCATCGATATCGATCAGCTGCCCCACGTTGTCAATTTCGATCTGCCGAACGTGCCGGAAGACTACGTGCATCGAATCGGGCGCACGGGACGTGCGGGCGCGAGCGGTGAAGCGGTGTCGCTGGTGTGCGTCGATGAGCGGCAATTGCTCAAGGACATCGAAAAGCTGATCAAGCGCACGATCGAGCAGGAAGTGATTCCGGGCTTCGAGCCGGATCCGAATGCGAAGCCCGAGCCCATTCAGCAGCGCCGCGGCCAAGGTAACGCGGGGCGCCAGCCGCGCGCCGGCGCGGAGCCGAAGCACAACACGCGCTCGCAGGCGGGCCAACAGGCGTCGCGGCCCACCGCACGTCGCGAAAGCCAAGCCGGTGCCGAGAACGGCCAGCAAGCGCGGGCGGCGAAGCCGCAGGGGCAGCAGGCGCGCAGCCAACAGCCGAAGGCGTCGCAGCCTCGAGGCGCCGGCCAAGGGCAAGGCACACCGCAAGGGCAAGCTAAGCCACAGGGGCAAGCTAAGCCGCAGGGGCAAGCCAAACCGCAAGGGCAAGCGAAGCCGCAAGGCCAGGGTAAGCCGCAAGGACAACCGGGCCGGTCGCCATCCCAGGGCAAGCCGCAAGGCCAACCGCCGGGCCGCGGTGCAAGCCAAGGCCGGGCCGACGCCCAGCGTCGCGGCGCAGACAATGCGTCAGCCGGACAGGCTGACCGCCGCCGCCAAAACGATCCGGGCGCGCTGCTCGGTGGCAAGCCGCGTACGGCCGCAGGCACTGGCCGTTCGACCCGCGACGGCCAGCGCGGCTGATCGCGCATCTGCGGCCGTATCGCGTGGCTGACCGCCGGTCAACGATCAACGGTCAGCCACCTGCCGGCGTCCCTGCGTTTCATGAAGGACTGTCAGCGTTCGCCTGATGCTCGCGGGCCATTGGCCGCCCGCCGCAACCCGTCGATCTGACGCTCCCAGCGAGCGAGCACGGCGTGCTGCTCGCCGGTCTGTCCCGAGAGTTCGAAGGCGATGCCGCTCGTGAGGTGCGCATAGCCGACCTGCTGGGCTTCCCCCGCATCGATCGAGGCAAGAAACAGCGCGAGGCCGCAACCGTGCTCGCCTTCGCCAGCCGCCAGCGGTTCGACCGCCAGCTGCACTTGATGAAACGCACCTTCGTGCACGAACGTGAGCGCTGCGTGTGCGCGCCCATGAGCGTGCTCCGACATCTCCATCCCCCCCTCACTCGCTGAGCCGAGCGTTCGCGCGGCACGCGAGTTCGGCCATAAGGCGAACGCGAGCGACCGCGCATCGGGTGCATAGAGCTCGCCGATCCCCAGCAGCGAGGTGCGCAGATGGCCGCCCGCATCGCGCGTAATCAACGAAGCCGTGAAGCCGATTTTCGACGCGAGCGCCGTGCCGTCGAACAGTGCGCGCAGTGCGGGCGGCCATTCGTCGAACGCGCGCTGCGCAAGCGCGCGAGGCGTGGGTTCAACGGAAGAAGACATGCTGCGCGACTTTCGCGAGCGGGTAGTGCACGCCGGGCTGGATGCGTGCCGGGAGATCGAGCGGCTTGAGCAGCATTTTCACGCACATGTCGGCAGACAGATTGCGCCGCACGAGTGAACTGATGCGTGCCGTCCGCTCGCGGTTGTAGGCCGAATCGTGCACCCGCTCCGGATAGCGAATCGCGAACACATGACGCAACGCGATCTCCGAATCCTCGCTCTTGATCTCCATCACGCGCCGCATCAAGGCGCCGAGCACAGCTAGACGGCCATTGCCTTCGATCACGTTGTACTTCTTGAAGTACTTGAAAAAGTGCTTGTAGTGGCGCACTTCATCGCTGCGGATGTGATCGGTGATCTCCTTCAACACAGGTTCGTCCGAGCACTCGTTGATCGCGCGATACAGCGTGGCCGTACCCGTTTCGACGACGCAACGCGCGACCATCTCGAGTGCGCGCGTCTTTTCGAATTCTTCCATCGAGCATGTCTTCGAGTATTCGTCGAAGAAGTTGTGAAACGCCGTGTCCCAATCGAATTCGGGCCACACGTAGGCGATATACGCTTTGAGCGCCCGCCCGTGCTGCAGCTCCTCGGGCTCCCATTCGTGGTTCAACCACGCCGACACTTCCGGGTCACCCTGGAAGTAAGCCGTCAGATTGCTCGTATAGAGATCGGTGCCGCTTTCGATGAACGAAGCGGCGCACAGCAACAGCAGCAGATCCTCATTAGCCGCGGCCCGCTGGCGATCGATACGTGTCAGATCGATATCTTCGATGCGCCAAGGCATCACGTGTCCGGAGTCGATAGTCATGACGTTGCGCTCCAAAGACCGCACGTGGCGATCCGCAGTGCGCGGCATGCCCACGCGCAAAAACCGTTGCGGATATCGCAATGCGGTACTTCTCGGTTTCGTTGAACTTATACCCCCGGATCTTAGCCGGAGTCCCGCGAAATTGCTTTCACACGTGCACAGACCATCGCAGAGCAAGGACGGTTCCGAAAACAACGCAGGCTGCGAAAAAGCCGTATTACGATCTGTTTAGACGACAGCGGGGGATTACTGGAAATTACGGCGGGGGTCATGAGCGCTTACATCGCGGGCCCGCCCTCACCATAACGAGATACGAACAGGAACGCGGTGACCCGGAACGCCATTTCATCTGACATGGCATTCGATCGTTTTGCTGAGCCACCGCACCGTCCGCCGAATCGTCCATTCCGATTTTCGAAAGAACCCCTCTCAAAATCCCGCGGCCAACCCGTCCCGCCGCGAATCGCTGGCCGCCACGTACCCTCGTTCCGGCTCTTCATTCGATAGCCGCCAAATGTATTGCCCCGAACCGAAATCCATATAGGGATCGTCGATCGCCTTGATTCGATGCCCGCGCGCCTCGAGCGCATGCGCCACGCCGCGATCGAACGTCGATTCGATATCGAGTGTGAAATCGCGATTGACCTTCCACCGAGGCGCGTCGCAAGCGGCCTGCGGCTGCTGACCGTAATCGAGCATACGGACGATCGATTGCAGATGCCCTTGCGGTTGCATATCGCCGCCCATCACGCCGAAGCTCATCACCGGCCGCTGCCGGCCGTCGACACGCTCGGTCACGAAGGCGGGAATGATCGTGTGGAACGGCCGCTTGCCGCCAGCCACCACATTCGGCGAGCGTGGATCCATCGAAAAACCGCAGCCGCGGTTCTGCAGGGCGATACCGGTGCCCGGTACGACCACGCCGGAGCCGAAGCCCATGTAATTCGATTGGATGAAGCTCACCATCATCCCGCGCTCGTCTGCGGCGGTGAGATAGATCGTCCCGCCCGCGCGCGGCATGCCGAAGTCGAAATGGGTGGCCCGCTTCAAATCGATCAACGCGGCGCGCGAGGCGAGATAGGCATCGCTCAGCATCTCGGCGGGCGTCACCTCCATCGCCTGCGGATCGGCGACGTAACGATAGACGTCCGCGAACGCCAGCTTCATCGCCTCGATCTGGAGATGTTGCGAATCGATGCCGTCGCGCGGCAGCGCCGCCAGGTCGAACCGTTCGAGAATGCCCAGCGCAATGAGCGCTGCGATGCCCTGGCCATTCGGCGGAATTTCATGAACGGTGTAGCCGCGATAATCTTTGCCGATCGGCTCGACCCAGAGCGGCCGGTAATCGGCCAAGTCGCGCGCCGTCATCGCCCCGCCGCCTTCGCGGGCATACGCTGCGATCCGTTCGGCCGGCTCGCCCTCGTAGAAGGCGCGCGGCCCCCGCATGGCCAAGAGCCGCAGCGTGCGCGCATGGTCGGGCAGGCGCACGAGTTCGCTCACCAGCGGGGCGCGGCCGTTTGGCATGAAGGTGCCGGCGAAGCCGGGCTGGTCTTTCAATTCGGGCACGGCGGCGCCCCACTTCTGCGCGACGATGCCCGCCACCGCATGGCCACGTTCGGCGATGTCGATCGCACTGACCATCAGATCGCCGAACGGCAGCAAGCCGAACTTCGCGTGCAGCGCCTCCCAGCCCGCGATCACGCCGGGCACCGTGGCCGTGTCCCAGCCGCGCTTGGGCTGCAACGCGATGCCGTCGGCTTCGCCGTGGCGCCGCTTGAAGTAATCGACGTTCCAGGCGGCCGGGGCCACGCCGGAGGCGTTGAGGCCGTGCAGTTTCGCGCCGTCCCACACGAGCGCGAACGCATCCCCGCCCAAGCCGCATGACACCGGCTCCACCACCGTGAGCGCTGCCGCCGCCGCGATCGCCGCGTCGACAGCATTGCCGCCTTGCCATAGCACACGTAATCCCGCTTGCGCGGCGAGCGGATGGGAGGTGGAGACGACATTACGGGCGAACACCGGCGAGCGCGTGGTGGGATAGGGGTTATGCCAATCGAAGCGGGTCATCGGTCGCAATCTCGCTCTGAAAAGGTTTCTACAGCCAAAAAGTCAAATGCTCGAAGGTTCTACAATAGGCGTTCTTTGACCGCCCTGCCGCCGCACCATGAGCCGAGATCCACGCTTGAGCCTGAACGCCCGCCAACAAGAATTGCTCGATTGGGTACAGCGCGACGGCTTCGTGACAGTGGACGACTTGGCCTCGCACTTCGCCGTCACCCCGCAGACGATCCGGCGCGACGTGAATTGGCTCTCCGATATGAACCTGCTGCGCCGCTATCACGGTGGCGCCAGCCTGCCGACGAGTTCGGAGAATGTGTCCTACACGGCACGCCAGCGCATGTTTCACGACGAAAAGCGGCGCATCGCCGCGCTCGTCGCCACGCACATTCCCGACCAGGCCTCGCTCTTCATCAACCTCGGCACCACGACTGAGGAAGTCGCTCGCGCCTTGAACCGCCATCATGGCCTGCGCGTCATCACGAACAACCTGAACGTCGCAAACATGATGAGCGGCTATCCCGAGTGCGAGGTGCTCGTCACGGGCGGCATCGTGCGCCCGTGGGACAAAGGAATCGTAGGCGAGCTGGCCATCGAATTCATCCGACAATTCAAAGTCGATTTCGCGATCATCGGCACGTCCAGCATCGAGTTCGACGGCACGCTGCGCGACTTCGACACGCGCGAAGTGCGCGTGGCCGAGGCGATCATAGAGCATGCCCGCACGGTCTTTCTGGCCGCCGACCATTCGAAGTTCGGCCGTCCCGCGCTCGTGCGTCAGGGCCACCTCGGCCAGATCGACGCGCTGTTTACCGATCGGCCCACCCCTGCCGAGATGGCTGAGACACTTTCCGCGGCCGGTACGCAAGTGTACGTCGCCAATTCCGACTGAGCCGGGAGCCCTTATTCCATGCTGCGCCGCACGCGAAAGTTCAAGTAAATTCGCGAAGTTTCCGCGGCGGGCGAACCGCTTCCCCGAGCATCTGTTGTCAAACGGAAAATTTTCAGGGGACGATTTGGATATGAACGGGCGCTTGACTACACTCCAGTTCCCCGAAGCACGTGCATGCCGTATGTGCCGAGGACATCGCTTCCCTACTCCCAATAGGTTGAGCGCACGGCAGCCAAACAGCCGTTGCCGAGGCAATTCAATTGCCCATGGAGAGAACAATGCTGAGTCCGCATGAATTTGCCACGTTGCTACTCGTTAAGGACGCCCCCAACCAGGTCGATATGGAGCGTGAAGAACTCGACGCCCTCCTCGAGCAACAATTGGTGCAGCTCGAAAGCCTCGGCTCCGGCAATCAGCAATGGCGGTTGACCGAGTCGGGCGACTCGGCGATCCGCGCCATCAAACGCTTTTCCTAAGCTTCACTTTTTCACGCGGCCACGGTGGCCGCCCGCATGCAGCGGGCGATCCACGTGGTGCGACATCACGCGCCTGCCCGCGGTGGACCGACCGAAGCGCAGGAAGCGGCTGCGCACGCTTGCGCGTGACTGCCGCGGTTGCCGTGACCGCCGCGACTGCCGTGATCGCCGTGCCGTGACTGCCGTGATCGCCGCGCCGTGACTGCCGTGACTACCCGCCGCGCAGCGTCGGGTCGACCTGCGCGCGCCAATCGATCGCCCTCGCCCTTTGCGCGTTGAAATAGTCGGCCCACGCGCGCTGCGCATCGGGCCCGCCCGCGCCTCGCGCGCGATAGTGGTTCGCGATGTCGTTGTCGAACGCGCAGTACTCCGCCGGCGACAAGCGCCCGTGCCGATAGGCCACGTAAGCGTCGAACAGCGTCGCATAGACCGGCTGCGCATCGGCGCCGTAATCCGCTTGCGCCCCGCAACTCGCCTGCAACGCACCGAAGCCCTGCCCACCGCCGAATACGCCGGCACACTCGCTCACGAACACTGCGCCCGCACACGCGGCCGCCGTCATCCATCCACGCATCGCTGACCTCTCCGTTGGTTTTCCAGATAGTAGCCGCTCGGTCCTCCCGCTTCATCGGCGCTCGCATGCAAAGTTCGAATACGAACCCCAATCGCCCACTTTACTTTTTCGAATATGTTCGTTAAATTTCGCAAACGAACATTGATAGGTTCGCTTTATTCCGTTGATAGTCGTAGTGCATAAGAGGGGACAGGGCAAGTGACGCAAGGCAGCCGATACGATCTGCTCGTCGTGGGCGGCGGGATCAATGGCGCAGGCATCGCGCGCGACGCAGCAGGACGCGGTATGTCCGTTCTGCTCGTCGAGCAGCACGACCTGGCCTCCCACACGTCGTCGTCGAGCACGAAACTCATTCACGGCGGGCTCCGTTATCTGGAATACAAAGAGTTCGGCCTCGTGCGCAAGGCGCTTCAAGAGCGCGAAACGCTGCTGCGCGCCGCGCCGCACATCATGTGGCCGCTGCGCTTCGTCATGCCGCACATGCCCAACCTGCGGCCGGCATGGCTGATCCGCGCCGGTTTGTTCCTGTACGACCATCTTGCCCGGCGCGAACTGCTGCCCGGCTCGCGCGGGATCGACATGCGCCGCCATCCGGCCGGCACACCGCTCGTCGATTCGATTGCACGCGGCTTCGTCTATTCGGACGGCTGGGTCGACGACGCGCGGCTCGTGGTGCTCAATACGCTGGATGCAAGCGAGCGCGGCGCGACCGTTCTGACGCGCACGAAGCTCGTCGGCGCCGTGCGGGCCGGCGGCGAATGGCATGCGCAGCTGCAACGCGACGACGGCACGCGCTTCGACGTGCGCGCCGGTGCGATCGCGAACGCGGCGGGCCCGTGGGTCGGCCAGCTGCTGCACGATGCCCTGGGCCGCGGCGCGCATCACAGCGTGCGGCTCGTCAAGGGCAGCCATATCGTCACGCGGCGCCTGTTCGATCACGATCACGCCTACATCTTTCAGAACCCGGATAAGCGGATCATCTTCGCGATCCCCTACGAGAGCGAGTTCACGCTGATCGGCACGACCGACGTCGAATATCACGACGATCCGGCCAAAGTCGCCATCACCGAAGACGAGACGCGCTATCTGTGCGAATCGATCAACCGCTACTTCACGCGCAAGATCACGCCGGCCGACGTCTGCTGGACTTACGCGGGCGTGCGTCCGCTGCTCGAAGAGGAAGGCGCCGACGATCCGTCGGCCGTCACGCGCGATTACCGCCTCGAGCTCGATGCCAATGCCGGCGAAGCGCCGCTGCTGTCGGTCTTCGGCGGCAAGATCACGACGTTCCGCAAGCTCGCCGAGGAAGCCGTCGATCGCCTCGCGTCGGTCATGCCGATCGCCAAAGGCGCCTGGACGGCGCACGCACCGCTGCCGGGCGGCGATATTCCGGGCGCCCGATTCGAACCGTTCGCCGCGAAGTTCGCAAACGAACATCCGTGGCTGCCCGCCGATGTCGCCCGGCGCTACGCGCGCGCGTATGGCACGCGAGCGAACCGGCTCCTCGGCACGGCAAAGACGCTGACAGATCTCGGTCACGAATTCGCCCCCGGATTGTTCGAGCAAGAGCTGCGCTATTTGCGCGACGTCGAATGGGCGCGCAGCGCGCAGGACGTTTTGTGGCGCCGTTCGAAACTCGGCCTGCATCTGGAGCCGGGCCCGCGCGAACAGGTGGCGAGCGAGATCGACGCCTGGTTCGCCCGGGCGCCGGCATCGAGCGCACCGCGCCCTTCATCCGCGTTGACGGGGTGACACCCAGCGTCCGGTTCCCGATTGGCAGTACCCGCATGACCCGCAGTCCCTCGGCGCCGCGCGTTGATGCTTCGCGGCACATCACGACAACACATGGAGAAGAGACAATGCAGGATCAATACATCCTAGCGCTGGACCAAGGCACCACCAGTTCGCGTGCGATGCTGTTCGACCGCAAAGGCAATATCGTCTCGGTCGCGCAGAAAGAATTCCGCCAGATCTATCCCCAGCCGGGCTGGGTCGAACACGATCCGCAGGAAATCTGGTCGACGCAGGCGGGCGTCGCAGCCGAGGCCGTGACCCGCGCGGGCGTGAACGGCACGGCGATCGCCGCGATCGGCATCACGAATCAGCGCGAGACGACGATCGTCTGGGATCGAGACACGGGTCAGCCGATCTACAACGCGATTGTCTGGCAGGATCGGCGCACTGCCGGGCTCTGCGATCAACTCAAAGCGCAAGGTCTCGAGGAAAAAGTGCGGGCCAAAACGGGCCTGCCGATCGATGCGTACTTCTCCGCCACGAAGATCCGCTGGATTCTCGACAACGTCGACGGTGCGCGTGAAAAAGCCAGGCAGGGCAAGCTCGCCTTCGGCACGGTCGACAGCTGGCTCGTCTGGAACTTCACGAAGCAGGCGCAGCACATCACCGACGTGACGAACGCGTCGCGCACGATGCTGTTCAACATCCACACGATGCAGTGGGACAACGATCTGCTCGAAGCGCTCGACATTCCGCGCAGCATGCTGCCCGACGTGCGCGCTTCGTCGGAAATCTACGGCAATACGGTCACGACCGTGTTCGCTTCGAAGATCCCGCTCGCGGGCATCGCCGGTGACCAACAGGCCGCCCTGTTCGGCCAGATGTGCACGAAGTCGGGCATGGTCAAGAACACCTACGGTACCGGGTGCTTCTTGATGATGAACACCGGCGAAAAGCCCATCGAATCGAAGAACAATCTCGTCACGACGCTCGCCTGGAAGATCGGCAACGAGGTGAACTACGCGCTCGAAGGCAGCATCTTCATCGCAGGTGCGGTCGTGCAATGGCTGCGCGACGGCCTGGGCATCATCAAGAGCGCGTCGGAGATCGAAGCGCTCGCCGCCAGCGTCGAACATTGCGACGGCGTCTATCTCGTGCCGGCGTTTGCGGGCCTGGGTGCGCCGCACTGGAATCCGCGCGCACGCGGCACGCTGTTCGGTGTGACGCGCGGCACGACGAACGCGCATATCGCGCGCGCGGCGCTCGATTCGATCGCCTATCAATCGCTCGATGTGCTCAAAGCCATGGAAGCCGATTCGGGCATCAAGATCGGCGAGCTGCGCGTCGACGGCGGCGCCTGCGCCAATAACCTGCTCATGCAGTTCCAATCCGACTTGCTCGGCGTCGCGGCTGTGCGTCCGCGCATCAGCGAAACGACGGCGCTCGGCGCGGCCTATCTGGCGGGTCTGGCCGTCGGCTACTGGAACAACGTCGGCGAGCTCGAAACCCAGTGGCAGCTCGACCGGCGCTTCTCGCCGGCGATGCAGCAGGCCGACGTGGCGCAGTGCATCGCAGGCTGGCAGCGCGCCATCAACGCCGCCAAGGCGTGGGCCGACGCGAAGTAAACGAAGGGCGGCCGGCACAGGCTGCGAGCCACGGCTCGCGGCTCGCCGGCCCGGCCCCTCAGCGGCAATCCAACGAACGACCAACAACCAACGAACAATAGCCATTCCGGAGACACACCATCATGTCGCCACTCATAGCGGAATTTCTCGGCACGGCCCTACTCGTGCTGCTCGGCAACGGCTCCGTCGCCAACGTGCTGCTCGCACGCACCAAGGGTAAGGGTGCGGATCTGATCGTGATCGTCTGGGGCTGGGCGATGGCCGTATTCGTCGCCGTCTATGTGACGGCCTCGTTCAGCGGCGCGCACCTGAACCCCATCGTGACGATCAGTCTTGCGCTCGCGGGCAAGTTCGCGTGGTCCAAGGTAACCGGCTACATCGTCGCGCAAATGCTCGGCGGGATGGCCGGCGCGTTCCTCGTCTGGCTGGCCTACCGCCAGCACTTTTCGTCGACGGACGACGCCGACATCAAGCTCGCCTGCTTCTGCACGGCGCCCGCGATCCGCAGCACCCCGCATAACGTGTTGACGGAGATGATCTGCACGTTCGTCCTGATTCTCGGCGTGCTCTATCTGGCGTCGCCGCAAGTCGGCCTCGGCGCGCTCGACGCGCTGCCCGTCGGCCTGCTCGTGCTCGGCATCGGCATCTCGCTCGGCGGCCCGACCGGCTATGCGATGAGCCCGGCTCGCGATCTCGCACCGCGCATCATGCACGCGCTGCTGCCGATTCCCGGCAAGCGCGGCAGCGACTGGCGCTATGCCTGGGTGCCCGTGTTTGGCCCGTTGATGGGCGGCGCGATGGCATCGTGGGTGTACGTGCACGCGCATTGAGTGGTCGCCCCCGCGCCGCACCCGGCGCAGGGGAATCGTGCGCTGAACAGCGGATCCATCAAAGGTCAGAAAGGAAGAAACAGAGCGCCAAGACGCCAATGTCCGTATCATTGGCGTCTCACTCCACAACAACGTGTGCTACGGGGTTAGGCCGGCCACCGAGCGCGCGCTCTTTTCTTCATGTTCGACCATCTCATTTGCGACTGCGACGGCGTGCTCGTCGACAGTGAAGTGATTGCCGATCGCGTGCTGCTGCGCGCCCTGTCGGACACGTTCCCGACTATCGATTTCGGCGGCGTTGCCCATCAGGCATTTGGCCAGCGCACGTCGACCTTTCTCGCCGATATCGAACAACGATTTCGAATCACCCTTCCCGAGGGCTTTCTGGCCCGCGTCGAACGCGACGTCGATGCCGAACTGACGCGCTCGCTGGCGCCGATCGCCGGGGTGCGCGATGCGCTGTCGCAGGTGCCGTTACCGGCGGCCGTCGTCTCGAACAGCCGGCTCACGCGCATCGCCGCATCGCTCTCGCGCGTCGGGTTGGCGGAGGTGTTCGGCCCGCGCGTGTTTAGTGCGGAGCAGGTCGCGCGGCCCAAGCCGCATCCTGATGTGTACCTGCACGCCGCCCGCGAACTGGGCGTCGCGCCCGAACGCTGCCTCGTGGTGGAAGACAGCGTGACGGGCCTGTCCGCGGCGCGTGCCGCGGGCATGAAGACGATCGCGTTCGTCGGTGCGAGCCATGTACCGAAAGGCTATGCCCAGGTGCTGCGCACGCTGGGCGTCACCCGTATCGTCGAGCGGATGGAGCAACTGCCCGCGCTGATCGCCGCCGGGCTGCGAGGCGAATTCGGGCAACGCCTGTCCTGAAGCCAGGCGCCCGGCGCGACATCCCGCCTGGCGCAGCGCGGCCGCCTCACGCTTCGCTCGCGCAGCGTTCGGGCTCGCGCGCCGCAGCCAGCGTCTCGCGAAACGCCATGAGCGCCTCGATCGTCAGCATCGGCACTCTGTGTTTGGCGGCGAAGCGCTCGACGTCGGCGCCGCGCGTCATCGCGGGCTCTCGAGGGCGAGCCGGCGGACGCCGCGCCGCCAGCGCGCCGATCCCGGGCGATCCCCGCTGCGATCTTCAGTGAAGCTTCAGGAAATCCTGACAGCGCAAACACCACTTCAGTATTTTTGGGGCGTGCCGTTTACGTCGTTTACGTTCTTTCGACTTTTGCGAGGCCAGTACGGCGCTGATGCCACGCGGTCCGGGAAAACGCCGAGTTCGATTGGACTGACAGGAAGACGTGAATCAATGAGCCGACTGCTATCGACGATCAAACGCAAGGTCATCTTCGCCTTCGGACTGTGCGCCGCCACGATGGTCGCCATTGCGGTGTTCAACGCCTTCAGCATTTCGCGAATGAATGCCGACGTAGACGCGATCTACGCCCAAAACACCCTGCAACTCGCGAAACTGTCGAACGTCACGATTGCGCTTCTGAATAGCCGCGCGACGCTCAGGCGTTTGCAGGCCACGCGCCTCACCGTCGACGTCAAAACGTTCGCGCCGGGTATCCGCGCCGACCTGAAAACGGCCGATAGGGAGTGGGCATCGTATTACCCCGCCTACGTGCGGGGCGTTCGAGAGCGCGAACTGGCCGCTCAACTCAACACGCTCATCGCAGCAAACAGGCATTACGCGGATCTGGCAGTGGCTGCGTTCGCCGCGGGCGATTTCGACTCAGGCACGGACGCCGTCAATCGCGGGGCGGACACTGCGGCCGCGTTGACCCGGGTCTTGCGGCAGGACGTCGCGCTGACCCTTGAACAAGCGAAGCGGGCTTCGGAGGCGAGCACGACGACCGCCAGCCGCATCAACCGGCTTTCGATCGTGCTGGTCGCTGCCAGTCTGCTGGTCGCCGCGGCCCTGTCGGCGGCCATATTGCGTTCGATCCTGGGCCCCCTGGGTAAAGCCGTCGAGGTAGCGAACGAGATCGCATCGGGCAAACTGCAGAATCGGATCACGGTCGATTCCCGCGATGAAATCGGCCAGTTGCTACTGGCGATGAAAGAAATGGAGCGGCAGCTTCGCCAAAGAATCTATTTCGATCCGCTCACGTCCCTACCCAACCGCGTCCTGTTCAACCAGCGTCTCAAACAAGTGACCTCCGGATCGGCCTATCGCACCCGCGCTGGCGTCATGATGATCGATATGGACCGCTTCAAAGGCGTCAACGATACGATGGGCCACGCGGTGGGCGACGACCTGCTGCGCGAAGCGGCCGGCCGCCTCGCCGACAGCGTACGGCCGGACGACACCGTGGCCCGCTTCGGCGGCGACGAATTCGCCGTTCTGCTGCCGGGCATCGCGGATTGCTCTGCCCTGGAAGGCGTGGCCCAGGCCATCCTTCGCAGGTTCGACGAACGTTTCATGCTGGCCGGTAAAGAGGTGTTCGTCACGTGCAGCATCGGCATTGCACTGTATCCGGTCGACAGCGCCGCGCCGGACGATCTCCTGAGATACGCGGATTCAGCGATGTATCACGCCAAGCGCGCCGGCGGCCGTACCTTCCGCTTTTACTCGAAAGCGCTGACGCGCGAGGCCACCACGCGCCTGGCATTGGAATCGGCGCTGCGCCATGCAATCGAGCGCGAAGAACTGGAGCTTCATTACCAGCCCAAGGTATCGTTTGAGACCAGCGAAGTGATCGGCTCGGAGGCGTTGCTCAGGTGGCATAAGCCGGGCGTCGGATTCATCCCCCCGAGCAAGTTCGTTCCGATCGCGGAGGAAACGGGCCTGATTGCCGGCCTGGGCAAATGGGTACTGCGCGAGGCGTGCCGCACGGCAGCCGAATGGAACGCCGGATGCGAAGGTTTGCATGTGGTATCCGTCAACCTGTCCGCCAGACAATTCCAGTCTGACGACCTCGTTTCGGTGGTCGAACGGACGCTCAAGGAAACCGGCTGTCGTCCCGAGTACTTGGAACTCGAAATCACGGAGAGCCTGCTTCTCGATGAGAGCGACGCCGTTCTCACCGCACTGTCGGCATTTCGATCCTTGGGCCTGTCGATCGCGATCGACGATTTCGGCACCGGCTATTCCTCGCTCAGCTATCTCGCCCGATTTCCGATCGACACGCTGAAGATCGATAGGTCGTTCGTCCAGAACATCACCGCCGACGGACGCCATACAGAACTGGTCAAGGCCATTATTTCGATCGGCCACTGCCTCGGCCTGCGCATCGTGGCCGAAGGGGTAGAGACGGTCCAGCAGGCGCGATTCCTCGCAGCCCACCGCTGCGAGTTCGCGCAAGGCTTCTTGTACAGCAAGGCGCTATCCAAATCGGACATGGCTTCGTTTCCAAGGCAGCTCGAAGCGGGCGTTGATATCTTGTCCGCCCGCTAATGCCTTGAAAAGACGCCCGCGGCGGCCGCGCGATCGGTGCTCCCCTGACGGGCGGTTTGACAGGCATTCGGATCAGGATGCGCACGCTGCGGCCGTCCTCTCCGCCCGCACCCGGCGCGTATCGAGGTAAGCCGCCAGGACCGTGACGACGAGTGCCGCAACGGTCACCGCCACGGCCACCCACGGCAGCGCGTCGAGGCTCGCACCGTGCGTCAACGCCAGGCCGCCCAGCCAAGCGCCCAGGGCATTGCCGACATTGAACGCGCCGATGTTCAGCGTCGAAGCCAAGTGCGGCGCGTGGCTCGCTTTTTCGACGACGCGCATTTGCAGCGGCGGCACGGTCGCGAAGGCGGCGATGCCCCAGACGAACACGGTCACGGCAGCGGGCACGGCCAGATGGCTCGTCTTCGCGAAGAGCGCCATCACGAGCGCCAGGAGCACGAGGATGCCCATCAGCGAGGGCATGAGGGCACGATCGGCGAGTTTGCCGCCCACCACGTTGCCGACGGTCAACCCCGCTCCGAACAGCACGAGAATCAGCGTGACCGCGCGCGGCGAAAATCCGCTGATCTGCTCGAGGATGGGGGCGATATAGGTGAAGACGACGAAGACCCCACCGAACCCGAGCACGGTCATGGCCAGCGCGAGCCACACTTGCGGCTCCTTCAGCACGCGCACCTCGCGAGCCAGGCCGACGGGGCCCGAGTCGTGCCGGTTGGGCACAAGGGCCGTGATGCCCGCGAGCGAGAATACGCCCAGGGCGGCGACAATCCAGAACGTCAACCGCCAGCCCCAGGATTGGCCGACGAAGGTCCCGAACGGCACGCCGAGCACGTTGGCCAGCGTGAGGCCCGTAAACATCAGCGCGATCGCGCTGGCCTGCTTCTCACGCGCGACGAGCGAGGCGGCGACAACGGCCCCGATGCCGAAAAACGAGCCGTGCGCGAACGACGTCACGACGCGGGCGATCATCAGCATCCGGTAGTCCCCCGCGACGGCGCACAGAATATTGCCGATGATGAAGACAACCATCAACGCTTGCAGCGCAGCCTTGCGCGGAAGCCGGCTCGTCAGCACGGCGAGCACAGGCGCGCCGGCCGCCACGCCGAGCGCATAACCGGACACCAGCAAGCCGGCCGACGGGATGGAGACGGACAAATCATGGGCGACGTCGGGCAACAGCCCCATGATGACGAATTCGGTCGTCCCGATGGCGAATGCGCTCAGGGCGAGCGCAAGAAGCGGGATAGGCATGACGGCTCCGACAAAGTGACGTAAGCGCGTATTGTCAAAACATCGCTATCACTTGATAATTACCCTCACACTTGAATCATTTTCAAACAATATCAAACAATCGATGGATCGACTCGGCGACATCCGCCTTTTCGTCGAGGCGGCGCGGCTCGGCAGCCTCTCCGCGGCCGGTAGACAGCTCGGCCTGACGCCCGCTGCCGCCAGCGCGCGTTTGGCCAAACTGGAGGCATCGCTCGCCACGCGGCTCTTCGAGCGCACGACGCGCCAGCTGCGGCTGACCGAAGAAGGGCGCATGTATCTGCGGCACTGTATGCGGGCGCTCCAGGCACTCGACGACGCCGACGCCGAGTTGCAGGCGGGCCGCACCGTCGTGCGCGGCAAGATTCGCATCTCGACGACGTCGGATTTCGGCCGCAACGTGCTGATGGGGTGGCTCGACGAATTCAACGCACGCTACCCGGAAGTCACATTCGCCCTGTCGCTCGCCGATTCGGTCTCCAACTTGCTGCACGACGATATCGATCTGGCCATCCGCTTTGGCGCGCCGCGCGAGGACACCTCGCTGATCGCGCGGCCGCTCGCGACGAACCGGCGCGTGCTCGTCGCCTCCCCCGCGTATCTGACGCAGTACGGCGAACCGGTGGCGCCGTCCGACCTGTCGCGGTTTCATTGCATCGTGCTCACCATTGCCTCAGGGCCGCTAAACGAGTGGCGCTTCGTACGCGGCGATGAAACCGCCGACTACACGGTGCCGCTCGAGACGTCGCGCGAAACGAACGACGGCGCGGTCACGCGCATCTGGGCGGTCGACGGCTACGGCATCGCCTTGAAATCGCTATGGGATATCGATGCCGATTTACGCGCCGGCCGGCTGCGCATCGTCTTGCCCGAATGGCGTTATGCGTGGGATACGCCGCTGCATGCCCTGTTTCATCGCAATCGCTACCGCCCCCCGCGCGTGCGGGCGCTGCTCGACTTTCTGATCGAGCGGTTCGCCCAGGTCGAGCACGACTGGTCCGCGCTGCCCGGTCTCGAACACGAGTGAGCCTCGAACGGCGCGATGGGGCCATGGCGGGTCATCCGAAAGCCCCGAACGCCCGACGGGCTATAATGTCGGGTTATGCGGCAGGCATTTCCTGCGGCATTGCACCGTGCTACGCGCCCCCTTTGCGCAAGCGATGCGCGCTGCGCGGCCCCGGTCGGTCCTGATCGGTCCGGCCCGCAGCGGCGCGCGGTGTCGGTTTTCCCAAGACTTACCTTACGCGCCTTACCCACGCCCCCAGGTCAACCACTGCGAACGGCTAGCTTCATGACCAAGAAAGTTTATGTAAAGACGTTCGGCTGCCAGATGAACGAGTACGATTCCGACAAGATGGTCGACGTACTCGGTGCCGCCGAAGGACTCGTCAAGACGGATTCCCCCGAAGACGCTGACGTCATCCTCTTCAACACCTGCTCCGTGCGTGAAAAGGCGCAGGAAAAGGTGTTCTCCGATCTAGGCCGCGTACGCGAGCTCAAAGAGGCGAAGCCCGGCTTGCTGATCGGCGTCGGCGGTTGCGTGGCGAGCCAGGAAGGCGCCGCGATCGTCGCGCGGGCGCCCTATGTCGATCTGGTGTTCGGCCCGCAAACCTTGCACCGGCTGCCGCAAATGATCGATGCGCGCCGCGCGAGCGGCCGTTCGCAAGTCGACATCTCGTTTCCCGAAATCGAAAAGTTCGACCACCTGCCGCCCGCACGCGTCGACGGCCCGAGCGCGTTCGTTTCGATCATGGAAGGCTGCAGCAAGTACTGCAGCTACTGCGTCGTGCCCTACACGCGCGGCGACGAAGTCTCGCGTCCGCTCGACGATGTTTTGACGGAAATTGCCGGGCTCGCCGATCAAGGCGTGCGCGAAGTCACGCTGCTCGGCCAGAACGTGAATGCTTATCGCGGCGCACTGACGCTGGGCGCCACGGAGATCGCCGATTTCGCGACGCTGATCGAATACGTGGCCGATATCCCGGGTATCGAGCGCATCCGCTATACCACGTCGCATCCGAAGGAATTCACGCAGCGTCTCATCGACGTCTACGCCAAGGTCGACAAGCTCGTTTCGCATCTGCACCTGCCCGTGCAGCACGGCTCCGATCGCGTCTTGATGGCGATGAAGCGCGGCTATACCGTGCTCGAGTACAAATCGGTGATCCGCCGCCTGCGTGCGATCCGGCCGGACCTCTCGCTGTCGACGGACATCATCGTCGGCTTTCCGGGCGAGACGCAGGAGGATTTCGACAAGACGATGGCGCTCGTGCACGAGATGAGCTACGACACGAGTTTTTCGTTCATCTATAGCCCGCGTCCCGGCACGCCAGCCGCGAACCTGCACGACGACACCCCGCGCGAGGTCAAGCTCGCCCGCCTGCAACATCTGCAAGCGACGATCGACGCCAATGTCGTGCGCATCAGCGAATCGATGGTCGGCAACGTCGAGCGCATCCTCGTCGAGCGCCCTGCGCGCAAGGATCCGACGGAGCTCGCGGGCCGCACGGCGAACAACCGGGTGGTCAACTTCCCGGCGCCGGTCGCCTCACACGCACGGCTGATCGGACAAATGATCGACGTGCGCATCACGCGCGCTTATCCGCATTCGCTGCGCGGCGAACTCGTGCTCGCCGAACATCCGGAATCCATCGCTCAAGCTTAAGGAACGCACCCTCGCCTTGAAGACCGCCCCGTCCCTGGAATTTACCGCGCCGCGAGAAGATAACGCGCGTCTCGCCAATCTGTGCGGGCCGCTCGACGAAAACCTGCGGCAGATCGAGCAAGCGCTCGACGTCACGCTGCAGCGGCGCGGCCATCGCATCTCGATCCGCGGACGCGGCGCGAAAGTCGCGCTCGGCGCGCTCGAAA
>NZ_JBQCDN010000018.1:0-2976 GCF_051961175.1 Trinickia sp. | reverse complement strand
TCACGTTCCAGTCGCGTTTCGGCCGTGCGGAGTGGCTGCAGCCGTATACGGCGCCCACGCTGCGCGAACTGGGCGCGGCCGGCGTGCGCCGGGCGGACGTCTTTTGCCCGGGGTTCACGGCGGACTGCCTCGAGACGATCGAGGAGATCGGTCTCGAGGTGCGCGATGAATTTCTGCATGCGGGGGGCAAGGAATTCCACCGCATTGCCTGCCTCAATGCGGCACAGGCTTGGATCGCGGCGCTCGGCGAAATCGTCGTCCAGCAGTTGCAAGGCTGGCCGGCACTGGAAAGCGTGCCGGCGGGCATGCCGGCATGAGCCCCGATCTCACCCGGCGCTACACGGACAACCGCCAGGCGGGCAAGCTCGTTGCGGGCTCCGTTCTGCGCGCTTGCGCTCCTTTCGTTTCGTTTTAGATCCGATGAACTACAAGATTTCGACCGAACCCGGCGCGCGGATGCGCATCGACAAATGGCTGTGGGCCGCGCGGTTCTTCAAGACGCGTTCGATGGCCGCCGATGCGGTCGAAAAGGGCCGTGTGCGGATCGGTGGCGCAACGGTGAAGCCGGCAAAAGAGGTCCGGGTCGGCGATCTTGTCGTGATCGAGATCGAGCGGATCGTCTGGGAAGTGCAAGTACTGGGGATCTGCGAGGTGCGCGGGCCGGCGAGCGTCGCGCAAACGCTTTATGCCGAAACGCCGGAGAGCCGGATCAAACGCGAAGTGGAAGCCGAGCGGCGCCGCACGTACCGCGAGCCCGCGGCCACCTTGCAGGGGCGGCCGACCAAGCGCGACCGGCGAGTCATCGACAAGCTTTCGGGTGGGGAGTGAACAGCGAATCGATCGCGGCGTGCGCCCCGCCGTATTCTGTCGTGCAGTCGGTCACGGCGCCCGACAGGCAGATGGTCGTGGTTCCTGCGACAAGTACCAGGGCGACCACCGCGATGGCAAAGGTCAGTTTCACGAGGCTCCCTCACGCGGAGAAAGGCGGTACGGACGCAGAGACTTCGGATGGGTCATGCTGCGTCGCCTGGGCACGGTACGGGCCGGGCACGACGCGTATGAGAGCAGTGTAGGGCAAACCAGGATGGTGCTCAACGCTGTTTTGCCGTTGCCGCCGTAATCAGTGTTACCGTTCGTTTCCAATGTGCGGCCAAGGTGCAAATGGTGCAAAAAAGGGGCGAGTCGGGCCTTGAAATGCCGCGCGATACCCCCATTTGTCGACGCGATGCGCGGCGGCAAAGTCGTATTTTGGTAACGGATTGACGCAGGGCGTTCATTCCTTTGCCTGGCTTCGGGGCGAGATGCCACATCCGCCTGCCGCCGCTTCGATTTCATTTTTTGGACGATTTTCAGCGACATGGACAACACGCAAGACAATCCGGCCGGCCAGCAACCGTCGTCAGTTGACGACGCCGCACAGCAAAGCGCTGCCGAGAACGTCGCAGCGCAAACTGCCGCTGCGCAAGGCCAGCCCGCTGCGGCTGGCGCCACCCCCGACGCCGCGCTCGCCGAAGCGCAGGCCAAGATCACGGAACTCAACGAGAGTTTCTTGCGCGCGAAGGCGGAAACGGAGAACGTTCGCCGCCGCGCCGCGGAGGATGTGACGAAGGCCCGCAAATTCGCGATCGAAGGCTTCGCCGAGCATCTGCTGCCGGTTCTGGACAGCCTGGAAGCCGCGCTGGCCGATACCTCGGGCGATGCCACGAAGCTGCGCGAGGGCGTCGAATTGACGCTGCGCCAGCTCACAAGCGCGATGGAAAAGGGGCGCGTGACGGTGCTGAACCCCGTCGGCGAGAAGTTCGACCCGCACCGCCATCAAGCCATTTCGATGGTGCCGGCCGAGCAAGAGGCGAACACGGTCGTTTCCGTGCTGCAAAAGGGCTATGTGATTGCCGACCGCGTGCTGCGTCCAGCGCTCGTGACGGTTGCTGCGCCGAAGTAAGCGGGGCTCAAATAAGCGGGGCTCAAGTAGGCGGGGCTCAAATAGGCGGGACCGCCCGCCGGTAGGCGCCGTCGATGCGCGTGCGGCGGGCGGGGAGCAGCCGCTGCGGCCCGGGTCAGGGTCGCAGCGCTGAAATGGCCGGCCGACCATGGGTTTCGTCGCGTTTGAGCTCTTGAAAACGCGGCGGCGGCACACATCTTGGGTGCAAGGTTGAATTGAGCGGGCGGGCAAACGAAGCGCCGTCCGTCGAAGTGATCGGAATATCTCGGAGAGTACGAAAAATGGGCAAGATTATCGGTATTGACCTCGGCACCACGAACTCGTGCGTGGCGCTGATGGAAGGTAACCAGGTGAAGGTGATCGAGAACTCGGAGGGCGCCCGTACGACCCCGTCGATCATCGCTTACATGGACGACAACGAAGTGCTCGTCGGTGCGCCGGCCAAGCGTCAGTCGGTGACGAACCCGAAAAACACGCTGTTCGCGGTCAAGCGCCTGATCGGCCGCCGCTTCGAAGAAAAAGAAGTGCAAAAGGACATCGGCCTGATGCCCTACAAGATTATCAAGGCCGACAACGGCGACGCCTGGGTCGAGGCGCACAGCCAGAAGCTCGCTCCGCCGCAGATCTCGGCCGAAGTGCTGCGCAAGATGAAGAAGACGGCCGAAGACTACCTCGGCGAACCGGTCACGGAAGCCGTGATCACGGTGCCGGCGTACTTCAACGACAGCCAGCGTCAAGCCACGAAGGACGCGGGCCGTATCGCGGGCCTCGAAGTCAAGCGGATCATCAACGAGCCGACGGCGGCCGCGCTCGCATTCGGCCTGGACAAGGCTGAAAAGGGCGACCGCAAGATCGCCGTATATGACCTCGGCGGCGGTACGTTCGACATCTCGATCATCGAGATCGCCGACGTCGACGGCGAAATGCAGTTCGAAGTGCTGTCGACCAACGGCGACACGTTCCTCGGCGGCGAAGACTTCGACCAGCGCATCATCGATTACATCATCGGCGAGTTCAAGAAGGAGCAGGGCGTC
>NZ_JBQCDN010000017.1:0-5482 GCF_051961175.1 Trinickia sp. | reverse complement strand
AAGACGGTACGCATCGGCCCGTGGGCTCATCGGACATCAACGCGTACCTGCGCGAGGCGAGCGGCGCCGATTTCACGGCCAAGGACTATCGAACCTGGGCCGGCAGCGTCTTCGCATTGGCCGCGCTGCGGCGCATCGCGCCGCGCAATGTCGCCGACGCGCGCAAGCATCTCGTCGAAACGGTCAAAAGCGTCGCCGCCACACTGCGCAATACGCCGGCCGTCTGCCGCCGTTGCTACATTCATCCGGCTGTCGTCGAAGCGTTCGAAGCGGGCGAACTCGATCGCTTGCCCAACGTGAGGACGCGCCGCGGACTGAAGGCCGACGAAGCCGCCTTCGCCACGTTGCTCGCGCGCGAAGCCCGGCGTGCGAAGCGCGAGGCAAAGCAAAGCGAAGCCGCGGCGAAACGGACCGCCAAGACGCTTGAACGCGCGGCCGGCAAGCTGCGTGCTCGCGCGCGGCCGCCTGACGAAGCCGATCTCCCGCGCGACGACGCTCGCCTCGTGCGGCTGCTCGCCAAATCGAGGCAGGCGGCGAAACGGCAGGGCACTGCGGATCTACGTAAATCCGGCTGACAGCGGAGAGCAACCGAGAGCGACCGAGAGCGACCGAGAGCGACCGAGAGCGACCGAGAGCGACCGAGAGCGACCGAGAGCAGCCGAGAGCAGCCGAGAGCAGCCGAGAGCAGCCGAGATTCGGCTTGACCACGACCGCCTTGCCCCGAGCCCCGGCGCGGCATCGCCTCAGCCCATGACCCCGAAGGTCTGCAATAAGAGCACGACGTTCAGCAAGAGGATGGCGACGGTTGCGGCGATGGCGGCCAGCGTCACGCGCCGGCTATTGACGAACGCACCCATCACATCGCGCCGGCTTGTCACGATCACGAGGGCGATCATAGGCACGGGCAGCGCAAAGCTGAGCGCGACTTGGCTGTACGGCAACGCATCGGTTGCGTTGACGCCTAGCGCCACGACGAGGAACGCGGGGGCCATCGTCAACAAGCGGCGCACGCCCACGGGGATGTGGAAGCCGACGAAGCCTTGCATCACCATTTGCCCCGCCATCGTCCCGACGACTGAACTCGAAATGCCCGAGGCCAGCAGCGCCACGAGAAAGACGGCCGCCGCGCCGGCGCCGAGCAGCGGCGTGAGGCTGCGATAGGCGGTGTCGATTTCGGCGATGTCGGCGTGGCCGGCGTGAAAGGCGCCCGACGCCATGATGACCATCGCCATATTGACGAGTCCCGCCACTGAAAGCGCGACGATCACCTCGCGGTTCGAAAAGCGCAACAGCTTGCGGCGTGCGCGATCGTTGCTGGCCGGGGCGCGATGCTGCGTGAGCCCGGAATGCAGGTAAATCGCGTGCGGCATGACCGTCGCGCCGAGGATGCCGACAGCGACGGACAAGGCGCCCGGCCCTTTCAGTTGAGGGACGAGCGCGCCATAGGCTGCCGCACGCCAGTTCACGTCGACAAGCATCAGTTCGACCACATAGGCGAGCGCGACAGTGCCGATCAACGCCCCGACGATCAATTCGAGCGGACGGAATCCCTGACGTTCGGCGGCGAGAATCGCGTACGTGACGATGCCGGTGAGTCCCATCCCGACGAGCAGCGGCACGTGCAACAGCAGCGACAAACCCAGCGCGCCGCCGAGAAATTCGGCGAGATCGGTCGCCATCGCGGCAATCTCGCTGATGCCCCACATCGCGTAGACGACGGGTAGGGGGAAATGCTCGCGGCTGATTTCGGCGAGATTGCGGTTGGTGACGATTCCGAGTTTGGCCGAGAGACCTTGGAACAGCATCGCCACGACGTTGGCAGCCAGCACGACCCACAGCAGGGAGTAGCCGTATCTGGCGCCGGCTTGCAGGTTCGTCGCGAAATTGCCGGGATCGACGTAGGCGATCGATGCGACGACGGCCGGGCCCGCCAACACCAGCGCCGAGCGCACGCGCGCGATCGGGCTGTCCGGGCCGCGGCCGGCCAATACGTCGCCGATCGCGAGCGTCGTGCGTTCGCTTAACCCCAGTTGCATTTGCGCAGTCGTCATGACGCACCTCGTCCGTCTTGCTCTTGGTGGCCAATGATAAAAGCTATCGATGTGCGAAATACAATTGCTTTTATAAATCGAATCCATACCCGCGTGTTCGCTGGCTGCGGGCGTCGCTCAATTTTGTCGGCGGTGTCGGTGACGGTGGTGCCTTGTCGGCGGTGTCGGTGTCGGTGTCGGTGACGGCGGTGGCGGTGACGGTGGTGCCTGGTGGTCAGCGGCCAGCGGTGGGCGGTGGCCAGTGATGCCGTTATGACCCCACGCCCGCCGCCGTCATCGTTTTCCATTGCGGCGCGTACTCCACCTCGGACCAACTGAACGGCAACGCGCCCGGGCTGCGTCGAACTTCGTCGACTTCGAACCGGACGAGCCGTTCCGCGCCGGGAAACGATTCGAGCGCGGCGCCCTCCCAGACGATGTGCGCACGAGCGGCGACATACAACAGATCGCCGTGCTCGAAATCGACGAAGAGCAGGCCCGCCCGCGGATCGACGGCCAAATTGCCGAGCGTATTGAAGAACTGATTGCCGCGATAATCGGGCGCGACGAAGGTGCGTTCGTCTTCCACGCGGACGAACCCCGGCAGTCCGCCGCGGTGCGAGACGTCGACGCCTTGCGAGGGGGCGTCGTCCTCCAAGCTGCCGCGCGTGGCGATGAAGTAGGTGTCGCTGTGCTCGATCAATGCGCGATCGGCGGTGCTCAGCGTTTTCGTTGGACGGCCAGACGCAAGCGCAGCGACGGCGGCGGTAGAGGTCGCTGCCGTCGCCGCCGTTGCATCGAACGCTTCGACACGCGTTGGCGTCCTGCTTTGGATGTACTTCGCGCAGTTGCCGAAGCTCTGGCGAACCTCGACGGTCAAGACACCGTCTTCGGCGGCCGTCACCGTCCCGTTGACGCGATTGCGCCGGCGCGTCGGCAGCTCGATGCCGAGCCCGCCGAGCATGGCCCCCTCACGCCAGGCCCCGGCGAGCGGATCGCCTGCTAATGCATGCCCGGCGATGCGCAGCGTCGTAGCATCGGGCGACGAGACGAAGCCCGGCTCGCCGATGCGCAACGACGCCCAAGGCTGTCCTTGGGCGTCGATTCCGCCCAGCACGATGAACGGCAGTTGCGCGAAAAACAGCCGATGCTGCTCGGGCAGATAGCGGCGAATGCTGCGCCGGCCACCGATTTCGGCTTTCTCTCGCACGCCCGCGCGCGTTTGCACGGCCACTTCGCCGGCATGGAACGGCGCTTCGCCGAGATCCCAGCCTGGGGGCGGCGTGGGGGCAACGCGGGTGGTCGTCGGGGCGTTCATCGTGCGTTCATCCTTTCGAGTCGAGTCGAGTCGAGTCATCGTCGCCACGCTTTATGCGGCGGCGGGCACCGGAGACTTCGGCATGGCGACGAAACCGGGCAGTGCCTCGATGCGCGCGAGCCAGGCTCGAACGTTGGGATACGGTTCGAGCGAAATGCCGCCCTCGGGCGCGTGAGCGATATAGGTATAGGCGGCGACATCGGCGATCGTCGGCTGCGCGCCGGCGGCGAACGGCCGCTTGCCGAACGCCGGCTCTATGACGTTGAAGAGTTGGGTCGAGATGCGCACGGCGGCGTCGTAATCGAGCGCATAGCCGAACAGTTTGATCAGACGCGCGGCGCAGGGACCGTGAGCGATTTGGCCCGCCGCCAGCGAGAGCCATTGGGCGACGTGCGCTGCGCCGATCGGATCGTCGGGCAGCCACGACGCATCGCCATAGCGCTTGGCCAAATAAACGAGGATCGCGTTCGAATCGAAGATCACGGTGTCGCCGTCTTCGATGACGGGCACCTGCCCGAACGGGCTCATCGCGAGAAACGCCGGCTGCTTTTGCTCGCCCGCGGCGAGATTGACTTCGATCGTTTCAAACGGCAAGCCGAGCAGGCTCAAACAGAGCATCGCGCGATGAGCGTGGCCCGAAAGGCGCATGGCGTGCAGGCGGATCGGCTGTTCGGGGCGGGAGAGCGGCATGACGGAATCCTCGTGGCGATGTGAGCGAAGGTGAATGTCGACGTAACCCTGATCCACTACGGCTACGGCTACGGCTACGGCTACGGCTACGGCTACGGCTACGACTACGGCTACGGCTACGGCTACGGCTACGGCTACGACTACGACTACGACTACGCCGAGCAGACTATCGCAACGCGATTGACTGCATAAGATGGATAATGAGCGAATCACAATCCACTATTGATGGACAATCGCTTATGCCCGAGCTGCGCGACCTCAACCTGAATCGGCTCGTCGTCTTTGCCGCCGTCGTGGAAGCGGGATCGCTGAGTGCGGCAGCCGAACGGCTCGGCGTGGCGAAAACGATGGTGAGTGCCCACATTCAACGCCTCGAAGCAGAAGTGGGCGCTACGCTGATCGTGCGCACGACACGGCGCTCGAATTTGACCGAAGCGGGGCGAACGCTATACGAGGCCAGCCGCGAATGCGTGCGCGCCGCAAGCGATGCGCTCGCTGCGATCTCGGCAACCTCCGCGATCTCCGGGCCGTTGCGCGGGCTCGTCCGCGTGGCTTCGCCGATCGACTACGGCGAACTTGTGGTGGCCCCGGCGCTCGCGGCGCTGCATCGCACACAGCCGCAGCTCGATGTCGAACTCGTCTGCGGCGACAGCTATGTCGATCTGATCGCCGAGCGCATCGACGTCGCCGTCCGATTGGGCAATCTGCGGGATTCGAGCTACCGCTCCGCGCGGCTTGGGCAGTATCTGCGATGGATCGTCGCGAGTCCTGCGTTCCTGGCGGGCCGGCGGCTGCCCGAATCGCCGGGCGAGCTCGGCGAATGGCCGTTCGTCTCGCTATCCACCATGGCGCACCCGCATACGCTCTCGCTGTGCGATCTGAGCGGGCAGCGGGTGCGCGTGCGCTGCAAGCGCGCATTCCTCGCGAATACGGCCAGCGCTTGCCGTGCCGCCACCCTGGCAGGAGCGGGGTTCGCCGTGATGACGGATTTCTCGATCGGGGAAGATTTGGCTGCGGGACGTCTCGTGCGTCTGTTTCCGCAGTGGGGCGGCGAGCCGGCTGCCATTCAAGCCGTGTTTCCCTCGACGCGTCAGCCATCGCCCAAGGTGGCCGCGGTGATCGATGCGTTGCGCAGGTATCTGGACCGCGCGGATCAGCCGTGCGCCACCGCTCGCCGATAAGCCAGCGGCGACGTACCGACAGCCGCGCGGAACCGATGGCCGAAGTGGCTCGGATTGGCATAGCCCGCGCGCATAGCGATTTCATCGACGGATAGCGTTGTCGTGCGCAACAACGCCCGCGCGAGATCGGCTCGCCGCTCGGCGATCCATGCATTGGGCGGCATGCCGAACGAGGCCCGGAACATGCGCGACAAATGGAATTCGGACAGGCAGGCGACATCCGATAGATCGCCGAGCGTGACCTTGTCGGCCAGATGCGCGTC
>NZ_JBQCDN010000016.1:0-3804 GCF_051961175.1 Trinickia sp. | reverse complement strand
GTGTTCGATTTCAGAACTGGAAATACAGGAAGCGCGTTTCCTTGTGTAGATTCGCGAGACAGAGGAAGAACAGCGCGAGCACCACGGCCAGCCACGGTGCGTTCGGACGCCAGCGCATCCACGCGAGCGCCGTTTCCTGCGCCTTGAAGAGCGCGGGCGAATGGCGCCCGAGGATCTGGTGCGCGTTGGGCGTGAACCATGCGATGCCGAGCAGCGCGAGCACGTACACGAGTTGCAGATGTGTGCCGACGATCAGACGCCAGGCATCGCCGGGCGCCATCTTCAGCGCATAGGGGAGCGTGCCGAACGACTCGAAGCCGCGCAGGCCCATCATGCCTTCGACGAGATGAACGGCATCGGCCACGCCGTGCGCACGGAAAAAGGCCTGTGCAACGAGGACCGCGATAAACGTGACGGCGACACTCGCGACGTTGCCCGCGCGGGTGTTCCTTCGGCTCGCGACGGGTTTGCGCCCGACGACGAAAATGCGCCACGCGTGATTGATCGACAAGTACGCCGCATGGAGCAGACCGAACACGAGGTATTGGAAACCCGAGCCGTGCCAAATGCCGGCGAGGCCCATCGTGAAGACAGTCGGCGCCATGATGGTCGCGGCAAACCCGCCCGGCGTGCGTGCGGCAACTGAGCCGGCCGTCAGGCCGCGCTTTTCGCGCATGCGCGAGATCGCCATCGCGACAGGGTAATAAAGGTACGCCGTCAGATAGCGCGTGAGGGTAATGTGCCAGCGCGCCCAGAAATCGATGATGTTGCTCGCCTTGTACGGCGAATTGAAGTTCAGCGGAAAACGGATGCCGAACATCTTCGCGAGGCCGAGCGCCATGTCCGAATAGCCCGAGAAATCGAAGTAGAGCTGCAAGGCATAGGCGATGCTCGTGCCCCACGCGGCCCAGAACTGCAGGTCGCCGGGCGCGGCGAAACCGGCATCGGCGTAGGCTGCGATCGCATCGGCCAGCAAGACCTTCTTGGCGAGACCGATGACGAACAGCATCGTGCCGATCGAAAGATTTTCCGGGCGAAATCTGAAGTTTTCCTGCTTCGCGAACTGCGGCATCATTTCCTTGTGATGCAGGATCGGACCGGCAATGAGGTGCGGGAAGAACGTCACGAACAGTACATAGTTCAGCAGACGGCGCTCCTTCGCGATGCCGGCGCGGCAATCGAGCAGGTAGCCGATCTGCGTGAATGTGAAGAACGAGATGCCGAGCGGCAGGACAAGCGGATCCATCATGCCGTGGGTGATGCCGAGCTCGCTCATGAAATTGAAGAGCGTGGCGAAATACTTGTAATGGACGAGTGCGGCGAGATCGGCCAACACGCCGGCAGCGACGATCGCGCTCTGCAGACGCGGCCGGCCCGCGCAACGGAGCATCCATTGGCTAATCCCGTAGTTGAACGCGATCGACGCGGCGAGCAGCGCGACGAATTGCGGATTCCACCACCCGTAGAACACGAACGACGTGATGCACAGCCACACGGCGGCGAGCCGCAGGCTGACGGCGCCGGCGAGATAGTGTCCCGCCAGCGCGATCGGCAGAAACAGCAGCAGAAACAGCCAGGAATTGAACAGCATGGCGATCGGTCTCAGGCAGAAGGGGCAAGCGCTCGCGCCGCCGATGCAGCGGCCGGGGGCGGCCGGGGAACGTCTTGGCTTGCAGGCAAGCGCTCGAGCACGGCTTGCTCGTCGCCGGTGAGCGGCAGCGACAACGCGTTCTCCGAGAACTCCCAGATCACGAGCTTGAGCGACTTCGGCCACGTATCGCGCTGCCGGAACGCTGCGACGAGCGCACCGCTGAATTGGCCGCCGTCCATGCTGAGGTTCCACACTTCGCGGCCGAGCCCAATGCCGAGCCAGGGCGCGAAGTTGCTGCGCCGGCCGTTCGAGCTGCCGGCGAGCAGCACCTCGACGGGGGGCGTGTCGTCCAGCAGACCACCCGCACGCACGGGGTCGATCACCTGCGGTTGCACGCGCTCGAGATCCGGGCGCCAGCCCTGCGGCGCGCGCTGCAATCCCGAGAGCACGAGCAGATCGCCGATTCGAACTGCAGGCGCGCCGGGCGTGCCGATCATGAAATCCTGCGTGCCTTTTTGGTTGCCGAGCAAGGGCAACGCGGCCTGCGCCACGGCCGTGGCCGCCGCGCGGGCACCATCAGCATTCATGTGCACGTCGGTGCGAAAGAACATCGGCGTGGCATGGCCTTCAAGGGTCGGGCGCAAATCGACGAACCGCACGCCATCTGCACGCAGCGCATCCTGCCATCGGTCGAGCCGCTGCCGCATCGCCGTCGACACTTCCTGACCGCACAGATGCGCGGCCTCGATACGCGACTTATCCGGCACCGCCACGACAAGCACATTGATATGTTGCCTACGCAATTCGCCGGTCCAATAGCGCATCAAACGCAAACGCGCCTGGAACACCGAATCGCCCACGCCCGGCTGCGGACGAAGGCCATCGCGATAGAACATCCACTGCGGGCAGCCGAGCACCGTTTGGTCGCCGAGATCGCCAAGCAAGCGATAGTGCGCGGCGGCATTCGCCGTCTCGATGGTGTCCTGTTCGGGCACATGCAGCGACTTGCCAAGTGCCTTGCCGGCCGAACCGTCGAGCCATGCATCGAGGCGCAGCGCCTGCCCATCGATCCGCGCATGCGCGAGCGACCACAGCGCCCAGCTGAAGCCGGCGATCAGCAATAGCGCCCACACGAGTGCGGCGAGGCGGTGCTCGGACGCGTGATCGTGATTCGGTGTCGTCACTCCGTCAGTTCCCCAGTGCGGTCTTCAGACGCGAGAGCCAGGTATCGGTCGACATGATCGACGCGTTGTCCCACAGCCCCGAGGCATCCGGTCCTTGAGAATAGGTCGGCTCGAACATCTGCCACACGAGCACCTGTGGCTTGTGCGCCTTGAATTCGGGCGATTCGACGTACTCCAGCAACATGATCCATTGGCCGACGTTGCCCGGCTTCCAGTTCACCGAGACGGGGCGATCGATCAGGTTCGAGAGCTTCTGCGGGAAGCCGAAGTAGGGCTGCACCATGCTGTGGCCCGTTATGTGCACGGGTGCCGGCGCATCGTCGATCAAGCTCTGGCCTTCGGCCTGGCGGCGCACCGAATACACTTCGCGGCCGACTTGCTGCTTCTCGTCGGGCGTGAGGAACAGTTCGGCCAGATCACCATAGCGGCGTTCGTTGAACATGCTGCCAAGCGGCATGCCCGTGCCCGCTTGGCCGTCGAGCTTCGGCACGTCGTGCGCGAGCATCTGCGCGGCAGCCTCGGCCGTGGCGTCGGCGGCCGCCTGCGTCCAGTGCTGATCGGTGCGGTAGAACACGTTCTCGCCTGCATCGCGCAGCCTGCGCAGCACGGCTTCGTCGTCGAACGTCGAGATGCCGGCTTGTTTGAGCTTGCCGAGAATCGTGGCGTAACGCCCCTTCACATCGGCGCTCAGTGTGCGCCCGCCGGGTAGCTTGTCCTGATAGAAACGGGTCTTGTCGGGCAGCAGCAGGACGTCGAGTTTGATACCGTGCGCGGCAAAGAGGTCCCGCGCCTGCACGATGAGACGCGTGTCGTTGTCAATGCCGCGCGTGTCGACGGTCGTCAGGCTGCCCCAGCCCGGGAAGAGCCAGCCGTCCTTGCCCTTGATGATGATCGACGAGGCGTCCTGCGCCTGCGCACTGGCGCTCGCGCTGGTGAGCGCGGCGATGGCGCCGGTTGCGGCAACCACACCCAACGTCGCAGCGCAGAGCGCGACGCCTTGGGCGATGCGGCGCATCGTCCGCGTCATCG
>NZ_JBQCDN010000015.1:0-3469 GCF_051961175.1 Trinickia sp. | reverse complement strand
TCCAAGCAAATGAACGTGCCGGTCGAGGGCAAGTTCAAGAAATTCGACGCGAAAGTGAGCTTCGATCCGGCCAAACCTGCCGCGGGGAGCGCGCAGCTGACAATCGACGTCGGCAGCTACGATCTGGGCGACGACAGCTACAACGAGCAGGTGCGCGGCAAGGACTGGTTCGATACCAAGGCCTTCCCGAAAGCCACCTTCGTATCGTCGGCAATCGCACCAGCCGGCGCGGGCAAGTTCAACGTGACGGGCACGCTGACGATCAAAGGCAAATCGCAAAGCGTGACGTTCCCGATGACGGTCGGTCAGCAGGGGAGTGAGCAGACGTTCGATGGCGCGTTGCCGATCAGCCGCCTGAAATTCGACGTCGGCACCGGCGAATGGAAGGACACGTCGACGGTCGCCGACGAAGTCACGATCAAATTCCATATCGTCGTGCCGAAGAAATCGTAAGCCCGAAACGGAGCAAATCAACCCGTTTCAGGGTGGCATCATGACCCGTTGATGACTTTTTTGTCATTTACCGTGAGTCCGGCAGGAGGTCGCTAAACGGGTCGGCCAATGCCTCACGGTTGCATCGTTCTATCGCCGCTTGCTCAGGGCGGTTTCCTCAAAGATACAAGGAGAATTCATTGAAGCCCCGTACTCTCA
Source organism: Trinickia sp. (assembly GCF_051961175.1). Taxonomy (GTDB): domain Bacteria; phylum Pseudomonadota; class Gammaproteobacteria; order Burkholderiales; family Burkholderiaceae; genus Trinickia. The sequence goes on along the minus strand of NZ_JBQCDN010000015.1, from coordinate 2,818 downwards.
TCGCCGCCGCCGTCGCGGCTGCATCGATCGTCTCGTTCACGAACGCGTTCGCCGCCGATACGTACCAACTGGATCCAAGCCACACGTACCCCAGCTTCGCGGCCGATCACTTCGGCGGTTTGTCGGTTTGGCGCGGCAAGTTCACGAAGTCCTCGGGCACCGTGATGCTCGATCGTCAGAACAAAACGGGTTCGGTCGACGTGACGATCGAGCCGGGTTCGATCGATACGGGCAATGCCGAGCTGAACGAACATCTGCAGACGCCGGCATTCTTCGATACCACCAAGTATCCGAAGGCAACCTACAAGGGCACGCAAATCAAGTTCGACGGCGACAAGCCCGTCGAAGTGATCGGCACGTTGACGCTGCATGGTGTGACGAAGCCGGTCGATCTTAAGATCGAATCGTTCAAGTGCATGATGCATCCGATGCTCAAGCGCGAAGTGTGCGGCGTCGAAGCCCGCGCCGATTTCAAGCGCGACGAGTTCGGTCTCGACTTCGGCAAGCAATACGGCTTCAACATGGATACGAAGCTCGAGATTCAAGCCGAAGGCGTCAAGCAGTAAGCGTTCAGCTGCCGCCGGCTGCCTGGGCAGCCGAATGTCAGTCTCCTGGAAAACCGCCCGCGAGCACTTCGCTTCGGGCGGTTTTTTGCATCTTGTCCACCATGCGCGCGTTGCACGTGTCATTTTGGCGGACCATACTGGGCGCGAGCCGTTACATCGGCTACATGAAGTTGCGCGCACATCTAATCGGAAAAGGCGCCCGCGATGACCTGGCGCCAGGGCTGAGGGTTTCCTCGGCACAGCACGACAGGAGACTCGCATGAGCGATACGTTGGCGGCAGCACCGATGGCTTCCCGCAACCATGTCTGGCGGGCCGTAGTGGCCACGTCGATCGGCAATGCACTCGAGTGGTTCGATTTGGTCGTCTATGGTTTTTTCGCCGTGACGATCGCCAAACTGTTCTTTCCCGCCGGCAACGATACGGTCTCACTGCTGCTTTCGCTCGGCACCTTCGGTGTCTCGTTTTTCATGCGTCCGTTGGGCGCGATCGTCATCGGTGCGTACGCAGATCGTGCGGGCCGCAAAGCGGCACTTACGCTGTCTATCCTCTTGATGATGATCGGCACGGCCATCATCGTCGTGCTGCCCACCTACGAGACGATTGGCATTGCGGCGCCGCTCATGCTCGTCCTGGCGCGCTTGATGCAGGGATTTTCGGCAGGCGGGGAGTTCGGCAGCGCCACGGCGTTTCTCGCAGAGCACGTGCCGCAGCGCCGGGGCTTCTTCGCCAGTTGGCAGGTGTCGAGCCAAGGGCTCACCACCGTGCTCGCCGCCGTGTTCGGCACGGTGCTCACGGGGGCGCTCACCCACGAGCAGATGCTGTCGTGGGGCTGGCGCGTGCCGTTCGTCTTCGGCCTGATGCTGGGGCCGATTGCCTACTACATTCGCTCCCATGTCGACGAGAGCCCCGAATTTCTGGCCGCGGAAACCACCGCCTCGCCACTGCGCGATACCTTCGCCGGTCAAAAGACGCGCCTTTTGATCGCGATCGGGATCGTCGTACTCGGCACGGTAGCCACGTACCTCGTGCTGTTCATGCCCACGTACGGCGTGAAGCAACTGGGGCTGCCGGCGTCCGTGTCGTTCTCGGCCGTCGTGTTATCGGGCTTGATTCAAATGATCGGGGCGCCTGTCGTCGGCCATCTTTCGGATCGGATCGGGCGTACGGGCATCATGCTCGCCGCGGCGGTGCTGATGCTCGTCCTCATCTATCCCGCATTCGTCTGGCTCGTCAGCGCGCCGAGCGCCGGTACGCTGATCGCCGTGCTGGTGGCGATGGGGATCCTCGTGACGAGCTACTTCGCCGCGCTGCCGGGGCTGCTCTCCGAAATCTTCCCCGTCGCAACCCGCACGACGGGAATGTCCTTGGCCTACAACATCGCCGTCACCCTCTTCGGCGGCTTCGGGCCGTTCATCATCGCCTGGCTGATCAAGGAGACGGGACAGAAGGTTGCGCCGAGCTTCTACATGATCTTTGCGGCACTCGTGAGCCTCGTGGCGTTGGTGGCGGCGCGGCGGTTGCTCGGGTTCAAGTGAACTGAGCGCGGGAGGCGGGCCCCGCCGCTCGCCCCTCCAAACGAAAGCGGCGCGCTGCGGAATCAACCGCATGCGCGCCGCTTTTCGCAGGCTCCGTCGGACGAAGCGCTAAAGCTTCATGCCGGACCGAGCCTAAGCAATCGAACCCCTCAAACCTGTGCGCCCGCGTTCGGATCGCTCGGATCGTGACGCGGCTTGTTGTCCTTCAGCAGATCTTCACGCTTCACGCCGAGCCACATCGCCAAGGCTGCCGCGACGAATACCGACGAATAGATACCGAAGCAGATGCCGATCGTCAGCGCCAGTGCGAAGTAATGCAGCGTCGGGCCGCCGAACAGGAACATCGACAGCACCATCATCTGCGTACAACCGTGCGTGATGACCGTGCGCGACATCGTGCTCGTGATGGCGTGGTTGATGACTTCCATGACCGTCATCTTGCGTTCGCGCCGGAACGTCTCGCGGATTCGGTCGAAGATGACGACCGATTCGTTCACCGAGTAGCCGAGCACCGCGAGCACCGCCGCCAGCACCGAGAGCGAGAACTCCCACTGGAAGAATGCGAAGAAGCCGAGACTGATCACGACGGCGTGCAAGTTCGCGATGATGCCGGCCACCGCGTATTTCCACTCGAAGCGGAACGACAGATAGATGACGATGCCGATCACGACGCAGGCGAGTGCAAGCAAGCCGTTGGTGGCCAACTCTTTGCCCA
>NZ_JBQCDN010000014.1:0-7820 GCF_051961175.1 Trinickia sp. | reverse complement strand
AGCACCTGAGCGGCAATTCCCGCTTCGGGGGTGATGCGGCATCGAACCGCCAGGTGGTGACGTTCGATCCGGCTCGCATTACCGAGCGCGCTCAGCAAGTGGCGGATCAGGATCTCGATATTGCCATCAACAGCGAGCTCGAACTGATCGAGCTTGCCGATCTGGAAGCGCTGGTCGGCGTCGAGCGCAAGATGCTGCTCAACAAGCTGTCGCATGACGAAATCGCCGAAGACGTGTTCGCGTTCCGCAAGACGAAGGTGCTGCACTACGTGGAAGAGAAGGGCGTCAGCTACTTCGCGAAGCGCGCACGCGGCAGCGGCGACGTCAAATCGATCGAAGACATCGAGTTCGTCGACCACCGTACGCTGTTCGACGTGGTGAGCGGGACCGATACCTATGATCTGGCGAAGCTTGCGGCATCGATGGGCGATCAAGCCATCGTCGAAAAACTCTTCTCCGTCATGACCGAGGCGCGCAAGAACGAAGTGTCGTGGGTGATGCGGCGCGATCTGAAGGTCGACCCAGCCGAAGTGGAAGACATCGAGCAACGTTTCCTCCAAAGCATTCGCGAGCTCAAGGCGGCGAACAGCCAGGCACCGGTTCGGATGAGCCGCGAAGCGTGATGCGTGCCGCGACGCCGTGGTAATCGCGGCGCCTGCGGATTTTGCCGGCCGTCAGGACTGCAAAAAACGGATCGTTTGGAGACCTTATGGATTTGCTAACCATCATCGGCGCGCTATTCGGCGCGGCGGCCATCGGCGTGGGTTTTTGGCTCGAAGGCGGACACTTCACGACGCTGATCCAGGGCGAAGCATTCGTGATCGTGCTCGGTGGCACCTTGAGCGCGGTCATGATTCAGAACACATGGGCGCGCTTCTTCGACGGCATCAAACAACTTCATCTGGCGTTCATGAAGGCACGCCAGGTGGACCGGGACAGCTTGTCGACCTTACTGGAGTGGGGCGATCAAGCCAAGCTGAACGGCATGCTCGCTTTCGAATCGATCGACGCGACCGGCATCAGCGCATTTGCGAAGCGCGGGTTGGAATTGCTTGCGAACGGCGTGCCGACGGCTGTGCTCGAGGACGCGCTGCATCGCGAAATTGCGGCCTACGAACGCAATCGGATGGCCGCGGCCCGCATCTGGCAGCAGGCGGGCGGTTACGCACCGACGTTCGGCATCCTCGGCGCCGTGCTCGGCCTCATTCATGTCACGGGGCATGTGCTGGAACCGGCACAACTGGGCAGCGGGATCGCTACGGCATTTACGGCGACGTTGTACGGCCTCGCGTTGGCCAACCTCGTCTTCCTGCCGCTGTACGGCAAGATCAAGGCGCAGGTGGACAGCGAACTGCGCTTCCGGCGGCTCTACATGGATGGCTTGCTTGCGATTTCGCGCAAGGAAACGCCGCAGATGATCGAGACGCGCCTGGCAGCCGAAGTGCGCGAGCGCGCGGCCGAATCGCTCGCCTGATCGTCGCGGCGATGCACATCCGATACCTATGAAGGGAGCGAATGCCAGATGAGTACGTTGGCGGACGGCAAACGCGTCACCTCGAGCGAGGCGGGGTATGACGCGCACGATCAGGCGGAAGAGCACTCGGAGCGCTGGCTCATTTCCTACGCGGACCTCATCACGACGCTGATGGTGTTTTTTCTGGCGCTTTACGTGCTTGAACTCGCGAAAGACCGCGATTTGCAGACGAAGGCGTTGGAAGCGCAGGGGGCGAGCACGCGCGTGCAGGCCGCGACAAATGCGACGCAGGCCGCCGATGCGCGCAAGGCCGCGGCCCGCGCTGCGCTCGTGGCGTTGCTGAAGCCGCTCAGCGACGAGCATGCCATCACGGTGGCCGATTCGCCCCAGGGCGTGGAGATCGCGATCAACGCAAAGATTCTCTTCACGTCGGGCGACGCGCGGTTACTGCCCGATTCGATCGACGTGCTCGACCGCGTGGCGAAAGTGCTTCAGACGCATTCGGCGAAGAATATTCTCGTCGAAGGGCACAGCGACAGCGTCCCGATCTCGAACGCGCAATACGCCTCCAATTGGGAGCTATCGGCTGCGCGGGCGGGGGCGGTCGTTCGATTCTTTGTGGAGAAGGGCATCGAGCCGCACCGGCTCTCCGCGATCGGCCGGGCGGACAACGTGCCGCTTGTACTTGGCGACGATGCGACCGCGCGCGCCGCCAACCGGCGAGTGACGATTCTGGTTCAGGAGTGACGGCCGCACCAGCGCCCGATCAATTACCGCTTGTTCAAGGCGCCGGGCGATCCATCGCCGCCGAACAGGTGGTTCAAATACGTCTTGCTGTTGCTGATCGATGTCAGTAGCCGGTTGAGTGCAGTGAATTCCGCGTTGTACTGCGAGGTCAGCGTTTGCTGATACGTCGCCAAATCGCTTTGCTGCTTCGCGAGCGATGATAGATCCGCATTGATCGAGGCCGTGCGTTTGTCCATCTGCCCGATGGTCGACAGCGTGTACTCGCTCAGCAGCTTGTCCAACTGCTGACCGATCCCGTTCGTTCCGTTGAACACCGACGAGGCCATCGTCGGATCGGCGGCGAGTGTCGATTGCAGCTTGGAAGCCGAGAAATCGAGCGTGCCGTCGTGTTTTAGATCGAGGCCGATCTGCGCGAGACTGTACGTCTTGCCACCGACGGTGACCCCGCTCGACAGGATCCCGGCGATGCGGTTGACCGCCGAGTTGAGCATCGAATCGCCGAGCAGGGGAGCGGCGAACTTGCCCGCCGGGTCGTAGGACGATTGGGACTTCTGGGCGGAAACCCACGCGTTATAAGCATCGGCGAAGCTTTGCACGGCCTTGCCGATGGCGGTCGTATCGGTATTGACGCTGACCGTCTGCGTCGTGCCCACGGCGTCCGATGTCAACGCGAGCGTCACGCCCGTGAGTGCGTCTTTGACGATATTGCTGGCGCTCGTGGCCGTGTTGCCGCTCACCGTCAGCTTGGCATCCTGAGCGGCCGTGACTTGTTTGAAGTTCGCCATGTCGAAGCCGGCGTCCACGCCGGTGCCGGCCGAAATCGATAGCGTGTTGGCCGCCCCCGTTTGCTTCGACGTGAGCAGGAGATGCTCGCCGTCGCTGCCTTTGACCACCGCGGCCGTCACGCCGGGATTCTTCGACGAACCGTTGATTGCCGCCGCTACGCCGGCGAGCGTATTGTTGTTCGAATCGAGCTCGATCGACATCGAGGCGTCGCCGGCACCGATCGTCAGCGTGCCCGTGCCGAGGGCGGCATCGTGCGCATACGCCTTCGAAGAAATTTGATTCGCTGTGGCGAGTTGTTCGACGTTAATCGAATACGAGCCGGCGGCCGCGCCGGCCGAGACCGTCGCCGTGATGCCTTTGCCGCTGGCGGTGGCGGCGAACTGCGAAAAGAGACTGCCGTCGGCGAGGCCCGTGAGTGATGCCTTCAGGGTGGACAATGCGGATTTGATCGTGCTGAGCGCCGACAGGATGGCATTGCTGCTTTGTTGCTGACGGGCGATTGCGGCGGCGTGTCCGGCGGTTTTTCCGATCACGAGCGCCTGGACGAGCGTGTTCACGTCGAGCGACGAGCCCGTGGCTCCGCTGAGGATCGATTGCGCCGCCTGTTGGATCGGCGTGGGTTGCATAGTCGAACTGCCAGACGACGAAGAAACCGAACTCATTCAAGGGCTCCGTGCGCGACCGCGTTGATATCGGGTTTTTCTTTTGAAGGCGAATTGTAATATAAGGCTGTAATTTTTGGAAATACTTGTGCGTGGGTGCGCAGGCTTGTCGATGTGTGCGCGGAATACCGGGGCTTGCTCGATCTGTTAGGGCGGGCGGCTTGAGGCCTCGCATTCGAACCAGCAGCGGGGGCATTGATGCGCGCGCAACGCGAGCAGCTCGTTTCCGCCGATCCGCGCGAGCGCTTAAGGCGGCGCTCGACGTACACTCGACACGTTATCGTCGCTGCCGGCTGTGCCGCTGGCATCGATCAGCGCATTCAATGGGCCGGCGGGCAGTTCATCGGGGAGCGAGCCCGACCCGACCAATCAGGTGCTTGCGTTGATCAAAACGCAATTCGCCCGGCCGCTCTCGTTGGGGATGCTGGCTAAAGCTGGGATTTGCCTCAGGCAGCTCTAACCTCTTCCAGCAAATCGGGGTGACGATCCAGCACTTTCAATAGCTTCACTAGTGCGAGCGGCGGCTTCGTCTTGCGGTGCATCCGATCGGCGCGCAGCGCGAACCGCTCGCCCGGTATGGCGAAGAAAGGGGCAGGCAGCGGCGCCTGCGTTTTGGGCGATTCCTTAAGTGTGGCTTAAGCGGCCTGGGCGACATTGCCAACTATCGGGCGGTTGCCTGATAGCCTGATAGCCTGAGTATCCGACACGAGAAACGAACGAACGCCATGCCTTATTTCTTTGGAATCGGTCTGCACGTCATCGTCGCGATTTATTTCGCGGTGCACGCGGTGCGTCATCAGCAGAACGTCTATTGGCTGTTCGTGCTTTTCGCGTTCCCGATGCTCGGCAGCCTCGTTTACTTCGTCGCCGTTTACCTGCCGAGTCTGCGCCAGTCGCGCGGGGCCTATGTTGCTGCTCGAGCGATTACCCAATTCGTCGATCCGAATCGCGCGGTGCGCGAAAGCCGCGCGCAATTCGATCGTGCGCCCACCGTGGCGAGCCGCATGCGGCTAGGCGCAGCATTGTTGGAAGCGGGGCAGGCGAACGAGGCGATCGAGCATTACGACGCTGCGGCAAACGGCCCGTTTGCTGACGATCCTGCGTTGCTGTTCGGCTTGGCACGGGCCCAGTTCGCGTTGGATCGCTACGCTGCGGCGGACGTTACGTTGGCGCGTCTGTTTGCCGCGGATCCGCAGCAGCGCAATCAGGCGGAGCCGGCTTTGCTTTACGCGCGCACGCTTGCTGCGCTCGGCGCACCGGGCACTCGTGCCGCATTCGAAGGCGCGTTGGCGTGCGCGAGCGATGCCGCGCCCCGGTGTTTGTTCGCGGATTGGCTCGCGGTGCAGCCGGACGAGGCGGATCGCCGGCGTGCCGAGCAGTTGTTTCGCGAGATCGTGCAGGACGGCAAGCATTGGCCGCGATTCGCGCGCGAACACAACCGCGAGTGGCTGCGACGCGCCGAGTCGGCGCTGGCGTCGGCACCGGCGCATTGAGCGAAGGAGAGGCGCGCGGATTGCTGTCGTTTCTTCTTAGGGGAGACACGCTGTTGCCCTGCCACACGCAGATCGTCAATTCGCGTTACGCTCCAGGCTGGCGCTGGCAAGGAGCCCGCAGGCCAGCTGGATAGATGATCTGAGAAGGCAGCAATGACCGCACAACCGCTTCAAATCGATTTTGTCTCCGATGTCACCTGCCCATGGTGTGCGATCGGACTCTCCTCGCTCAATGAGGCGCTCGCGCGTCTGGGCGATACCGTCGATGCACGCATGACCGTGCATCCGTTCGAATTAAATCCCGATATGGCGGCGGGGGGCGAGGACATCGTCGAATATCTTGGGAAGAAATACGGACGCACCCCGGAACAGATCGCGGAGACGCAGGCGATGATCCGTGAGCGCGGTGCCGCCGTGGGTTTCGAGTTCGGATCACGTCCGCGTGTGTACAACACCTTCGACGCTCACAGGCTGCTGCATTGGGCTGGGATCGAGGGGAGGCAGGTGCCGCTCAAGCTGGCTCTGCTGAAGGCCTATCACACCGACGGCAAGGACCCCAGCCAGCACGGCACGTTGATCGATGCGGCGCAATCGGTCGGACTTGACGAAGCGCAGGCGCGCGAAGTGCTCGAAAGCGGCAGGTACGCCGACGAAGTGCGTGCCGAACAACAGGAATATCGCGCGATGGGCATACAGTCGGTGCCTGCGGTGATTTTCAACGGACGTTATCTGGTGAGCGGGGGGCAGCCCGTCGAAGTGTTCGAGCGGGCGATTGGGGAGATCGTGGCGTTGGCGAGTTCGTCATAAGCCACTGCGCGGCGTTGCAGGGTACCAGGGCGGCGGAGGTTTTCCGCTTGGCAGATATCGCCACCCCTACGCGACCGATTCCTTTCGCGCCGCACGCAGCCGACACGGTTTGCTGACCGGGCTTATTGGGGCATATCGCCGTGACCCCCGCCTCCTTCCTGGGTCGGAGTGGACGTTGGGCCGCTCGTGACCGAAGGCGTGGGCTCCGGCGTCGAAGCGGTCATATCGGGAGCAGCCGGCGCCGGGATGGACGCAGCGGGGGCAGGGGGTGGCGCGGGAATAGCGCCAGCGCTGGCTGCAGGACCCCAGGGGGCAGCCGCAGTCGAGGGTTCGCTCGAAGCCGCAGGGGCGGCCGCGTCCGACGCCGCAGGGGCGGGCGATTCATCGCTGCTCTTGCCGCATGCGGCCAGGGCTATCGCCGCAACCGCGGACGCCACGAGGAACGGGTTCTTCATGATTACGTCCTTTTTATAGTGGAAAAAAGAGTCAGAGGAAACGCCACGATCCTAGCGATTCGAGCCGATCTTTAGATTACCCAACGCGGCCGTTCGCTGCCAGCCTGTCCCGCGCCAGCTGATCATTTATCCAGCGCTTCCAGCGAATCGCCCGCAAGCTCGAGTTGTGTATTGACCCAGTTGAAGACAACCGCTTTCGCCGCCTGCTGCGCTTGCTGTTCCGGCAGCCCGCGCTGCTCGTGCAGCCAGCCTGCGGTGGCGGACACCGTGTCGGGCAGCGCCTTCAGCGCGGCTTTGCGCTGTGCGTCGGGCCAATCCTTGCTGTCGTTCCAGTCACGGAGATTCCCGGTGGGATCGGTCGCGTCCTTACGCAGGGCCGGTGTGAGGAAGTCTCGCGGCGACACAGTCGCGCGCAGTTGTAGTACCGCAAGGCTGGCATACGACGCGAAACGCATGGTGCCACCTTGAGTGGCGATCGCCTCAACTAGTGGTTGGAACGCATCGGTGAGACGCTTCCACGCCGGCAGCTCGAACAGATTGCCGCTCGGTTCGCACACGGGCGCGGAGCCATCGCGGGTCGAACCGTACAACGCGCCCATCGCGTCGTAAGCCGCATTGCCCTGGCGGGCGAACACGAAGCAGTGCACATAGGGGCGACCGGTGTCGTAGCTTGCGCGTTCGATCTGCATGCGCAGCAACGTCAGCACCTTTTGAGCGCGGCTGATCTTCGGGTCCTTCTCGACGTCTTGCAGTAGAGACTGCGCGAACGAATCGTCGGCCAGCGCGGCGACGGCTTCTTGGTGGCGGGCCTGCGCTTGCGCATCGGTCACGCCTGCCGAGGGCTCGAACTGATGCAGATAAACGAGCCACGCGGACGCAAGGCCGCCGTGATAGGCGCGCAGCCGCGTTGCGGCATCCGTTGGATCGGACGGGATCTGCGCGATCGCTTGGTCCAGCGCTTTGGCACCGCTATTGCCGAGCGTTTGCAGCGTTGTCAGCCTGTGCGTCATGCTCTGCTTCAAGCAGTCACGCGCGCTCGCGGCCTGCGACGCGCATGCATTGCGCTCGATCAGCCAGCTGCGCTGTGCCTTGCGCGTGGTCGCCGCTTCATCGGCGGTCAGGTTGACGAGCGTGTTCTGATATTGCTCCGCGAGTTGATCGTCGAGTGAGCTCAGGGACTGGTCGGCGCAAATCGCTTTTTCAACGCCTGATGCCGCCTTCGCGCAGTCGAACGATGCGCCGAAGGCATGCGACGCGCATAGCAGCATGGCCAGGCAGGCGACTTGGTATTTCATTTCAAGCAATCCCGTGTTAGTTGTTTGATGCGCCGGTGTGATGCAGCGCCGGGGCGGTATTTTGGCAGTCCGCTTTTCTCGCGAGACGGAGATTCGGCTAG
>NZ_JBQCDN010000013.1:0-2134 GCF_051961175.1 Trinickia sp. | reverse complement strand
GCTTCTCGAGAAATAGCGGGTTACTCAACCTTCCGCGACACGGCCTGACCGTTTAGCGGATTGCGCGAATCAAGTCTTGCTTGGAAGGACCTAAAACTAGCAGCATCGCGCAGCATATCACAGAACGAATATTTGAGATGATTGACATCGCTCGAATCGCTCGTCCGGCAAGCGCGAAATGCCGGATTTCAGCGCATTTCCGGGCTCACACGGGCGATCCGCGCAGCCCGCCGCGGACCGGCCAGCTTCCGATTCGCATGCTGCGCCAGCATGCGGCGCTCGCCTGCCCGTCCCTCTCCCCCCAAAAAACAAAAAGCCCCTCGTCCAGCCGTACTGGACGAGGGGCCTTGTCGAAGACAGTTAGGACTCGGTCTTGAGTCTTAGTCCACGTCTTAATCGACCGCGCCTTCGCGGCTCGCGCGGCGGCGTTCGTGCTCCTTCAGATGGCGCTTGCGCAGGCGGATCGACTGCGGCGTGACTTCGACGAGTTCGTCGTCGTCGATGAATTCGACCGCGTATTCCAGCGACATCTGGATCGGCGGCACGAGGCGGACCGCTTCATCGGTGCCCGACGCGCGGACGTTGGTGAGCTGCTTGCCTTTGATCGGATTCACGACCAGATCGTTATCGCGGCTGTGGATACCGATGATCATCCCTTCGTACAGCGCATCGCCGGGCTTCACGAACATGCGGCCGCGATCCTGCAGCTTCCACAAGGCATAGGCCACGGCGGCGCCGTCGTCTTGCGAGATCAGCACGCCGTTGCGACGCTCGCCGAGCGTGCCTTCCTTGACCGGCGCATATTCGTCGAACACGTGGCTCATGAGGCCGGTACCGCGCGTGAGCGTCATGAATTCGCCCTGGAAGCCGATCAGCCCGCGTGCCGGGATCTTGTACTCGAGGCGCGTGCGGCCGCGGCCGTCCGACGCCATGTCGAGCAGTTCGCCCTTGCGGCGGCCGAGTTCTTCCATGACGCCGCCTTGATTGCCGTCTTCGACGTCGACCGTCAGCAGCTCGTACGGCTCGTGCTTCACGCCGTCGATTTCATGCAGCACGACGCGCGGACGCGACACGGCCAACTCATAGCCTTCGCGGCGCATGTTTTCGATGAGAATCGTCAGGTGCAACTCGCCACGGCCCGACACTTCGAACACCGTTTCGTCGCCGGTGTCGCGCACGCGCAGCGCCACATTGTGATTGAGCTCGCGCGTCAGGCGATCGCGAATCTGGCGGCTCGTCACGAACTTGCCTTCCTTACCGGCCAGCGGCGACGAGTTCACGAGGAAGTTCATCGTCAGCGTCGGCTCGTCCACCGTGATCATCGGCAGCGCCTCAGGCGCGTCGGGCGCGCAGATGGTCGCGCCGATGCCGATGTCTTCGATCCCGTTGATCAGAACGATATCGCCAGCTTGCGCTTCATCGACCTGGACGCGTTCGAGACCGTGGAACGACAGCACTTGGTTGATCTTGCGATTGAAAACCTCGCCTTCGGGGCCGAAGCGCAGTGCAACCTGCTGGCCCGGCTTGATGCGGCCGCGCGCCACGCGGCCCACGCCGATCCGGCCTACGTAGGTCGAGTAATCGAGCGACGTGATTTGCAATTGCAGCGGACCTTCCGGGTCGGCATCGCGCACCGGCACGTGTTCGAGAATGGCCTCGAACAGGGGACGCATGTCGCCCTCGCGCGCGCTGTCGTCGAGCGACGCATAGCCGTTCAAGCCCGACGCGTAGACGATCGGGAAGTCCAGTTGCTCTTCAGTCGCGCCGAGTTTGTCGAACAGATCGAACGTCTGGTTGATGACCCAATCGATGCGCGCACCGGGACGGTCGATCTTGTTGATGACGACGATCGGCTTAAGGCCGAGCGCGAGCGCCTTTTTCGTCACGAAACGCGTTTGCGGCATCGGGCCTTCGACGGCATCGACCAGCAACAGCACCGAATCGACCATCGACAGCACGCGCTCCACCTCGCCGCCGAAATCGGCGTGGCCCGGCGTATCGACGATATTGATGTGCGTGCCCTCGTATTCGACCGCGCAGTTCTTCGCCAAGATCGTAATGCCACGCTCTTTCTCGATGTCGTTCGAGTCCATCACGCGTTCCGCGATCTGCTGGTTTTCTCGGAACGTGCCCG
>NZ_JBQCDN010000012.1:0-10236 GCF_051961175.1 Trinickia sp. | reverse complement strand
GACCGAAATGACCGAAGCGATCGACGCAGTGTCACGGATTCGGCAGCGTTTCCAAACACTTCTCGACGCAAACTGGGCGCCCGATCAGAGCAAGACCGTGTTCGATGGGGACTTCGACCGGGCGATGTTGCCGACGATGGTTGCAGCCGAGAATGCGCGCAAGCCGGATTTGGCGCTCGTCGTGCTGGATGACCCGCAAGAACTCAAGGCATGGCTCGCCGAAGCTGACTTTCCGCCTGAGGGAAAACGCGCGCTATTCCCGTTGCCGTTGGCGGACGGGCTGCGTCACATGGTCGCCGCCGATGCGCGGTGCGTCGACGGGAAGGTGTCGCTGTTGATCATCGATCCGCTGACGCCCACCGGGGACCTCGCCAAACTGTTTCATCAAGAACTGCGTCCGGTCTTTGGGCGATGTATTCCGGACAATACGGTGTTGACGCAGTTCATGCTCAGTACACAGAAAGCGCGGGTCGGGTGCAGCATCTTCGCGTTGTCTGCTGCCTCCAAACTTGCCGGGCAGAAGGCGATGCTCGACGTCATTCATCGACAGAACTTGGCCGGGCAGTCTTTCATGACGTCGCTTGGACAAGACGCGCGTCCTTGGGCAGGAGGCGCACGTATCCGCCTGATGGACGGCGAGGGCGTGTTTGCGCCGGAGTTCATGAAGCACTCGCAGTCCAGTGCGACGTTGCAGAACTGGCTGAAGATGAATCCGCCGGCCTATGCGGATGCGACGATCAATAAGCGCGGCCACACGCTACAGTCGCGCTATCAAGCGTTCTTGACCGAGCGACATGTGCAATCGTTTGTCCAAGCGCAGGGGCAAGCGGAGGGGCAAGCGGCAGATGCGCCGGATACGCCGGATACGCTGCCCCGACGTTGGACCGAACTGCTGCGAACCAGTACGTCGATCGAGCACAAACGGCTCGTCTTCATCGATCGCACTATCGAATATCTCCGCACGGCGCCACCATCCGAGCGCCGCGCGTTACTCGATCGCCTGCTTGCGCTCGACCCGGCCCGATGCGCCGTCGATGATCTCGCACTAGAGCGGCGATCGCTCGGGCCGAAGCCCGGTGATGGGTCGCGTACGCAGGATGCCGGCAGCGCGTCATGAGCGCGTCTGCCAACGCACGCGCTCGAGTGGCTTGTCGCTGAATCTCAATTGCCAGCCCGTGCGAGTTGGACGTGAGCGTTATTTTCTTCGCTCTGAGCAAAGCGTTCGGCTTGCACTTGGCCCGCAAGGCTCAAGTCCGGGTAGCTCTGCTTGTTCAACGAAGGCAACGTGCCGTCGCGCCGAGCGGCGACGATTTCGGCGCGAACTTCAGCGCGCGTCTTCGTGCTCGTGCTGGCGATGGGCTCTTGGTACGTGCCGTTGTGGCCGATGCCGCCGGCGAACGCAGCCGTGCTGGCGAACAAGGAAACGAAAAGGGCTGCGGTAAGGGTGCGCTTCATGATGTTGCTCCTGTCTATTCGGTGTTTCGGGTGCGGTGCCAGGGATTGGCGTCGCGACAGGTGCAAATGTAGGCGCTTGCGGAATCAGGATAAACCCGGGTTTTGCGAAATAATTTGTCGGCGTGGCAGAACAATCGGCCGCCGGCATCCCGATTGGGACGCTGGCGGCTAGCGGTTTGGCTGAACAGGCTTAGGCCATCCACTCCGTGAGCACCGGCGTATCGAGTGCCGGCGCGCTTTCGCGTTCCTCGAGCGTCCGCTTGCTGCAGATCGTATCGAGGCTCTGGCGGCCGCTGAGCAGCGGGCAACGGTCGAAGACTTCGGCCACCCAGTCCACGAATACGCGCACCTTCGGCGAAAGGTGGCGGCTGTGCGGATAAACCGTCGAAATCGGCATCGGCAACGGTTTCCAGGCGGGCAGCACTTCCTTGAGCGCACCCGAACGCAGGTGAGGCAGCACCATGAACAGCGGTGCTTGAATGAGGCCGAAACCTTCGAGCGCGCAGGTCAAATAAGCGTCAGCATCGTTGACCGATACGACGCCGGGCATTTTCACTTCCACTTCCTTGCCATCCACGAGGAAGTCGAAGTTAATGATCCGGCCGGTTCGGCTCGAAAAGTAGTTAACTGCTTCAAACTGACCCAATTCATCGAGCGTAGTCGGCTCGCCCGCGCGCGCGAGGTAATCGGGTGCCGCGCAGGTCACCCCCTCGAACAGGCCGATGCGCCGCGCGACGAGCGACGAATCCTGCAAGGCGCCGACGCGGATCACGCAATCCACGCCTTCCTGGAGCAAATCGACAGGGCGATCCGAAAAGCCGAGCTGCAGATCGATATCCGGGTAGCGCTTATGGAATTCGCAGAGCGCGGGAATCACGACGGTGCGCCCGAGCGCACCCGGCATGTCCACGCGCAACTTACCGTGTGGCTTTTTGCTGCCATTCTGGAGGCTGCTCTCGGTTTCGTCGACATCCGCCAAAATCCGCACGCAGCGCTCATAATAGGCGGCACCGTCGGGTGTGAGGCTCAATCGCCGCGTCGTGCGGTGCATGAGCCGCACACCGAGGTAGGCTTCCAGATTCTGAATGATCGTCGTCACGGACGCGCGCGGCAGGTCGAGCGTTTCCGCCGCCTTCGTGAAGCTGTTCGTGTCGACCACACGCGTGAAGACTTGCATGGCCTGAAGGCGATCCATCTTCGTGCTCCAATAGAAGGATGAATGATTCACCGCCTTTGTGCGCTTAGGCTCCCGCGGGGCATCCCAACAGATGGGATCAATTGTTCGGGTGCAGTGAATTGTGTTGCCGGATTATAGGCATTTATCCGCAACTCTGCCGAACACACAATTCGAGGCATCGTGAAACAGTCGCGCACTGCGCGTTTGCACCATGCCAACTACGCATTCCCGGGGTGTACGGACGGGATCGCCTTGGGGTACACAGTCCCTGGAAGTCAACGAGGCACAGATCGCCGGTTATGAAAGCAATATCCAGGTACGGCTTTATCGCCGGCCCGGGGTAGGCTCGCTGCCGGTCATGCTTTATTTTCACGGCGGGGCATTCGTCGCCGGGTCGCTCGACGATGCCGATTTCGCCGCGCGGCATTTCGCCGAGCATTTGCCGGTATTGGTTATATCCGTAGGTTATTCGCTCGCGCCGAAGCATCCGTTTCCGGCCGCGCTCGAAGACGCCTATCGCGCGGCGCGGTGGGCAGAGGGCGCGAGCCGGACGATCGGCGGCGACGGCAAGCGGTTGTTCGCGGCCGGGCACTGCGCGGGTGGGAATGTGGCCAACGGGCTCGCGTTCATGGCGCGCGATCGCGGCGAGGTACGGATCGGGGCGATCGCGCTGTTCAGTCCGATGCTCGATCCCAGCATGACGTGCCTGGCCGACGAGCGTGTTGTCGATTCGGACATTTCGCCGCGACAGTGTCTCGCGAGTTATCGAGCATACCTGCCTAAGGCGTCGCAACGGATGCATCCGTATGCGGCGCCGCTCGAATCGGCACGCCTCGCGGGCTTGCCGCCCGCGTTTATCGCGACGGCGCGCAACGACGTGTTGCACGTCGAAGCTGAAACGTACGCGGCGCGGTTGATCGGCGCAGGCGTGCCGACACAGGTGATGCGGTACTCGAATGCGAGTCATGAGCGAATCGCGTACGATCCGCAAGCTTTGCAAGACGCCACACGTTTTTTCGAGTGTCATTTACAACCGCGTGGCGTCACAGCCGGTTGATCTCGAACGTCAATAGAAGAAGTCATTACACTCCGGAGCCTCGACAATGTCCAAGAAACCTCTTTCTCGTAGTCGCATCGCCTATGCGGTCCTTGCCGTCGCAGCGGTTGCCGGCATTGGCGCGTTCAGCGCGATTCGCGTGAACGCGAGCGCACCCGCGCAAGCGGCACCGATGGCGCCGGAGGTCGACGTCGCCACGGTGCTGAACAAAACCATCACCGATTGGCAGGCCTACTCGGGCCGGCTCGAGGCCGTCGACAAGGTCGACATTCGTCCGCAGGTGTCGGGCACGATCGTCTCGGTCGACTTCAAGGACGGCGCGCTCGTCAAGAAGGGCCAGACGCTGTTCGTCATCGATCCGCGTCCGTACGCGGCCGAAGTCGATCGCGCCAAGGCGCAGCTCGCGTCGGCTCAGGCGCATAACAGCTATGCGCAGGCCGACTGGCAGCGCGCGCAGCGCCTGATGGCCGACAACGCAATCGCCAAGCGCGACTACGACGAGAAGCAGAACACCGCGCTGCAGGCCGCCGCGGATGTCAAGGCCGCTCAAGCCTCGCTCGAAACCGCGCAGATCAACCTGGGCTATACGACGGTCGTCGCCCCGGTTGCGGGACGCGTCTCCCGTGCGGAGATCACTGTCGGCAATGTCGTGTCGGCCGGCGCCGGCGCTGCGCCGCTGACGACGCTCGTCTCCGTTTCGCCGATCTACGCGTCGTTCGACGTCGACGAACAGACGTATCTCAAGTACATCGGCCGCGCGCGCAGCGGGACGAACGTGCCGGTGGACCTGGGGCTCGCGGACGAAACGGGCTACTCGCGCAAGGGCACGATCGCCTCGGTCGACAACCGCCTCGATACGTCGTCCGGCACGATCCGCGTGCGCGCGCGCTTCGATAACGCGGACGGCACGCTCGTGCCGGGCTTGTATGCGCGCATCAAGGTCGGCGGCGGCCAGCCGCATCCGGCGCTCTTGATCGACGAAGCCGCGATCGGCACCGATCAGGACAAGAAGTTCGTCCTCGTCGTCGATCCGCAAGGCGCGGTGGCGTATCGCGAAGTGAAGCTCGGTGCCGAGCAGGGCAATCTGCGCGTGATCACGGCCGGCCTGAGCGCGACCGATCGCATCGTCGTCAACGGTGTCCAGCGCGTGCGTCCGGGCCAGACCGTGCGGGCGCACATGGTGCCGATGACGGACGATCCGGCGGGCGGCGGCGACGGCAGCGCGAGTGCCGATGCGGGCAAGGCAGGCAAGGCTGACCAATCGGCGAATTCCTGAGATATCGCTTCTCACCGAGAGGCGTTTCAATCACTCAGAAAGCGACATGAACATTTCAAAATTCTTTATCGACCGGCCTATCTTCGCAGGGGTGCTGTCGGTCCTGATTCTGCTGGCGGGCGTGATTTCGCTATTCCAGCTGCCGATCTCCGAGTACCCCGAGGTGGTGCCCCCGTCGGTCATCGTTCACGCGCAGTATCCCGGCGCGAACCCGAAGGTGATCGCGGAGACGGTGGCGTCGCCGCTCGAAGAGCAGATCAACGGCGTCGAGAACATGCTCTACATGCAGGCGCAGGCGAACAGCGATGGCAACATGACGCTGACCGTCACGTTCAAGCTTGGAACCGATCCCGACAAGGCGCAGCAGCTCGTGCAGAACCGCGTGTCGCAAGCGCTGCCGCGTCTGCCCGACGACGTGCAGCGCCTGGGCGTGACGACGATCAAGAGCTCGCCCACACTGACGATGGTGGTGCACTTGATCTCGCCTGATCACCGCTACGACATGACGTATCTGCGCAACTACGCGCTGCTCAACGTCAAGGATCGGCTCGAGCGGATTGCGGGCGTGGGTGAAGTGCAGTTGTGGGGCGCGGGCGACTACGCGATGCGCGTCTGGCTCGATCCGAACAAGCTTGCCGAACGCAATCTGACGGCGAACGACGTCGTGAGCGCCATTCGCGAGCAGAACGTCCAGGTGGCGGCCGGTGTGATCGGCGGCTCGCCGTCGCTGCCCGGTGTGCCGCTGCAATTGTCCGTGAATGCGCGCGGCCGCTTGCAGACCACGGAGCAGTTCGGCGCGATCGTGATCAAGACGGCGCCGGACGGCGGCGTGACCTATCTGCGCGACGTCGCACGGGTCGAGCTCGCCGCGTCTGAGTACGGCTTGCGTTCGCTGCTGGACAACAAGCAGGCCGTCGCGCTGGGTATCAACCAGCAGCCCGGCGCGAACTCGCTCGCGATTTCGGATCAGGTCCGCAAGGACATGGCCGAGTTGAAGAAGGACTTCCCGGCCGGCGTCGATTACGACATCGTGTATGACCCGACGCAGTTCGTGCGTTCGAGTATCGAGGCCGTTATCCATACGCTGCTCGAAGCGATTGCGCTGGTCGTTATCGTCGTGATCGTGTTCCTGCAGACGTGGCGCGCGTCGATCATTCCGCTGGTTGCAGTACCGGTTTCGATCGTCGGGACGTTTTCGCTGCTGCTTGCGTTCGGCTTCTCGATCAACGCGTTATCGCTGTTCGGGATGGTGCTGGCGATCGGTATTGTGGTTGACGATGCGATCGTGGTTGTGGAGAACGTGGAGCGCAACATCTCGGCGGGCTTGACGGCGAGAGCGGCGACGTACCGAGCGATGCGGGAGGTGAGCGGGCCGATTATCGCGATTGCGCTGACGCTCGTCGCGGTGTTCGTGCCGCTCGCGTTCATGAGCGGCTTGACGGGCCAGTTCTATAAGCAGTTCGCGATGACGATCGCCATCTCGACGGTCATCTCCGCGTTCAACTCGCTGACGCTGTCGCCCGCGCTCTGCGCGATTTTATTGCGCGGACACGATGCGCCGAAGGATTGGCTGACGCGCGCAATGGATAGCGTGCTCGGCGGCTTCTTCAAGCAGTTCAACAAAGTGTTCAAGCGCGGCTCGCAGTCGTACGGTCGAGGTGTGACGCGCGTGCTCGGCCGCAAGACGCTGATGCTTGGCGTCTATGCGGTGCTCGTTGGCGCGACGTTGTTCGTCACGCATATCGTGCCGGGCGGCTTCGTGCCCGCGCAGGACAAGGAGTATCTGATCGCGTTTGCGCAGCTGCCGAACGGGGCGACGCTCGACCGGACTGAAAGCGTGATTCGCGAAATGGGCGATATCGCGCTGAAGCAGCCGGGCGTGGAGCATTCGGTGGCATTCCCGGGCTTATCGGTGAACGGTTTCACGAACAGCTCCAGTGCGGGCATCGTGTTCGTCACGCTCAAGCCGTTCAAGGATCGCGGCTCGAAGGCGCTGTCGGCCGGTGCGATCGCCGGTGCGTTGAACCAGAAATATGCGGGCATCAAGGGCGCGTTCGTGGCCGTGTTCCCGCCGCCGCCGGTGCTCGGCTTGGGGACGCTCGGCGGCTTCAAGCTGCAGCTGGAAGATCGCGGTGCGCTCGGCTATGCGCAGCTCGACGAAGCCACGCAAGCCTTCATCAAGCGTGCGCATGAAGCGCCCGAACTCGGTCCGCTCTTCACGAGCTATCAGATCAACGTGCCGCAGCTGAACGTCGATCTCGATCGAGTGAAGGCCAAGCAGCTTGGCGTGTCGGTGACGGACGTATTCGACACGATGCAGATCTATCTGGGTTCGCTGTATGTGAACGACTTCAACCGCTTTGGCCGCGTGTATCAGGTGCGTGTGCAAGCCGATGCGCCGTTCCGTGCGCATCCGGACGACATCCTGCAGCTGAAGACGCGCAATGCAGCCGGCCAGATGGTGCCGCTGTCGTCGTTGGTCAAGGTGTCGCCCACCTTCGGTCCTGAAATGGTTGTGCGCTACAACGGCTACACGGCTGCCGACATCAACGGCGGCCCTGCGCCGGGCTACTCCAGCGATCAGGCACAAGGCGCGATCGAGCGCATCGCCAAGGAAACGCTGCCGCGCGGCGTGAAGTTCGAGTGGACTGACTTGACGTATCAGCAGGTGCTGGCCGGCAACTCGGCGATCTGGGTGTTCCCGATCAGCGTGCTGCTCGTGTTCCT
Source organism: Trinickia sp. (assembly GCF_051961175.1). Classification (GTDB taxonomy): domain Bacteria; phylum Pseudomonadota; class Gammaproteobacteria; order Burkholderiales; family Burkholderiaceae; genus Trinickia. The sequence goes on along the minus strand of NZ_JBQCDN010000012.1, from coordinate 2,544 downwards.
CGTGCTGGCTGCCCTGTACGAGAGCTTGACGCTGCCGCTCGCCGTCATTCTGATCGTGCCGATGAGCGTGCTGTCCGCGTTGACGGGTGTGTGGCTGCTGCACGGCGACAACAACATCTTCACGCAAATCGGCTTGATGGTGCTGGTGGGCCTGGCGTCGAAGAACGCGATTCTGATCGTCGAGTTCGCACGCGAACTCGAGCATGACGGACGCACGCCGCTCGCTGCTGCGATCGAGGCGAGCCGTCTGCGGCTGCGCCCCATCTTGATGACGTCGATCGCGTTCATCATGGGTGTCGTGCCGCTCGTGCTCTCGTCGGGTGCGGGCTCCGAGATGCGTCATGCGATGGGGATCGCCGTGTTCTTCGGGATGCTGGGTGTGACGCTGTTCGGTCTCATGCTGACGCCGGTGTTCTATGTCGTGCTGCGTAAGCTGGCCGGCGGCACGATCCACGTGGCGGGCAAGGACTCGCACAAGGAATCGGACCTCGAGCCCGAGTTGACGGACGCTTGAGGCCAGGAGAAATAAGATGAAACGAATGGATTCGATTGGCGGTGGTTCACGCGTCGCACTGCGGGCATTGGCGGGCGTCCTGTTGATGACGCTCGTCGCGGCCTGCTCGGTCGGGCCGACCTACAAGCGGCCTGACGTCGATACGCCCACGGCGTTCAAGGAAGCGCCGATGCCGGCCTCCGAGGCCGGCACGTGGAAGAGCGCGCAGCCGTCGGAAGCGCTCGAGCGCGGCCAATGGTGGACGATCTTCGGCGATACGACGCTGAACCAGCTCGAAGAAGAAGCGCTTGCGCAGAATCAGAACTTGAAGGCGGCAGCCGCGCGGGTGCGTGAATCGCGCGCCTCGCTCAATGCCGCGCGCTCGGCCTGGTTCCCGGATCTCAACGCGGGGTTCGGTCCGACGCGCGAACGCTTGTCGCCTGCTGCGCAGGGCCTGCCGGAGAACGCGTATATACCGCCGCAGACGATCTGGCGCGCGCAGGTGACGACATCGTACGAAGCGCCGTTGTTCGGACGTGTCAGCGATAACGTCGCGGCCTCGCGTGCCGATTCGCAGCAGCAGGAAGCGTTGTTCCGCTCGGTGCAGCTCGCGCTGCAGGCCGACGTGGCGGCGAACTACTTCTCGCTGCGTGAGCTCGATACGGAGCAGGATCTATATCGCAAGACGGTGGCATCGCGTGAAGACGGGCTGAAGCTCGTCAAGCATCGCTACGATGCCGGCGACGTCAGCGAACTGGATCTGCAGCAAGCGACGAACGCGCTCGCTTCGGCGCGCGCCGAGGCGGCGGGCGTGGAGCGGCAGCGCGCCGCATCCGAGCATGCGCTGGCCGTGCTGCTGGGCAAGCCGCCCGCGGAGTTCACGTTCCCGCAGCAGCCGCTCGTGCCGGTGGTGGCGCGCGTGCCGTCTGGGCTGCCCTCCGCGCTGCTGGAACGCCGCCCTGATATCTCGGCGGCCGAGCGGGCGATGGCGGCGGCGAACTCGCGCGTCGGCCTGGCGAAATCGGCGTTCTTCCCGCAGCTCGATATCACGGGCGCATTCGGATACGAGTCGGTGGGTTTGGCGCAGCTCTTCAAATGGTCGAGCCGGACGTTCCTGCTGGGGCCCTTGGCGGGCACCGCGCTGACGCTGCCGATTTTCGACGGCGGGCGACGCAAAGCGCAGTTGGCGCAGGCACGGGCGCAGTACGACGAGCAGGTGGCGAACTATCGCTCGCAGGTGCTGACGGCTTTCCGCGAAGTGGAAGATAGCCTGTCCGACATCCGGCTGCTCGACGATCAGGTTCGCGCGCAGAACGATGCGGTGAACGCGGCAGCTCGGGCGCAGCATCTGTCGGAAGCGCAGTATCGCGAGGGCGCCGTGAACTACCTGGATGTGCTTGACAGCCAGCGCACCACGCTGCAGGCGCAGCGTCAGGCGAGCCAGCTCGCTGGATCGCAGGCCGTGGCGACGGTCAACCTCATTCGTGCGCTGGGTGGCGGCTGGGGTGACATGAGGGCGAGCGACACGCAGCAGGTGGCCAAGCAGTGACGAAAGTGCGCCGCCTCTCCCTTATTGCGTAGGGGCGGCGCGTGATGGATCGGCAGGGCATGGTGCACGTCTTGAGAGGGAATCAAGATGCGCTGTGCTTCGGTGCCATGCGCGTGCGCCACGGGCGCACGAAGGAAGCGAGGTACACATGATGAACTCGACGGTCACCCTCGATGACATCGCGCAAGGCGAGAGTTTTGAGCAATTCATGAATTCGTTGCGCGATCCGGCGTTTTCGGCGCCGATCGTATCGGCGCGTCGCTTTTCGGATGCGCTGCATATCGACATGCAGACGTTGGCGAAGCAGGCTGGGGTGCATCGAAATACGTTGAGCCGGACGCCTGCATCGGAAAGCGTGCAGCGCTTTTTGCGCGAGGCGTTGCGCGTGATTCGCGCGGCGACGGATATTCACGGCTGCGTGAAGCAGGCGCTGTTCTGGTATCGGAACGAACCGCTGTCGGAGTTCGAGTACAAGACGGCGGAACAACTCGTGTCGGGTGGG
>NZ_JBQCDN010000011.1:0-27909 GCF_051961175.1 Trinickia sp. | reverse complement strand
AGCGCGCGGATGCCCGAGCCGGAAATGTTCTCGGAGCGGAAATCTTCGTCGATGATGACGACGGGGAAACGAAACTTCATGGGCGAATTCTCCAAAGACTAGTGCCCTGGGTTGGGAGTTTCTTGATCGATTTCATGTCGAGCAAACTCCAACCCAGGGCACTACAACCGCGGGCTCGGGGATTGCGCATCCCACGTGCCAGCGGCCACCGAAACTGCTTAGTCTCTACGCGCTGCGCGTCCGTTATATGACGGACAGGCGAAATACAGCACTGGCCACTACGTCTTGGGCAGCGTCACGCCGTGCTGCCCTTGATACTTCCCGCCGCGATCGGCATACGACACGTCGCACACTTCGTCGCTCTCGAAAAACAGCACCTGCGCGACCCCTTCGTTCGCGTAGATCTTCGCCGGCAGCGGCGTGGTGTTCGAGAACTCGAGCGTCACATAGCCTTCCCATTCGGGCTCGAACGGCGTCACGTTGACGATAATCCCGCAGCGCGCATACGTCGATTTGCCGAGGCAGACCGTCAGCACATTGCGCGGAATGCGAAAATATTCGACGGTACGGGCCAAAGCGAACGAATTCGGCGGAATGATACAGACGTCGCCCTTGAAATCGACGAACGATTTCTCGTCGAAATTCTTCGGATCGACGATCGTCGAATTGATGTTCGTGAAGATCTTGAATTCGTCGGCGCAGCGGATGTCGTAGCCGTAGCTCGACGTCCCATAGCTGACGATCTTGCGGCCGTCGCTGGAGGCGCGCACCTGATCGGGCACGAACGGCTCGATCATGTTGTGCTGTTCGGCCATGCGCCGAATCCACTTGTCGGATTTGATGGTCATAAAAAGACGCTGAAAAAGCGGATTTACTGGCGGATCACGCCGCACGCGATCGCCGCGCCGACGCCGCGATCGGGGAACTCGGGATCGCTCGATTCGCGCGCGAGGAGCACCGAGCGGCCGGCGACGGAACGCACGCCGTCGAGCGAGACTTCCGGCGCGACGATGAAACCGGCGGCAACGCCCGTCGCATCCGCATGGATGTTGCCGAGATCGCCCGCGCGCCGCACGCCGCTCTTGAGCCGATCGGCCGCCGGCGCGAACACGCCGCCCGCGCTCGAACCGTCGGCCGCATTGCAATCGCCGCGCTCGTGCACCTGCAAGGCGTGGTCGCTGTTCGGCGGCAGGCCGACGAGGTTGAACGTGACCTGAACGCCGTCCGCGCGCTCGATGAACGTCACGGTGCCTCGCGCCGTATTACCGACCGTGGGCAATACCTGCGCGTCCGCGCGTTTTTCGTGGGGGCCGAAGAAGGCCGCGCAGCCGCCGAGCGCCGAACTCGCCAGCACCAGGCTTGCGACGACGATGCTCGAACGGCGGGTACGCCGCCCACCGGTTGTTTCTCTCATGCGATCCTCATGCCAGCGCGCGGCGCGCCTTGCGCCGCCGAGCCGGACTCAAGCGAAGGCGACATGATACCGCGACGCGCGGGGCACCCGCAGATTCGAGCCACCGGCCATGCCGGTGGGGCCGCGACGCGAGATACGCGCGGCGCCGAAGGGACGCGAGACGATTCACGCGCTCACGTGTCCTGGACGACGATCGTCGGAAACTTCGCGCTCATGTCGCGGGCGCGCTCGGCGATGCGAATCGCCACTTTGCGGGCAATGGCGCGGTAAGTTTCGGCGATCGGGCCATGCGGATCGGCCACGACGCTAGGATGGCCGCCGTCGGCTTGCTCGCGGATGCCGATGTCGAGCGGCAAACTGCCGAGCACCTCGACGCCGTACTCCTTGGCCATCCGCTCGCCGCCGCCTGCGCCGAAGATATGCTCGGCGTGGCCACAATTCGAGCAGATATGGATGCTCATGTTCTCGACGAGGCCGAGGATCGGCACGCCCACCTTCTCGAACATCTTCAAGCCCTTCTTTGCATCGATGAGCGCGATGTCCTGGGGGGTCGTGACGATGACGGCACCGGTGAGCGGCACGCGTTGCGCGAGCGTGAGCTGGATGTCGCCCGTGCCGGGCGGCATATCGACGACGAGGTAGTCGAGTTCGCCCCAGTTCGTTTGACGCAGCAATTGCTCGAGCGCCGACGTGGCCATCGGACCGCGCCAGACCATCGGGTTGTCCTGATCGACGAGAAAACCGATCGAATTCGCTTCGATTCCGTGCCCCGTCATCGGGTTCATCGATTGCCCGTCGGGCGATTCGGGACGGCCTTCGATGCCGAGCATCATCGGCAGCGACGGGCCGTAGATGTCGGCGTCCAGGATCCCGACCGCCGCCCCTTCGCTGGCGAGCGCGAGCGCGAAATTAACGGCCGTCGTGCTCTTGCCGACACCGCCCTTGCCCGACGCCACGGCCACGATGTTCTTGACCTTCGGCAACAGCTTGACGCCCGGCTGAACCGTGTGCGCGACGATCGATTGCGACACCGTGACCTGGGCCCGCTCGACACCGGGCACTTTCAGCAGCGCTTGCTCGACGATCGCGCGCAGGGCGTCGAACTGGCTCTTGGCCGGATAGCCGAGCACGATTTCGGCGCTGACGGCTACGCCGTCGACGCTCACGTTCTTGACACCCTTGCCTGCCGCGAAGGGCTTGCCCGTATTGGGATCGGTGACGGCCGCGAGGGCGGCGTCGACCAAGGCCCGATCAATACTCATCGATTCGACTCCGAGGAGATAGCGCGCGGCAGCGTTTTCCAACGTTCCAAAACGACCGCGCAAGCCGGAAATGTTGCGGCAAAACAATGAGATATCGCATGTCATTGCCAAAAGATGGGCTGCCGGGCGCACACGCGCAGCGGCCGAGCGGACAGAGGGCCGCATCGATACCCACAGCCACTATTGTAGTGGCAAGCGATGGGGCGCGCCGCCGCTTGGCCGATGTGCCGCCTGAGCTCACCGGGTATTGCGTCATGTGACGCGCACGACCGGCCACTTGCCACAAAGGATATGAACATGAACGCAAGAATCGTCCCCCGACTGACTGCTTTGGCCCTCGCGGTCGCGCTCGTCGCCGGCTGCGCCTCACAGCAAGGCAACGACTCGCTGGTGGGCGCCGGCGCCCTCGGTGCGCTCGGCGCCGCGGTGGGCGGTGCCGTGGCAGGAGCCAAGGGCGCGGCCATCGGCGGCGCGGTCGGCTTGGCCAGCGGCGCCACCGCCGGCAACTACTGGAGCGACATCAGCAGCAGATTGTTCGGCAAGGCCCGAAACACCACCGCCAAGGTGACCCAGCAACCGGATTCCATCCGGGTGATCGTGCCGATCAATGCGTGTACGCGAAGGAAGGGCTGTGCACTCGATGCCTCGAGCTCGGCCGTGCTCAGCCAGGTTGCACAGGAAATGAAAGCGAACCCCGCGCTCACCGTCGACATCAGCGGCTTCTCGGATGCGTCCGGCACCGAAACATCCAACGAACGCGTGTCGTTGCAGCGTGCGCAAACCGTGCAGAGCTTTCTCACGCGGCTGGGGGTGGCGCCAGACCGCATCACAAGCGTCGCCGGAAAGGGTGACACCGCCCCGATCGCCGACAACAATTCGCACGAGGCGTGGAAAAACCGGCGCGCCGAACTCTACCTGCGTTCGTCCGGGGCAAGCGCCATGCAGCCTTGCACGGGGCCGCAATGCCCACAAGCTTCGGAGTAGGCGTTGCACTGCCCGATTGTAGCGTCGTCCTCTCCGGCGCTACTCCCGGGCGCGATGCATGCGTGAAGCATGACTGCCCGACGAAAATTGAAAGAAAGTGTTGCACCCCATTGCCAAAGCCGACGCGCGCGGGCAACTTCGCGCAGCGGCAAGCAATGGGCGCGCCGCATTGGCGCTTCGTAAGCACTATCGTAGTGGTTAGCGAGGCTCGCGCAGCCGCACAGCGGCTATGTGGACCCGGATGATCGGGCTTCTGGCCGGATGCGCGAGCGCTCGCTTTCGAGAGAGGACACCAACATGAACGCAAAAATCGTCACCCGCCTCACCGTTGTCGCACTCGCCGGCTCGATTCTCGCCGGCTGCGCGACGCAGCAGCAGACCAACACCGCCACCGGCACGGGCATCGGCGCCGCGCTGGGCGCCGGGATCGGCGCGCTGGCCGGCGGCGGCAAGGGTGCGGCAATCGGCGCGGGCGTTGGCGCTTTGGCAGGCGGCGTCACGGGATACAACTGGCAGGGCATCCGCAATAAGCTGTCCGGCGCCTCGAAGGGCACCGGCACGCAGATCACCGAGCAGCCTGACGGCTCGCTCAAGCTGAACATCCCGAGCAACGTGACGTTCGCCACCGACAGCTACCAGATCAATCCGCAGTTGTACCCGACGCTGAACGAGCTGGCCACGCAAATGGCTCAAAATCCGCAGGTCGTCGCACAGATCCAGGGGTATACCGACAGTACCGGCAGTGCTTCGCATAACCAGACGTTGTCGGTGAATCGGGCACAAAGCGTGGCGACGTATCTGAGCCAGCGCGGCGTGCAGCCCGACCGTCTGCAAGCGCAGGGGTTCGGCCCGAGCAACCCCATCGCCGACAACAACACTGCGGCGGGACGCGAACAAAACCGCCGGGTCGAGATCTATTTGCGTGCGATGGCGCAACGGACGCAGTAAGCGCCGGGCCGACCCGGCCAGCGGTTGGCGAGGCCCGCCGGCACCGGCGATGCCCGCCACGCCGGCTCAAAAATAGCGACGGAAGGAGCGAAAAGGCGCGGGAAAACGAATCGAAAAAATTTTCGAACTCGGCGGCATTTCGCTTGTCTGTATATTTGGTACGTGGCTGGCCAACGCCGCTGCGTCACCATTCTCCTCTTGTCGTTGTTGCTCCGGGGCCGAACGCCCCGGTTTTTTTTGCCTGGTCCCGCATCGGGCATCGGCAAAATGCCGCCGGCCGGTTCCGCCCGAGACGCCGAGCGGCATGCCCGTGCCTGCTAAAATCCACGCTTTCCCTCAAGCAGCACACCTTCCTATACGCTCATGACCGTATCCGCCCCTCATTTTGCCGCGCAAGCCGGCACGGGCGCCGCCCGCCGCCGCATTCTCGTGACGTCCGCTTTGCCCTACGCGAACGGACAGATCCACCTCGGCCATATGGTCGAGTTCATCCAGACGGACGTCTGGGTGCGCGCGATGCGAATGCACGGGCACGAGGTCTACTACGTCGGCGCCGACGACACGCACGGCACGCCGATCATGCTGAGCGCCGAAAAGGAAGGCATCACGCCGAAGCAGCTGATCGAGCGCGTCTGGCGCGAGCACACGCGCGATCTCGGCAACTTCCTGATTTCGTTCGATAACTACTACTCGACCGATTCGGAAGAAAACCAGGCGCTGTGCGAAACGATCTATGGCAAGCTCGAACAAGCGGGCCTCATCGATGCCCGTGAAATCGAGCAGGCGTACGACCCTGTGAAGGAAATGTTCCTGCCCGACCGCTTCATCAAGGGCGAATGCCCGAAATGCGGCGCGAAGGATCAATACGGCGACAGTTGCGAGGTGTGCGGCTCGACCTACCAGCCCACCGATCTCGTCAACCCGTATTCGGCCATTTCCGGCGCCACGCCCGTGCGCCGCAAGTCGACGCACTATTTCTTCCGGCTGTCCGATTCGCGCTGCGAAAATTTTCTGCGCGAATGGGTGAGCGGCCTCGCCCAGCCCGAGGCGACGAACAAAATGCGCGAATGGCTCGGCGAAGCGGGCGACGCCAAGCTCGGCGATTGGGACATCTCGCGCGACGCGCCCTACTTCGGATTCGAAATCCCCGGCGCGCCCGGCAAGTATTTTTACGTGTGGCTCGACGCGCCCGTCGGCTACTACGCGAGCTTCAAGAACCTCGCCGAGAAGCGCGGTCTCGATTTCGACGCCTGGATCAAGCCCGGCTCGAACACCGAGCAATATCACTTCATCGGTAAGGACATTCTCTATTTCCATACGCTCTTTTGGCCGGCGATGCTCGAGTTCGCGGGCTATCGCACGCCGACAAACGTGTTCGCGCACGGCTTCTTGACGGTGGACGGCGCGAAAATGTCCAAATCGCGCGGGACGTTCATCACGGCGAACAGCTATATCGAGACGGGCCTGAACCCCGAATGGCTGCGTTACTACTTCGCCGCGAAGCTGAACGCGACGATGGAAGACCTCGATCTGAACCTCGAGGACTTCCTGGCCCGCGTCACCAGCGACGTCGTCGGCAAGTACGTGAACATCGCAAGCCGTGCGGCGGGCTTTCTCATCAAGCGCTTCGACGCGCGCGTGCAGGACAGCGCGATGGGCCATCCGCTGCTCGCGACGCTGCGCGCAGCGGTCCCGCAAATCGCGGCCCATTACGAGGCACGCGAATATGGCCGCGCCGTGCGCCAGACGATGGAGCTCGCGGACGCCGTGAATGCCTATGTCGATACGGCCAAGCCGTGGGATCAAGCGAAGGATCCGGCCAACTCCGCCTTGCTGCATGAGACGGTCAGCGTCAGCCTGGAAGCGTTCCGGCTGCTGTCGATCGCTCTGAAGCCCGTGCTGCCCGCCCTGGCCGGCAAGGTCGAGGCATTCCTCGGCCTCGCCCCGCTCGCGTGGGCGGATGCCGATACGCCGCTCTCTTCCCAGCAGCCGATCAACGCGTATCAACACTTGATGACGCGCATCGATCCCAAGCAGCTGGAGGCGCTCGTCGCAGCCAACCGAGGCTCGCTGCAGCCGACGGAGACTGGCGCGCAAGCGGCATCGGCGGCAGCAGCGTCGACGTCGGCGGCAGCAACGCCAGCAACCGGCAAGGGCAAGCAGAAAGCCGCCACTCCCGCGGGCGACGGGGCCAGCGAGACGATTTCGATCGACGATTTCGCGAAAATCGACTTGCGCGTAGCGCTCATCGTCGATTGCAAAGCCGTCGAAGGATCCGACAAGCTGCTGCAACTGACGCTCGACGTCGGCGAAGACAAGACGCGCAACGTCTTTTCGGGGATCAAATCGGCCTATCGTCCCGAGGATCTGCTGGGCAAGCTGACGGTGATGGTGGCGAATCTGGCGCCGCGCAAGATGAAATTCGGCCTATCCGAAGGGATGGTGCTCGCCGCGTCGAGCGCCGACGAGAAAGCCGAGCCCGGCCTTTACATCCTCGAACCCCACAGCGGCGCGAAGCCCGGCATGCGGGTTCGCTGAGTGGCGCGGCGGCCGCCTTCCGGGTGGCCGCCCGTACACCGCTGCGCCACCGGTCAGCCGATCGACTCGGCGCCAAGCCGCGCAAGCCGCGCAAGCCGCGCAAGCCGTACCGCCGAATCTCACTCGGCAAAGAGTTCCTGGAGTCCCGTGCCGTCGAAGCCATCGCCGAATGCCACCTGGCGCCGGCCTACGAGGCGCATCCCCGGTTCGGGCAGATAGCTGAATTTCACCGAGATCGCCTTCGTTTTGTCGGGGGACGCTTCGGCCCCGGGCCGCAAAATTCTACGCGCGCGCTCATAGATCGTGCCGAGCGCCGAACCCAAATTGCCGGTACTTTTAATGACATCGTTGCCCGCTGCTGCGACCGCCACGTTCGCCGCGCCAACGACAGCGTCGTTGAACGGCGTGACTTCACGCCTTTGCTTCGGCGGTGCGTAGCGCGAAACGCTCATGTAGATATGCGGCAATTCGGCAATCGAATTCTCGATCCCGATCTTGGCGTTATGTTGGAAAAACCTCAGCACTTGCGCGCGGCTGCCGATAAGGATGAGCGGCTTGCGCCCCTCGCCGTGCTCCGAGAATTGGTACCAGCCGCGGCTGTTCGGCATCGCCTTCTTCAGCAAGCCGCGATCCTCCACCATCGCGCCGCCCCGGCCGAACTTCACCCCCGAAAGGGGCCATCGCCACATGTACAAGGTCGACATTGCTCATCTCCTACAGTTGAATTGAGGAGCAAATCAGACCACGTTACCTACGGCCAAGGCTTGTTCATTTTTCGCAATTGTTAGCAAGCATCGTCACCACGGCCATCGGTCGAAGCGCCGCGTGTAGTTCACATCGACACCCTGGAACGTACCCGTATAGAGCAGCACCGACCAGAACCGTGAGAGATTCACCGTGGCCTTGAACGCGTTGCTGGCCGATTGCAGCCCCTGCTCGTAGCCGAGCACGAGCCGGTCGTTGATCGCCTTCGACAGCATCACCACCTGCGAATCGGTCAGCCCGACGTCGCTGCGGCCGACCGAGAACTCGTCGAGGCCGAATGTCTGCGCCACGCGTTTGCCCGTCGCGCTGCCCAGCAGCGCGAGCGCCGTCGTCATCGAGCTTTGCTGGCTCAGGTTGTTGCCCTGATCCGTGCCGTGGCCGAACAGCAGCCATGAGAGCTTTTCATTATCGGGCACGTTCGGTTCCGACACGAGTTTGACGACGGGCGTGCGCACCGTGCCCGTCACCTGGACGCCCGCCTCCACTTCCTGGTTGCGGCGCATGGCGAGGATATTGACGCCAGGATTCGCTACAGGGCCGTTGAACGTGAAGTAGCCGTTCTCGATCGCGAGCTTGCGGCCGAACGACGTATAGGTCGATCCCTCCGTCACGCGCACGTTGCCGATCGCGCGCAGCGGCTGATTCGGCGCCGAGAGCGCCGTGACGGTGCCGCGCAAGCCGAGATCGGCGCCTTGGCCCCGGAAGCGGAAATCGTGGCCGAGATCGATATCGACGCTCGCCCGCGGCGCGAAGCGGCCAACCGGCTTGTTCGTCGATTCGGCCGGCGGCGGCGGCGAGCCACGCACAAACCCGTGATCGCTGACGATGACCACGTCGTCCGACAAGTGCGGCGCGCCCTGCTCGGGCAGATCGAAGCGCGCATGATCGACCGTGAACTTGCCGTCGATGTCGAGCCCGCCGGCCGAACCGCCGTTCGCAACCGTCGCACTGCCCGACAGCGACAATTGCCGATCGGGTGCCGCGAACAGTTCGAGCTTGTCGGCCACGATATGGGCCGTCAGGTCCGGCTCGGCGCTGTCGAGCCGAATGCGCCCCGTCGCGCGCAGTGTGCCGTTACCGCCATGGAACTCGACGCGCTGCAAATCCACGAGATTCTCGGTCAGCGCCACGCGCACGATGCCGTCCTTGAGCTGAATCCCTTGATCGACGAGGGTTGCCGATAGATCGTCGCCCACGAGCGCGCCCGAGACGGTCGGTTTCGCGCGCGTACCCGCCAAGGCGAGGTTCAGCGCGACGTGCCCGTCGAGCACATAGCTCGGCCCGAATAACCCGCCCGTCGATTTCAAGGCGGGAACGTCGAAGGCGACCTTGCCGGAAAGCGGAGCATCGGCGGCCAGCCCCAAGAGGCCGCCGCGAGCCGGGTCGGGCGTGAGGCCCGCCGCGAGCGTGGCGTCGAGCGTACCGATCCGGTTGGCCGCGGCATGCGCGGTGGCGATCATCCGCCCGCCCGTCAGGTCGATCCGCGCAGAGAGCGCAGTCATCCCGAATGCCGCCGTCCCGTAGCCCGTCGACAGCGTGGCATCGCCGCTGCGGCGTTCGATGCGCGCGTAGCCGCTCGCCGTCCGGCCCAGCGTGAAGTCCCAATCGGCTGCCAGTATGAGGTCGCTCGACACGCGCGAAGGCATGCCCGTCAACATTTGCCGAATCGCGATCAGGCGCGCCACCGATAAATCCGAGGCGCTGCCGGCGGAACTGATCGCGCCGTGATCGTAGACGAGCGATTTGAGATCGAACGTGGCGCCTTCGACGCTCAACCGCGTACGCCCGAGCGTCGCCCGCTCGCGGCCGGCCGACACGGCCACCGGCGCCTGTAGCTCCAGGGCGGGCATGCCTCGGTTCGCCAGGCGCGCGAGCACGCCGTCCCAACGCGGCCCATCGTGCGTATCGGTCAGCGCGCCCGTCCCCGCGAGCGTCATGTCCACGGAACGCCCCCGCACGGTTCCCTTCGCCTGCGCATCGAACGTATGTTTGCCCCGCGTGCCCGCGACGCGGGCTGTCAACGTCGCCAGATCGACGGCACCGGCATGCACGTCGCGTGCATCGGCCGTGAAGTCGAGCGCGCCTGTCGCGCCGTCGCGGATCTGCGCACTGCCCGTCGCTGCACCGATCCGATTCTCGCCGATCACCACCCCGCGCGCGTCATAGCGTAGCGTCACGTCGGGATGGGCAAGCGAACCCGTCAGATCGCCGTCGGCGAGGACCGTGCCGGCGACGCCGAACCCGAGACGCGCGAGCTGCGGTGCGTCCACATGAAACCGCAGGCGGTCGCCGGGCGCGCCGAAACTGCCGTGCAGCTCGACGTCGTTGCCGGCGATCGACAGCTTGGCGTCGCTCGGCAAGAGCCGCGTGCCGGCGAGCTGGATCGTCCCCGAACCCGTCAACGGAAAGCCGTCGTAGACGCTGTCGCCAAGTTCGAACCGAAGCTTCGCCGACAGCGGCTGCGCCAGCGCACCGACCGCACTGAACCGCCCCGTCACGCGCGCCTCGGGCAGCTTGGTGAACGTTCGCGCGGGTTTGGCAGGCGTAGGCGCGGGCGCCGATCCGCGCGCGCCATGGCCGCGCGGCGATTGCCCGCCGCCTGCCGCGGGGCGCGTCGTCGGCAAGGGCGCCGCCACGACGAGACGAGGATCGAAATTCGTCAGTGTGGCGCTGAGGTCATAGCTCGCACGCGCATCGCGCTGGAGCGCACCTTTGAGTTCGAGCCGGCCGTCGCCGGCATCGATGCGAACGTCGTGCAACGCCACGCGAGCCTGCTCGAGCGCAACGTGGGCCCGCGCGCGCAAACGCGCCGCGGCATCGGTCAGATCGAGCGAGAGCGACTGCGTGGGCCCGTCCAGCCCGATGCCGATCGGCCCGGACAGCGCGGTCGGGCGCACATATGGCGTGATCGTCGTCAAGTCGAGCGCGCGCGCGGTCAAGTCCAAACGCCCCCGCCCGCGTGCGAACGTGCCGCTTCCCGTCAGCGCGCCGCCGCGCACGAGACGCACGTCCAAATGATCGAGCCGCTGCTCATGCTCGTCCAGCCGCAGATCCGCGCGCGCTTCGATGAGGGGCAGACGCTGTTCGTCGAGCTGCCCCGGTTTCGCATTGACGATGCGGACGGGGCCGGCAACGACGAGCGGCCCGGCGCCCGGCACAGGCGCGAGCATCGCAGTGAGCGAGAGATCGGCTCGAGGCGCGCCCGCACTCAGCACGCGCGGATCGACGTGATCGAACGCGATCGTCGCGCGCTTGAGCGGGACCGGCGCGAACGGCATGGCTTCCACATGCGCGCGCCCCGCGAGCTTCATGCCGCTGGCCGTCACGTCAGCGACAAGCGATTCGAGCGTGCCGGACAGGTGCGCTTGCAGCTCGGCTGCGGTCCCGTCCACCACGCCCGAAGCGCTCAAAGCGCCGGTGAGCGGGAATGGCCGCACGCCATCGAGCGACAGGTTGGCCGCCAGCGCGCCATAAGCCGTGTCGAAGCCGTCGATCGAGACCGTGTGATGGCGGCCATCGCTGCGCCCATGCGCGCGCAGCCGGTCGATCTCGGTCGTCGCCGCACCGTTGCGCACGAGCAGCCGGTTCACCGCGAGCGAGCGCACGTCGAGCTGAATCGGCAACCGCAAATTGGCGGGTAGCCGCATCGGCGCTTTGCTCGCCGACGGGGCAAACCGCGCATCGATCGTCCCCGCTTCCAACGCATCGACGGTGAACCGCCAAGGCGAACGCGTCAGCGCCCAACGGCCCGAGAGGCGATCGATCCGGATATCGGTGGGCGGCGCGCCAGCCGCGAGGGCCGGTTCGTGCCAGCGCAGATCGGCCAGACGCACGCCACGTGCAAGCGTGCCGCCCTCGAACGTGCCGGACAGCCGCGAGCCGAGCGCCGCGACGGCGGCCCGCCAGACGAGGCGCGTGCCGGATTCCGTCGCGATCGCACCATACAGTGCGGCGACGACGCCAACGCCAGCCAGCACAAACGCCACGGCCGTCCACGCGAGCACACGCAGGCCGCGCCGCTTGGGCCGCGGCGGATTCGGCTCAGGCGCCCCGTTCGCTCCGGGCGCGGCGCCAGGCTCCCCCGGCGGCGGCAAGCCGCCCCCGCCCGCCTGCGGCATGTCGGCGTGAGCGGCATCTTCGTACGGCGGTGGCGGCGAATCGTGGGTCATGCGAGGGGGTAGGCCTATTCCATTCGATGCGAGAGTTCGGTTTCAGAGCGTCAAAGCGTCAGAACGCAATGCCCAGCGTGAGGTAGGGCCGCACACTGCGGTTGCGGGTGCCATACGCCAGATCGACGTTGATCGGCCCGACGGGACTGCGCCAGCGGGCGCCGACACCCACGCCCGGATAGATGACGCGTTCCCTCCAGGTGTCCGTCGCCATACCGACATCGTAGAAAACCGCCGCCCCCCAATCGTGCGTGAACCAGTGTTGATATTCGGCCGTGGCGGTGGCCAGGTACTTCGTCGGCAATACCGATCCGTCGACATTGTTCCCGATGCTTTGGAAACCGTAACCGCGCACCGAATTGGAGCCGCCCGCCCGGAACAACAGCGAAGCCGGGATGCCGCTCGAACTGCCGCCCGTGAACACCCCGCCGAGCTCCGCGCGCACCAGCAAGAGATCGCGCTTGAAGAGCGGCACGTACTGCTCGCCCCGCGCATAGGCGCGCGTGAACGTCTGGTCCGTCGCGATGCCCTTGACGGCGAAGCCGGCTTCGACATGCAACAGATTGCCCTTGCGCGGGAACAGCGGATCATCGACGTTGCGGCGCGTCCAAGACCATTGCGGCACCAGCGCGTGGCTTGTCGTCGGGCCCGTCGCGTTCTGATCGAGACGATCGGCGTAGTACTGAATCGAATACGTGTAATCGATGAACTGCGCGGTACGCGTGCGCTGCAGGCCCGCCCGCAAACTGAAGATGTTCGTGTCCGACACTTTCGTGGTGGTGTACGAAGCGAGCGCGCTGTTAACCCAGCCGCGCTGGCCCGGCGGCATCGACAGTTGGATCTGGCCGTACTGTTGAATCTGATCGAGACGCCCCTGGACCGAGAACGGCCACGCGGCGCCGAACGTGTCGAGATACGTATAGGAGCCTTGCACGTGCGCGCCGGTATCGGTTGCATAGCCGACACCCCCGCGCACGTTGTTGTACGGATACTCGCTCACTTTCACGTGCACCGGCGTATCGTTCGGCTTCGTGACGTCGTTGCCGACGTCGATCGCCACGCTCGCGTAGTAGGGCGTGTTCTGCAGTTGCCGCTGGAGCTCGGCAATGCGTTCGGAATCGTAGACCTCGCCCACCGACAGCGGATTGACGTTCGTGACGATGCGGCCCGGATAGCGCCGCACGCCCGACACGTCGAGCGGGCCGAGCGTGAAGGTCGGCCCGCTGTCGAACGCGACGCTCAAGGACGCCTGCCGCGTGTGCGGATCGATGCGCGCTTGCGAACGCACGATCTTGGCGCCGATGTAGCGGTGCGCCTGCAAAGCCTTGAGCGCGGCCTCCTTCGCATCGCTCCACCCCGGCTGGGTGAACGGATCGCCCGTATGGAGCGAAAACGCGAACCGCGCCGCATTCTCGCGCTTCGGCTCCTCGCGGCTCACGGGACCATCGAACGTCAACTCGACCGACGTGACGATTGTCCGCGGACCCGGATCGACGTGCACCGTGATGGCTTTCTTTCCTTCGCGGCCCGCGCGCACGTCGGTGCGCACGACGGGGGAAAAGTAGCCGTCCGTGGCGGCCAGATCGCGGACCTGCTGCGGCGTGGCGGTGACGAGAAAGTCGAATTGATCGTCGGTCACGTCGTTGCGCGAGGCGAAGCGCGCCAGATCGAGATGCTTCTCGAGCAGTTTGCGCATGTCGCGCGGCGCGTCGATCGTCACGTCGTACTTCGCGGCCGCGGGCATCGAGGCCAAAGCCAGCAGCGTACCGAGCACGAGCGACAGCCAAGCCGGCCGCGACGCCAGTATCGCGCGGCCGCGGCCATCGCGCACGCTGCAAGACGAAACGATCACGGCTCCCGGCAAACAGGACCTCCTCACTGAGATAGACGGCCGGGCGCGGGCAGCGCCGACGAAAGCGATCATTTGACCATAACGGCCGCCCATCGAGCCACTGGACGAACAGCCACCCCCTCGGCCCATCGGCGAGGCGCTCGCTTCGGGTCCACCGCGCGTTTCGCCGCTGGGGTGCACTTCAGTGTCGGGGCTTGCTGGAGTAAAAGGCTGTTCGACGGAAGCAAGGCTCGACAGCCCAGGGGCGACGACCACTACCGCCAATCAGCAGGCCCCTGAACCCGAAGATGCGCCGCGATGCACCACCATCGGCGCTGGCGAGCACGTTCCGGGTGTCCGCTTTCGACGCGCGCCAGTGTCGTGTGTTCCGCACGCGCGGCATGCGCTAAAATCGCACCTTGCTCGACGGACGGCACCCT
The DNA here is from genome assembly GCF_051961175.1 of Trinickia sp. Lineage (GTDB taxonomy): Bacteria > Pseudomonadota > Gammaproteobacteria > Burkholderiales > Burkholderiaceae > Trinickia. The sequence continues at coordinate 13,558 of NZ_JBQCDN010000011.1, read as the reverse complement.
CGCCGCTATGTCCCTATTTTCAGGATCACCGAATTATGTTGTATCAATCGGATATCACGCAGTTCATCAATCAGCTCAAACAGCAAAAGCCGACGCTGGAAGAAGAACAGCGCCGCGGCCGTGCGCTCTTGTGGGACAAGCAGCCGATCGATCTCGAAGAACGTTCGGCCCAGAAGCAGGCGCGTGTGGAACAAACGCCTTACGTCTACTACCAGAACTTCTGAACGTGGCTGCCGCCGACGAAGGGCAGCGCGGCCGGGCGTCCGATGCGGCGCTGACCGCGCCCGCCACCGATACGACGCCCGACACCGTCGACGGCATCGCTTTCGCGCGCCTGTACGGCGAGCCGCTGTTCAAGCTGCCGCAGGATCTGTATATCCCGCCCGACGCCCTCGAGGTGTTCCTCGAAACGTTCGAAGGTCCGCTCGATCTGTTGCTGTATCTGATCCGCAAGCAGAACTTCAACGTGCTCGACATCCCGATGGCGGATGTGACGGCGCAATACCTCGGCTACGTCGAGCAGCTGCGCAAGACGAACCTCGAACTCGCATCCGAGTATCTGTTGATGGCCGCGATGCTGATCGAGATCAAGTCGCGCATGCTGCTGCCGGTGAAGAAGGCCGATACGGGCGAGGAAGCCGAGGATCCGCGCGCCGAACTCGTGCGGCGCCTGCTCGAATACGAGCGCATGAAGCTCGCGGCACAGCGGCTCGATCAGCTGCCACAGCTCGGGCGCGACTTTCTGCGCGCCGATGTCTATATCGAGCAAAGCATCGCGCCGCGGTTTCCCGACGTGGCGATGGACGATCTGCGAGCGGCCTGGGCCGACGTGCTGGGTCGTGCCAAACTCGTGCAGCACCACAAGATCTCGCGTGAGGAACTCTCGGTGCGCGAGCACATGAGCATGATCTTGCGGCGTTTGCAGAACGTGCGCTTCGTCGAGTTCTCCGAGCTCTTCGACGTGACGCGCGGCGTGCCCGTCGTCATCGTCAATTTCATCGCCATGCTCGAGCTGGCGCGGGAATCGCTGGTCGAAATCACGCAACCTGAACCGTTCGCCCCGATTTACGTACGGCTCGCTTACTTGCCCGCCTAGCGGGCGGGCAGCGGGCACGATTCGACGAAGCCTTCCCATGTCGGGCGCCGTCAAATCCACTACAATCGGCGCGCCTTCAACCCGCCGGGCGTCGCCCGCGCCAGTCTTGCCATCATGAAAGTCATCAGCTCGATCCAGGAATTGCGCGACCAGTTGCGCGGCCAGAACCGTACGGCGTTCGTCCCGACGATGGGCAACCTGCACGAAGGCCATTTGTCGCTGATGCGTCTTGCACGCCAGCACGGCGATCCGGTGGTCGCCAGCATCTTCGTCAATCGTCTGCAGTTTGGGCCGAACGAAGACTTCGACAAGTACCCGCGCACGCTCGAAGCCGACATCGAAAAGCTGCAAAAAGAGAACGTCTACGTGCTGTTCGCGCCCTCCGAGCGCGACATGTACCCGCAGCCGCAGGAATACCGCGTTCACCCGCCGCACGATCTCGGCGATATCCTGGAAGGCGAGTTCCGCCCCGGCTTCTTCACGGGCGTGTGCACCGTCGTCATGAAGCTGATGTCGTGTGTGCAGCCGCGCGTCGCCGTGTTCGGCAAGAAGGACTACCAGCAGCTCATGATCGTGCGGCAAATGTGTCAGCAGTTCGCCCTGCCCACTGACATCGTGGCCGCCGAAACCGTGCGGGACGCCGACGGGCTCGCGCTGAGTTCGCGCAATCGCTATCTCACCGAAGCCGAGCGCGCCGAGGCGCCGATGCTCGCCGCGACGCTCGCTCGCGTGCGCGAGACGGTGCTCGCGGGCCGGCGCGATTTCGCGGCCATCGAGAGAGAAGCGGTGGAAGCACTCGCCGGGCGCGGCTGGGAACCCGATTACGTGGCCGTGCGCAAGCGCTCGACGCTGATCGCGCCGGCCGCCGATGAACTCGATGCGCCGCTCGTCGTGCTCGCGGCCGCCAAGCTCGGCGCCACGCGGCTGATCGACAACCTCGAAATCTGACGCCGCTCAGCGCGACGCGCTATTTGTCTTCTGAATGCTGAAGTGAAGGAATGATCATGCAGCGACACATGTTGAAATCGAAGATTCACCGCGCCGTCGTGACCCACTGCGAGCTTCATTACGAAGGCTCGTGCGCGATCGACGAAGACTTGCTCGATGCATCGGGCATCGTCGAAAACGAGCGCATCGATATCTGGAACGTCAACAACGGCGAACGCTTTTCGACCTACGCGATCCGCGGCGAGCGCGGCAGCGGCATGATCTCGCTGAACGGTTCGGCCGCACGCCGGGCGCAACTCGGCGATCTCGTCATCATCGCGGCCTTCGCGATGGTGGAGGACGCCGAATTGAAGGCGGGCTGGGAGCCGAAGCTCGTGTTCGTCGACGAACAGAACAAGATCAAGGGCAGCCGCGGCCACGTACCCGTTCAGAGCTGGAGCTGAGCAGGCGGGCCGCAACCGCAAGGGCCCGTTACTTCGCGATCCAGGCGGTAATGGGCTCCCACTGTTCGAGGTCTTTTTCGACACGGCTTTGCGGCACGTCCCACAGCGTCAGCCCGTGCGCGGCGAGTTGCACGTAGTTCTGCGTATCGCGCAGGAAACCCAGCACGGGCAGCTCGAGGCTTTCCACGAAGCGATGCAGTTGATCGGCCGAACGCGTGCGCGCGTCGACGCGCATGCCCACCACGCCGATTTCGATCGCCCCCTTGCGCACGGCTTTTTCCTTGGCCAGCCGCTCGAGGAAGTGCTGCGTGGCAAGGATGTCGAACATCGACGGCTGCAGCGGCACCACCACTTTATCGGCCAGCTCGAGCGCGGCGGCCAGCCGCACGCCGTGCAGGCCCGCCGGGGTATCGACCACGGCGCGCTCCAGGCCCTTGGGCGGCTTGGCCGGCGCTTCGGGATCGACGTGCCAGGCCTCGATAGGCGGCAACCCTTCCGGCCTCAAGGCCAGCCATCCGTGCGACGATTGCTGCCGATCGAGGTCGGCCAGCGCCACCCATTCGCCGTTCGCCGCAAAGGCGCCCGCCAAGTTCGTCGACAACGTGCTCTTGCCCACGCCGCCTTTGGGGTTCGCAACCACGATCACCGTCATGAACACTCCCGAGTAGAAGGCCGATCGATTCAGCCGGTTAGCCCGATACGCTACCAAAAAGCATGGCGACTCCCGATAATATCGGCAAATTCGGCCACAAGGAGGCTTACCCGATGTCGACTTTACGCCACGATTGCACGATCGAAACCTTGCATGAGCGTCAGGCGGGGACGCTGCCCGAACTACTCGGCGTGCGCGTCGTCGCGCTCGGGCAAGGCACGCTGACCGGTAAGCTGGCGGTACGCCCGCAGCTGCTCGCGCCCAACGGCTTCTTGCACGCCGCCACCGTGATCGGCCTGGCCGATACCTGTTGCGGCTATGCGTGCCTGGCGCATCTGCCCGACGGCGCCCGCGGCTTCACGACGATCGAGCTCAAGAGCAACTTCCTCGGCACGTGCCGCGCGGGAACGGTACGCGCCGTCGCGAGCGCGGTCCATCTGGGGCGCAGCACGCAAGTGTGGGACGCCTCCGTCTTCGATCCGGACGGCCATACGATCGCGCTGTTTCGTTGCACACAGATGATCCTGAACTAACCCCTTTGCGTGGCCGGCGGCCGGTTGCCATGCGCGGCCCCGTGCGCCGCGCCGAAGCCCGGACTCGCTACAATCGCGCGATGACCGCACCCGATCTCACTTTCGTCCTCGGCGGCGCCCGTTCGGGCAAGAGCCGCCATGCCGAGCAACTCGCCCAAGCGCGCGCTTCGCAGCTCGCCCTGCCCGTGACGTACATCGCGACCGCACGGGATGCCGGCGACGCGGAATTCGCCGCGCGCATCGCCCACCATCGGGCACGTCGGCCCGCACAGTGGGGCCTTGTCGAGGCCGATCTCGACCTTGCGGGCGTCATTGCCGGGACGGCGGACGGCCGCGCCTGCGTGCTCGTCGACTGCCTGACGCTGTGGCTCGCCAATGTCCTATGCCCCGCTGATGGCAAACCGAACGACGACGGCGCGGCGCGCATGGACGCGCTGGAAGCGGCGCTCGCGCAGGCGAAAGGTCCGATCATCGTCGTCAGCAACGAAATCGGGCTGGGCGTCGTGCCGATGGGCGCGATAACGCGTCGCTACGTCGACGAACTCGGCCGCCTCAATCAGCGCGTGGCCGCGCTCGCGCGCGAAGTGACGTTGATGGTGGCCGGCCTGCCGATGGCGATCAAAAGCGGGCGAACGGGCGATCCAACCGGCGGGCGCGCCGCATGACTTCGATCGAACGCAAACAGGCAGGGCGACGACGCCGGACAGTCCTGGCCGCACTGGCTGCATGGGCCGGTGTGGCCGCGCTGGCAAGCCCGCCATGCGCGCACGCGGCGATCTCGGTCACCGACGACGCCGGCCAACGGGTCACGCTGGCCGAACCGGCGCAGCGCGTCGTCGCGCTCGCACCGCACGCCGTCGAGCTCGCCTATGCTGCCGGCGGCGGCGCCAAGATCGTCGGCGCCGTGTCGTACAGCGATTACCCGAGCGCCGCGAAAGCGCTGCCGCGCGTCGGATCGAATACCGCGCTCGACCTCGAGCGCATCGTCGCGCTCCGACCGGACCTCGTGATCGTCTGGCGTCACGGCAATGGCGAACGCCAACTCGATCGCCTGCGCGCGCTGGGGATTCCGCTCTATCACAGCGAACCGCGCACGCTCGACAGCGTCGCGACCGATCTGATCGCCCTCGGCACGCTAATGGGCACCGACTCGCAGGCGCAGGCCGCCGCCGCCGACTATCGCGCGAAGATCGCCGCGCTGCGCGCCCGCTATGCCGGGCGCTCGCCCGTCAGCGTCTTCTATGAGGTGTGGGCCGATCCGCTGATGACACTGAACGGCAAGCAAATCATCAGCGACGTCATCGCCCTGTGCGGCGGGCGCAACGTTTTTGCGAATCTCGCGCCCCTCGTGCCTACGGTATCGACGGAGGCTGTCGTTGCCGCGGATCCAGAGGCGATCATCACCGCGAGCCAAGGGGCCACACACGGCGACGCCCCGCTACCCAGCCTGGCGGCATGGCATGCCTGGCCACGAATGACGGCCGTCGCCCGCGGCAATCTCTTTGCGATCGATGGCGATCTCATCTCCCGGCCTGCGCCGCGTCTCGCGCAAGGCGCCGAAGCACTGTGCCGCGATCTGGACCTCGCGCGCGAACGCAGGCCAAGCGCAGGTGCGACGGACGGCCACTGAAAGGCAATAAGCCAAGCCGAGCTGCGGCGGTAGGACGTTTTACACATTCCAATGCAGCAGATGCCAACCGGTTCCTGCCTCGCTACGTCGCAGCCAGACGAGCGCGGCCATGTCCAATGGCCAGGTCAAAGTCGTCTCCAGCGCTTCGTCGAGTAAGCGCGCTGCGATCACCCGAATGACGCCCGCATGCGTGACCGCGAGCAGGCTCGATGCCGAGGCGATCGCCGGTGCGCGCCATGGCGTCAGCCAAGCATCGACGCGCGCCTCGAACTGCGCCACGCTCTCGCCGCCGTGGGTCCGCGCATGGTGCAAATCGGCGGCCCACGCATCGAGTGCCGCGCGGTCGATCGCGTCCCAAGGCTGCCCTTCCCATTGGCCGAAGTCGATTTCCTGCAGGCGTGGCTCGACGGCGCATGGGCGATCGAAATGCCGCGCGAGCCGATGCGCCACGTCGGCGCATCGCTGCAGCGGGCTCGTTGCGAATATCTCCGGCAACGGCACGGCGAGCGCCGCAAGGCGTGCCACGATCGAGCGTGCGGACTCGGCGGCATCGCCGGCCAGCGGCACGTCGGTCCTGCCGTAGCACACACCCGAGCCGATGGCCGGTGCGGGATGACGGATCAGTATGAGGTCCAAGCAAGTACGGCCAAATAGATCGCGACTTCGAAGAGCTGCTGTGCGAAGCCGAGGCAGTCGCCCGTGTAGCCGCCGAGCCGGCGCGTGAAATAGCGGCCAAGCGCGAACCGCAATGCGAGGCACACCGCAAGTCCAAACACACCCGGGCGCCAGCCCGGCAGGATCAGCCATGGCAGGCCGAGCGCAAGCGCGATGACGAGCACGCTCGCCGCCATCCGCTGCGCGACTGGCTTAGCCTTGCCCTGCTCACGCGCGTAATCGTGCGTCGCCAGAAAGCTGACCGCGAGTGCGCGGCTCGCGGCATGCGCGCTCACCATCGTCCACGCAGCCGTCACGGCCGGCAGCGTGGCAAGCGTCTGCCACTTGAGCGCCAGCGCCATGACCAGCCCGATGGCACCGAAGGCGCCGAGCCGCGGATCGCGCATGATGCGCAGCGCGTCCTCGCGCGAGGCGCCGCCGCCGAATCCATCGCAGCAATCGGCCAGGCCGTCTTCGTGCAACGCCCCGGTCAACAGCAGCGTTGCCGCCATCGAAAGCAGCACGGCAACCGAGGGCGGAAAGACGCGCAGCGCAACACAATAAACCGATGCGCCAGCCGCACCCACAAGGGCGCCGATGAGCGGAAAGTAACGCGCGGCGCCCGCCAGATCGCCGGCATTCAGGCCGATCGAGTGCGGAATCGGCACGCGCGTGAAGTAGCCGATCGACGCTACGACATACCGCGCCTGCTCGCGCCACGCCGAGCGGTGAACGGGCGATGATGCATCGGCATGCGGGCGGGCGGCACCCTCTGGACGAAACGACGCGTCGTCATCCGACGCCAACCCCGCCGGCGCCTGCCGCGGCGCCCGCTCGTCCGTCATCGCGCCTCGCGCCCGGCGACGCCGGCCGATTCGAAGCTCGCCATGTCATTGAGCATGGCGACGGACGCGCGCAAGATGGGCAACGCCAGTGCCGCGCCCGTCCCTTCGCCGAGGCGCATATCGAGCCCGAGCAGCGGCTTCGCGCCGAAGTAGTCGAGCATGCGCCGATGACCCGCCTCGTTCGACAGATGCGCGAACACGCAGTAATCGCGGACAGCCGGTGCGATAGCATCGGCCACGACAAGCGCCGATGTGGTGATGAACCCATCGACGAGAATCGTCATCTTCGCTTCCGCCGCGGCCAGATAAGCACCCGCGATCATCGCGATCTCGAAGCCGCCGAACGTCGCGAGGACGTCGATCGGTTCCGTGACGGCCTCATGCAAGGCAAGCGCCGAGGCCAGCACATTGCGTTTGCGCGCGAGGCCCGCGTTGTCGAGGCCGGTGCCGCGGCCGACGCACTCGTCGATCGGCACGCCGCACAACCGGCTCATCAAGCAGGCAGCCGACGAGGTATTGCCGATCCCCATCTCGCCGAACCCAATGACGTTCGTGCCGAGCGCAGCGTGATGGCGCACGCGCGCGGCGCCCGCACGCATCGCCGCCAGCGCCTCGGCGCGCGTCATCGCCGGCCCTTGGGCGAAATTGCGTGTGCCGGGGCCGATTGGGACATCCACGAGACCGGGTAGCGGCGCGAGCGGCGTCGCCACACCCGCGTTGACGACCTCGAGCGTCATATCCGACACTCGGCTGAGCGCGTTGATGGCTGCGCCGCCTGCCAGAAAATTCGCCACCATCTGCGCGGTGACCGCTTGCGGGTACGGGCTCACACCCTCGTGGACGACGCCGTGATCGCCGGCGAAGACGATCATGGCCGGTCGCGTGATGGCCGGACGCGTGCTCTGTTGGATCATGCCGATCTGGCGCGCGACGACCTCGAGCATGCCGAGGCTGCCTGGCGGCTTCGTCTTGGCATCGATCATGCGCGTCAGCGTATCGCGCAAGGAACGATCGAGCGGTTCGACGATGGGCAAAGGAAGGGGTGCATTCATACTCAGTTCACATGTCGTGGCGGGCGATGTTCGTCCGGCGAAGATGCCACCATACCCACATCGATCGCCAAACTTCAATTCGGTAAAACCGCAAAGCGGAGCCTGCCGTCATTCGACGGGCCACTATCTGGGTGTCGATGGGGACACAGTGTGTAAAGGGGAAGGCGTCGCATTGGCGCCTATCGGTGCGGACAGCGCGCCGTCGCGAATCGGCCATCTCTCATAGCCGAACCGGTTCTACTGCGCCCGGCGATGAGCGAAACACAAGCAAGATTGGCATAAACGAAATTTCTACCGGAACCGCATTTTACGCAGATTGCGCTGAGGAAAATACTACCGTCGAGCGTGGCTGACTGGAGGCACAACGGGCCGCTCATCGTGTGCTCCCCGCCAGCGCCGGCACCAGCGCCTCGTACCCGCCCTGTTCGATCAACACCAAGGGATATCCGAACGCACGACTCGCGAGCGCGGGCGTCAATACCTCGCGCGCCGAGCCCGTATGGGCCACGCCATTGCCCTCGAGCAACAGCGCATGCGTGGCAAAACGACGCGCGAGATTAAGGTCATGGCAGGAAAACACGATCGTACGCGGCGCCGCCTGAACCCACCGCACAAGGGTGTTCATGCACTCGACCTGATGATGCAAATCGAGAAACGCGAGTGGTTCGTCGAGCAACAACAGCGGGGCCTCTTGGCACAGCGCCGCGGCCAATGCGACGCGTTGCCGCTCGCCGCCCGAGAGCGATAGCACGTCGCGCGCCGCCAGCGATTCGAGCCCCAGCAACACCAGCGCCTCCAACGCAGCCAGCCGATCGACCGGGCCCTCCCATCCCCACCCGGTCAGATGGGGAAACCGATTGAGCATGACGATGTCGAGCACGCTCGCAGCGAAGGCATCGTGCGATGTCTGGGGCATCAACGCCCGCCGTTGTGCGAGCGCCGCGCCGGCCCATGCATCGATGCGCTGCCCGTCTACTTCGACATGCCCTTGCGCCGGCCGCATCAAACCCGCGAGCGTCGTGATCAACGTCGTCTTGCCCGCGCCGTTCGGTCCCGCGATACACCAGATCTCGCCGGGATAAAACGTATGCGTGAAATCGTCGAGCAGCGTGCGCGTCCCTGCGCGCAGCGTCACATGCTGCGCGGAAAGCGAAGCCGACCGGGCGGCAGCGTCGATGTCGATGCCGCGCTTCGTCAACGATTTCATCGGCGCCTCCCGAGCAGCATCCACAAGAAGACGGGCACGCCCACCAGCGCAGTCACAACGCCGACAGGCAGTTGAGCCGGTGCGATAGCTATGCGTGCCATGAGATCGGCGCCCATGACGGCCACCCCGCCCGCGAGCGCACTGGCCGGTACGAGCATGCGCTGATCGTTGCCGAGCACGAGCCGCAGGGCATGCGGCACGACCAATCCGACGAAGCCGATCGGGCCGGCGGTCGTGACGCTCGCGCCCGCCGCGAGCGAGGCCACGACGTAAATGCGCAAGCGCAGGCGCGCCGCCGGGACACCGAGCGACGCGGCAAGCGCATCGCCGCGCAACAGCACGTTCAACTGCGGCGCGACGGGCACGCACACACCGAGCGCAACGACCAGCGCAAGCAGCGCCGGCCACGGATTGGCCGCGCCATTCAAATCGCCTGTCAGCCAAAACACGATGCCGCGCAGGCGATCGTCAGGGGCCAGCGCAATGAGCAGTGTGACGACGGCGCCCCACCCCGTTGCAACGACCACGCCTGTCAGCAGCAAGCGCGGCGACGCCTCCTGCGGTTCGCCGCGCCACAGTTCGCGCCGCGCGAGACCGAGTACGAGCCCGATCGAGAGCACAGCACCGCCAAAGGAAGCGAGATCAACGAGCCACCAGGCCCATCCGGCGAAGAGCGCACCCACCGCGAACGCGGCCGCGCCGCCCGAGACACCGAGCACGTACGGCTCGGCCAGCGGATTGCGCAACAGCACTTGAAGCAGCGCGCCCGCGAGTGCGAGCAACGCACCGCATGAAAAACCCGCAACGGTGCGCGGCAAACGCAGCGTTCGAACGATCTCCCCGGCGACATCGTTCGTCCGTCCGGCTGCGGCTGTCGCCGCATGATCAGGCAGATGCCACAGCGCCAGCAGCGCTCGCGCAGGCGAGATCGTGACGCTGCCGAGCATCAGCGCACTCGTGAAGACAATGAGTGCAGCCAGTGCCAGCGCAATCCAGATGAAGGCGGCACGCCGGGCGTTCATCGGCGCACGCGCAGGGGAAGCGGGCATGTTCATCGCCGGGCGTTCAACGAGTCGCACGACACAGTGTCGGAGAACACAGTGTCGGAGAAGACAGTATCGACAAGGAGCGCGCCACCGGCATCAACCCGGACGCCATGCGCCGGCCGCTCACTGCTCCTGCCATCCGATCGTAATGAATGCGCTGCGGCGCGGTGTGTTGTAGGTATAGGCGAGTGCATAGGGCTTGTCGAACAGGTTATCGATGTGGGCGCTGACGTACCACGCCTTCGTGATGTCATAGCGCGCCGAGAGATTCACGAGACCGAACCCACCCAGCGACACCCCGCTGTCGTTGTGCGGCCCGCTGACGATCCAGTCGCCGCCGATCCGCCAAGCGCCCAACGACCGGCGCGCCGACAACGACGCGAAATGCCGCGCCCGTTGATTGAGATCGGTATGGCTGGCTTCGTCGACGGGATTTTGCAGCGTCAGCGCCGCGCGAATGTCCGTCTTGCCGGCTCGGCCGCTCCAGGCGCCTTCGAGCCCCTGAACCTTCGCTCGATCGGCATTCTCGGCAATGTAGAACAATCCGCCTTGCGTCGGCACGTATTTGATCAAATCCGCGTAGCGCGTCTGGAATGCAGTCAACCGAAACAAGCCGAGCGTATCCGATGCGTACTGCAGCGCCGCTTCGATCGAATGACTGCGTTCGGGCCGAATCGATACGTTACCGCTGCCGGGGAAATATAAATCGTCGAAGCTGGGCGCGCGAAACGCGGCCGAATAGCTTGCCGTCGCCTTCCAGTGCTCGGTGAAGTCGAACCCGTAGCCGAGATAGTAGGTGTTCGCCCCGCCGAAGTCCGAATACTGATCGCGCCGCACGTTCGCCTGAATCTGATTCGCGCCAAAGCGCGCCGTGTAACCGGCGAAGACCGAATTCACGGTGCGGTCGGGCGCCGCGATCATGTCCGACTCCAAGCGCTGCTCGAGCCGCTCGTAGCCGAGCTGCAGCTTTTGCTGTGCCGCCAGCTTGAAATCGTTCTGCCAGGTGAATTGACGATTGTCGGTATCGAAGCGATTGTTGTAGACACCGTTCGTTTGATCGACTGCCCGATCCTCGCCCAGGCCCGCCGTGACGTGCGTGGTCCACCAATCCGTCAGCTTGCCGTTCGCGAAAACCGAGGCCGCGCGCACCTTGCTGTAAAGAACGTTGACGTCGGTCGGCAACCCGTAGGCGTTATCGAATGCCACCTTGCCATCGGACTCGAAGTACCGCACGCCCGCCTCCCAGCCGTGGTCGAACCGATGGCGCAGCGAAGCGGAGACGCTCTCGTTCAAATAACCGTCCGCCGCCGGGTTGACATTCGGGGCCTGCGCACGATCGATCGCAGGAAATCCATCGTCCTTCGAACGCGCGACGCTCAAGCTGAAGGTCGTCTTGCCGTCTTGATCGAGCGCGCCATTGACGCCGGCTTGCTGCGTCTGCGTGTGGTAGCTGCCGTAGCCTGCCGAAAAATTGAAACGCGGCGGATGATTGCCCCCATCCTTGGTAAATACTTGAACGACGCCGCCCATCGCACCCGAGCCGTATAGCGCCGACACATTCCCGTTGACGATCTCGACATGATCGACCTCCGATAGTGGGATCTGTCCGAGCTCGACCTGAGCGAGACTGACCGAATCGACCCGAATGCCGTCGATGAGCACGAGCGATTGCGTGGCCGAGCCCCCGCGGAGCGACAACGTTGCGTTCGATCCGGGCGGGCCATTGCGGATGATCTGCGCGCCGGGCGCCAGCGCGAGCAACCCGGGCAGATCCGCCGCCGTGGAATCGTCGATGTCCTGGCGCGAGAAGCGCGTCGTTTGCGGGATGGCCTCGGCAAGCGGTTGCGGCCCGCGTTGAGCGGTCACGACGATCGGCACAAGCGCGCCGGCGCTGACGGGTGGGGACATCGCGGCCGCGCCGCTGGGAACGCCCGCGGCGCTGGCGGAGGGGCTAACGGGAACACCCGTGCTGGCGGATGTCACAGGGATGGCAGCTTGATCGCTGGAGGCACGCTGCGCGAACGCGGCCAGCGGCAGACCGGCGAGCGGCAGACCGGCGAGCGCAATGAGCGCCACGCGGACAGTGGAGGTGAACATCGTGTGGTCTTCCTGTGGGATCGGCACGCAGCTGCTCCCCGCAGACTGCGTTGTGATCGAGCGCCGAGCCGGCATGTCTGACGCGATACGCATCGCGAAGGCGGCTTGGCACTCCCCCTTTGGCCGGTATCCGGGCTGACGACGAACCGCATCCGCCTTCCCGCGTGGGTTCACGCAGTGGCGATGGAGCGGTCGCACGGGTGCGCATTTGCACGCCGCGCAGGTCGCTTACCGTTGGCGGGGGGCAGCACAGGTTGGCTTGTCCGGGCGGACTTCGCTCCCTGTTTCCCGTTTAACCGCGCGCAAGGCTGCCGAGCGCGCGAGCACCAAAGTGCCGCAAGTGTAGGAGTGGCACATAAGGGGCGTCAAGAAAGGGAAACGAATGGGACTCAAGCGCAAAAATCCCTGCAAACATCGTGCGAAAGCGCATCGCTCCGGAAAAAGCTGAGACGGTTACGTCTGGATACGAGAGAGCGATCGGAATTGCGGCCATTTAGCGCTAAAATGCGGGGTCTTTAGAGGACGCAGCAGATGCTCAACGAACTCGAATCGCTCTCACAGAATATTGGCCGGTTGATCGCGATCAACGAACGCCAGCAGCAGGCACGCCATGCGCTCGAGGAACAACTCGCGCAATTGCGTCACGAAAACGAAACGGCCCAGGCCGAACTGGCGCTGTTGCGTGAAGCGCGTAATGCATTGCAGGCCGAACGCGATGCGCTCGTCGCCAAGATCGACGACGCCCAGGTCCGCCTGAACGCGATTCTCGAAAAACTGCCGCGCGGCAAGGGCCCCTACGATTCCGACAGCCAGCTCGACCTGCTCGGCGCGCAGCAAGGATCGAGTGAGGCGAACGGCGTGGAAGGCGCCGTGCAGCACGGAGAAGATGCATGACGACAAAACAAATCGAAGCCACGATCCTCGGCCAAAGCTACCGGCTCGCCTGCTCGCCGGAAACCGAAGCGGCGCTGCTCGAAGCGGTGGCGCGCGTCGACGCCGAAATGACGAAAATCCGCGGGGCGAGCAACGTGCGCGGCACCGATCGTATCGCTGTCATGGCTGCACTCTCGCTCGCCTCGGAATTGCTGAAACTGCAACAAAGCGTGCGTCATGGCGAGGCGTTTCCCGCGGAAGAAATCCGGCGTACAATGCGTCAAATGAACGAGAAGCTCGGTGCGGTGCTCGATCAACACGAAGCGCTGTAACGATCCGCAGTTTCACTTAACAGGTTTTACGGCTTCCCTGCCTGGTTCGCCAAGGTCATAAATTCCTTGAACCAATGCCATGTGCACGGTTGCGGAAATTTGCAGCACGGGTGTGCGCGTCACTCTGTCTGATGTACCCGAAGTGCGGCT
>NZ_JBQCDN010000010.1:0-18100 GCF_051961175.1 Trinickia sp. | reverse complement strand
CGCCCGCGCCCCCTTCTTCTCCTGGCTGAAACACAAAATGAACCGTGCCCGGCAACTGCGGCAGTTGCTTCAGGACACGGGCGGCGCCCAGTAGCATCACCGTATGCCCGTCGTGTCCGCAGGCATGCATGATTCCGTTCGCACACGAGGCGTGTGCGAACTCATTGGCCTCCTGGATCGGCAACGCATCGAGGTCCGCGCGCAGCACGATGCCACGGGTCGGGTCGCGGCCGGGCAGGCTCGCGACCACGCCCGTCCCGCCCAGCCCGCGCAACACCGCATAGCCGAACGATTCGAGCTCACGTGCGACGACGTCTGCCGTCCTGCGCTCTTCGAATCGCAGTTCGGGATGGGCATGCAGGTCGCGTCGCAACTTCGCCCAATGCGAACGATGCGCGTCCAACGAAGTCTCGACCGTTGCGGAGGTATTCAATTTCGGCACCTTTAGAAAGCATTAGAGTCCACGCCGGCGTGCGGTTCGCGTCGGGCATCGCAGCCCTTTCAATCGTAGAACCCGAGGATCGACTTCACTTCCATGTACTCTTCCATGCCCTCGATCCCGTACTCTCGACCATTGCCCGACTGCTTGTACCCGCCGAATGGCGCTTGCGGGTCCCAAGCGGGATAGTTCAGATGCACCTGGCCCGAATGAATGCGCGCTGCGACCGCGTGCAACAGCGCTTTGTCGGTGCCTTGAACATGCGCGCCGAGCCCATAAACCGTGTCGTTCGCGATAGCGATCGCTTCTTCGACCGAGTCGTAGGGAAGGATGGCAAGGACCGGGCCAAAGATCTCTTCCTGAGCAATCTTCATCTTCGTACCCACGTCAGAAAAGATTGTCGGCTGTGCGTAGAACCCCCTGCTCAGGCCGGCCGGCCTTCCTGGTCCGCCGACGAGCAACCGGGCCCGTTCATCGATGCCGGCTCCGATCATCTCCTGCACCCGGCCGAACTGCGCACGATTGGCCAACGGACCGTGTGTCGTCGCATCGGCGAACGGATCGCCAACGATCATAGGTTCCGTTGCCGCGACGGCCAACGCTTCGACCTGCCGCAACACGCCGCGCGGCACGATCATCCGCGTCGGCGCGCTGCACGACTGACCCATGTTCCGAAACGCGGCAGCAACGCCTAGCGAGACGGCACGCGGCAGATCGGCATCGGGTAGCACGACGTTCGGCGACTTGCCACCCAGCTCCTGCGCCACACGTTTGACCGTCGGCGCAGCGGCCTGTGCAACGAGCACGCCCGCCCGCGTCGAGCCGGTGATCGACACCATATCGACTTGCGGGTGTGACGCCAGAGCCGTCCCGACTTCCGGGCCGGTGCCGCTCACGAGGTTGAATACGCCCGCCGGAACGCCGGCGTCCGCGATGACTTCAGCAAACAGCAAGGCGCTCAGCGGCGAGAGTTCACTGGGTTTCAGCACCACCGTGCAGCCCGCTGCGAGTGCCGGGCCGACCTTCGCCGTAATCTGATAAATCGGCCAGTTCCAGGGCGTGATCAGGGCGCAGACGCCGATCGCCTCGCGTACGACTGCGGTCGTTCCCCTTTGTGTCCGGAACGGATAGCTGGCCAGATTGTCGCGTGCGACGCGGATGTGCTCGGCTGCGAGCGGCACATGTGCGGCGCGGGCATAGCTGATGGGCGCGCCCATTTCCGTTGACAAAGCAGCGGCGAACAGTTCGGCGCGCTCCAGCATCAGCGTATGAACTCGGCCGAGCAGCGCGGCACGTTCTTGCGGCGCACTTGCAGACCAACCTGCGAACGCCTTACGCGCGGCGAGTACTGCGCGCTCGGCGTCGCGCGCGTTGCCAAGTGCGATGTCGCAGACTGCGTCCTCAGTGGACGGCGAGATAACGGCGATTCGATCGCTGCCATCGGGGGCAGTCCACTCGCCGTCGATGTAAAACCGGTCGAGCCTTCCTGCTTGCATCAGGTGACGAACAGGTGAAATCATTGGAGCGTGTCCTTGAGTCGATACCACGCGCCCACAAACGGAAAAAAACACGGCTTGCCGAAGTGGCCGGGGATAGCAGGCCAGTCGAAGTCTTTCCACGGGTTGAGATCTGCGCGTCCGTCCATGATCTCCGCCATCAGCGTGCCCATTAGCGTGGCCATCTGCGTGCCGTGGCCGCTATAGCCCATCGAGTAGTACACACCGTCACGCTGGCCCGCGCGCGGCAGCCGGTTGGCCGTCATGTCGACCATGCCACCCCAACAATAGTCGATGCGCACGTTGGCCAGTTCGGGAAACACGGAGGCCATCTGCTGTCGCAAGATCAGCCCGCTCTTATCGTCCGAACGGGGGTTCGACGTCGCGAAGCGCGCACGACCGCCAAACAGCATCCGATTGTCGGGCGTGACACGAAAGAAATTGACGAAGTTTTTGGTGTCGGTGGCCATCCTCCGCGTCGGCATCAACCGGTCGAGCAATTCCACCGGCAAGGGCTCCGTGACGATGAGGAACGCCCCAACCGGCACGATCCTGCGTCGGATCCAGCCGAACGGTCCCACCTGCGAGATGCCGCTCGCCAAGAGCACCTGCGGTGCGCGGATTTCTCCGCGCGGCGTCCGCACGATATAGGTACCCCGGGAATCCCGCTGCAATCCCAGTACCGGCGCCTGCTCGAGAACATGGGCCCCACGCGCTTGCGCAGCCTTCGCCAAACCACGAACATAGCGACCGACGTGCATCCCCGCGCTCTTCTTGAAGATCAATCCGCCGTGATATCGGTCCGAGCCGATCTCGTCACGAAGCTCTGCCTTCGTCACAAGGCGCGTATCGGGGTCCACGCTCGCGGCGAGCAACGCGTGACTTCTTGCAAGCTTATCGAAATGCTCTGGCTTCGCCGCGAGCTTGAGCTTTCCCCTGCGAACGAAATCGCAGTCGATCGATTCCTCCCTGACCAACCGCTCGACCGTGTCGACACCCGCGTCGAACGCGAGATAGAGCCGGTTGGCCCATTCCGTGCCGATCCGCTGCGAGAGTGAAGCGTAATCCTGAGCGAAGCCGTTGTTGCACATGCCGCCATTGCGGCCCGACGCCGCCTGTCCCACGGTCCCTGCTTCGCAGACGATGACGCGCGCGCCTTTTTTGGTGAGCGCCAAAGCCGCCGCTGAGCCGGTGATCCCCCCACCCACCACGACCACATCGCAACTTCCGCCGTCCATGTCAGGCGAGTGGCTGACGAATGGCTCGGACGTATCGAGCCAGTAAGAACCGAAATGCATGACAAACTCCAAAGCAGCCGGGCGCGTGCTCATACCCGAGACCCTACGTGCAAGCGGCAAATAAGCCGGTGGGTAACGAGCGTCTAAAGCATCGCTTGACTGACTAGTGCGTACAATCGGCAAACGGGATCAGATGCGCCGATATGTTCGTGGGCAGGCGCATTGAGAACCATCTTCGCGCAGATGTCCACGCGCTGCAGTCCCTGTTCGCTCAGCCAATCGCTCAAACCTGTTTCCGAGGGCACGTCGATACGGACGAATTCGCCCTCTCGTCCGGTCAGCCAGTAGCCGATCAAGGCTTTTGCGCGCACGTCGTCACGCGAATGAAGCGCGACCACCGGGCCGATCACGTACCCTCGGCCAAAGCGCCGCAACACCGAGAATCCGGCGACCTCGCCATCGCGTTCCAGTACGACGCTCTCCCCGCGCTCGAGCACTGCGGATAAAAGCGCATGGCGCTCGAGGCCCGAAGCGCGCGAAGCCAGCTCGATGAGGCCGGGAAAGTCGGCAGGGATCCCCGTGCGCAGTCGCTCACCATCGAGCAACGCGACGGGCAGAGGCTTACCGGCGCGCCCTTGATGTTGCTCCAACAATCCGCACGCGCTGAAGCCGAGCTTTTCGTAGAGCGGTCGACCGGCAAGCGTCGCATGGAGGAACGTGATACGTGGCCCTAACTCTTCGAGGACGATCTCCATCAGCTTACGGCCGATACCGCGGCCCTGGTGCGCCGACGACACGATGACGTGACCGAGCGAGGCCCGGTCGGCGCCGAACTTCCAGCACATCGCAGTACCAATAACGACACCCCGCTCTTCAGCCACGAACGCTATCGCCGTGTCGGCGGAAAACCGCCAGTCTTCGGGTCTATATGGCCAACCCAGTGCCATCGAGAGCGCGTGAGCCGCGGGCACGTCGGCCGGAGCGAACTTGCGATACCGAAGACTCGTGGCCAAGGCAGAGCCGTTCGCGAAGGAATCTTGTTTCATTAATCTACTCTACTGAATGTTTCGGTTCCGCCTGAAGCGCAACCCGCTCGGGGCTATACCGCCGCAACCGCTTCGACTTCGATCTTCAGACCGTAATGCAGCGCAGGAACCGGCACGACAGCCCGAGCGGGTCTCGCATCGCCGGCCCAACGCGCATAGATCTCGTTGAAGGTCGCCCAATGCCCGACATCGACGATATACACGCGGACCTGCACAAGTTTCTTGATTTCGCTGCCAGCGCTGGAGAGCGCCGAAGCCAGATTCGCCAGTGCCTGCTCGGCTTGTTCCTCGAAGGCGCTCTCCACCAGTTTTCGTCCGCTCGAGTCGATCGGCAGTTGGCCCGACACAAAGATCAGACCACTTGCGATCGAAACGTGACTGTAGTGCCCACCCGGCGTTGCCAGGCCGGCGAGGTTCGTTGTCCGAGGTTGCTGCGTACCGTGTTCGTTCTGGTCCATCAAGGCCACTCCAGGCAAGAGTACGTCGTTGAATGTCCGGGGCGCTTCGCCAGCCCTGCGGCCGCATCGACCACCGCTGTTGGCAAGCCGGTGCGACGTACTATAGAAAAAATTATCTTTATCGTGTTTAATCTCCGATGAATCCATCGTTAATGGGCCATTAATGCTTCAACTCGAAGACATGCAGCTGCTGCGTGCGCTCGGCGTATCGCAATCGCTTGCCGCAGCAGCGAGATTGTTAGACCTGACGCCGCCCGCGGTCACGGTACGTCTTCAGCGCATCGAGGAGCGGATTGGGGTGAGTCTTGCCACGCGCGCAGCGAGAGGCATCTCGCTCACTGATGAAGGGCACCGCCTCGTTCAGGAAGCCATTGAGATCCTGGAGCGGATCGAGTCCATTCCATCGCGCGTCTCAGGGGCGTCCGCTGGTGTAAGTGGTCATTTGCGCGTCGTGGCTCCATTCGGATTCGGCAGGGAATATGTCGCGCCGCTCGTCCGGGACCTCCATCGCTCACACCCCAATCTGGCGATCTCGCTGATTTTGGTCGAGAGTCCGCTCGCGTCTGCGTCGGGCGCCGACGCAGTCGTTTCGATCGGCCACATCAAAGGCTCTTCCTGGGTGGGACATTTCCTTGCGCCAAACGACCGCCTTCTTTGTGCAGGCCCCGCCCTTGCACGTTCGCTGTCAAAGCTCAAGCATCCCTCCGAACTGACCCGGCACCCTTACCTGACCTTACGAGAAAACGATGAAGACGTGACGCGTCTGCGTTTTGCTCAGCACGATGCTGTAGGCAAACGCATCGGCAAGGGCGTGACGGTCCGCTTGAGCAGCGCGTTATCTTCGAACGATGGCACCGTCGTCAGAGACTGGGCCGTCGACGGCCTCGGCGTTGTCGCGCGATCCGAATGGGATTGCGCGCGGCTGATTGCAGAGGGGAAACTGAAGCGCATTTTGCCGGCATGGCACCTCGAACCTGCACCGGTCATGGCCCTGACGCCCACCCGCCAAGGCCTGACCATTCGTCAGCGTGTGTTCCTGGAAGCCGCGAAGCGAGCCTTCAACCCGGTGCCTTGGCGCAGTTGAATCAACGAGGCGCTTTCAAGCGCCGCGGGTGCATTGCGCCGCCTCCCGGCACGCGCTAAAAATCAGCGACCTTGCCCCATGCAGATGAGGCGAATCGGCTCGGTCGATACGGTGTGGGATCCACGATGGGCTCGGCACCGGTGGCGAGATCGGCGATCAGGTGGCCTGCGCCAGGGCTTATCCCGAAGCCGTGGCCTGAAAAGCCCGCTGCCAGGATCAATCCCGGTACGCCCGGTACTTCGCCAATTCCTGGAACACCGTCCGGCGTGCTGTCGACGAAGCCGGCCCATGCATGCGTAATCTTCGCCTCGCGTAGTTCGGGCAACAGTTCGATGGCGCGGCGATGCGTTTCGGCGATCGTCGCGCGATCGGGCTTCGGATCGAGGATGCGCATTCGCTCCATAGGCGTCGGCGCATCGAGCCGCCAGCGCTTCAACGTTTCGTGGCCGCCTCGAACGCCCTCGAGTCCCCCCGGAAGAAGGCTGCGCCAACGCGCGGCGAACATCGGCACGAATTGCGGCGCGAAACGCAGAAATTGGCCCGTCACATCGACGCGCGCTCGCCCGCTGATGGCTAGTGCGTAGCGTCCGTCATTTCGGCGAGTCACCGAAACGCCGGAGGTAAACAGCGCATCGGGCAAACTATGTTCCACAGGGG
This sequence comes from Trinickia sp., assembly GCF_051961175.1. Classification (GTDB taxonomy): domain Bacteria; phylum Pseudomonadota; class Gammaproteobacteria; order Burkholderiales; family Burkholderiaceae; genus Trinickia. Next base: position 11,682 of record NZ_JBQCDN010000010.1, on the reverse strand, counting down.
AGACGCTGAGGATCGATTGGCGAATCGATGCTTGCGGAAAACGGATGCCAAGCTGTCTGCAGAACGACGACGCCCAGGCGCCACCCGCCAGCACCACGGTCCGGGTCTTGATGACGCCGGCTTCGGTGACGACGCCGCTGACGCGCCCACCCTCCAGTTCGACGCCACGGGCCGCGCACGCTTGAATGACACTGCCGCCTAACTTCATGAGCGCGGCTGCCACGGCCGGCGCGGCCTTGCCGGGGTCGGCCGTACCGTCGGTGGGCGAAAAGACGCCGCCTTTCCAGGCTCGCCCGGTCACTCGCCCACGCTCGGTAGCCTGCCGGCTGTCGAGCATGTAAGTTGTCACGCCCGCGGTCTTCGCAAAGTCGCCCCAACTGGCCCAACGGGACAATTCGGCGTCGTCATTGCTGAGGTATAGAAGCCCGCACCGATGAAAGCCCGTGTCTTCGCCCGTTTCGATCGCAAATCGTTGCCAGAGGTCGAGACTCTTGCTCGCCATCGGCAATTCGCGCGCGTCACGGTTCTGCTGCCGGCACCAGCCCCAATTGCGGCTCGACTGCTCGGCGCCGATTCTCCCCTTCTCGACGAGCGCGACCGAAACCCCGCGTCGGGCCAGGTAGTAGGCAGCGAAGACGCCGATGACGCCACCGCCGATCACCACCACGTCGGCCGCGGCCGGCAGCGTGGGTGAAGTTTGAATCTGCTGAAGCGGGGGCGACATGATCAGCCTCGCTCCGTTGAAGTCTGAACGTTTTGCGTCACGTAGAATTTCGCTACGCGATCGCTGCTTTCCCATCCGATCGGCGCCCCCTGGGGCACGAAGATCGCGTCGCCGGTGCCAAGCGACAGCACGCTGCCATCAGGCGCCGCGAACCGCACGCTCCCGGCCACGAGATGCATGAACTCGTTCACGCGATGCGGGCGAACGATCCGATGGTAAGGCGTCGAATCCCACGTACCCGCGCGGTACTCCGCGCGTTCATCGGTGAATACATTGGCACTTCGGCACTGCGGCGCGGGGCCCAGCAGCACCTCAGCGGGTAGTGTTGCGGACGGCTTGAAGTCAGCGTCGACGCGTAAGGGGAGTAGCCCGCTCTTCGTGGGTCCAGTGCACACCGTCGCGCAGAACACGAAAGCCGTGCGCGATTCGGCCCTGACGCGAAGCGCAGTGCCGCCGCCAATCACGACGCCCGCTTGCGGGCCGAGTACCAACGGCGCCATTCCGGCCGCTTCCAGCGTGAGCTTGCCTTCGACAACGACGATGGTCTCGGTGTGCGGAAAGCGTGCTACGTCGAGTTCGCCAATAAAGCTCACACGGCCCGCGGCCATCGAGTCGGGTCCTTCCCAAGCAATCTCACGATGTTGCGAGAACGGGTCTTGGGCGCCGAATGCTGCTCTGCGGAAGGCAGTCGAAAGAGGCGCACCGCCGGCACGGTGCAATACGAATGCTACGGTCACTTTTGCTCCTACGGATCTAGCGGACGATGGTTCGTTTATCTAATTGAAATTCAATCAGCAACGGCTTTCCGCCCATGTTGAGTTGGGCGGTCAAGCACAGTTTCATGCGCTTTTGAGGGGGTTCACGTCAGTTCCTTGGGTGCAAGACGGCGCGCTCCCCTTGTGGGCGTTCGGATCATCTATGTGGTGTGTCAGCACATGCCGCAGAAATTCTCGCGTACGCGCTTCCCGCGGCGAGCCGAGCACTTCTTTCGCACTACCCTCCTCGATGATGAGGCCGGCATGCAGAAAGCAGACACGGTCTGCCACTTCGCGCGCAAACCCCATCTCGTGCGTCACGACGAGCATCGTCATCCCTTCGCGCGCCAGCGTGCGCATGACACTCAGCACCTCGCCCACCAGTTCGGGGTCGAGGGCCGAGGTCGGCTCGTCGAACAGGATCGCCTTGGGCCTCATTGCGAGCGACCGCGCGATCGCGACGCGCTGCTGTTGGCCACCCGACAGTTGATGCGGATACGCATCGATTTTCTGGCCGAGGCCGACCTTACGCAGCAACTCGATTGCCTCGCGCCGGGCCTGCTCGACCGGCTCGCGCTTCACATGTACCGGCCCCTCCATGACGTTCTCGAGCGCAGTACGGTGTGGGAACAGATTGAAGCGCTGGAAGACCATGCCCACCTGGGTGCGCAGCTGATTGATATGGCGGGAGCGTTGCTCGACCACCTGCTCCAGCAGCTTGATCTCGCCCGAATCATAGGACTCGAGCGCGTTGATGCATCGAAGCAGCGTCGACTTGCCGGAGCCCGACGCTCCGATCAGACAGACCACCTCGCCCTCGTTCACCTTCAACGTAATGCCTCTGAGCACCGGCACGTCGCCGAAGCTTTTATGCACGTCTTTGATTTCGATCATTTGCAACCTCACTTCACCTTGTGTTTTCCGAAGCGCCGTTCGAGCATCTTCGTCAAACTCATCAACGGAAGGCTCATCGCAAGATATCCGGCTGCCACCAGTGTGTAGACTTCCAGGTTCTGGAACGTTGAGGCTGCGATCAGCGATCCTTGACGCGTCATCTCGGAGACAGTGATCGTCGAGGCGAGAGACGAGTCCTTGAGCATCGATACAAGCGTATTGCTGTAGGGCGGCAGCGCAACCTTGATCGCCTGGGGAAGAATCACGCGGGTCATGGTCTTGATGCGGCCCATCCCGATCGATTGTGCGGCTTCGTATTGACCTTGATCCACCGACTCGATGCCCGACCGGATGATTTCCGCGACATACGTGGAATATCCGAAGGCGAGCCCCACGATGCTCGCTTGCAGCGCGCTCATCTGCAGATGGATCGAGGGAAATACGAAATAAATGTAGAACAGCAGTACGATCATCGGCAGCCCACGGACCAGGTTGATCAACGTGGTGGCCGCGCGCTTGACGGGCGCATGCCGTGACATCTTCAGGAGCGCCCAAACGAGACCGAGCGCGGTACTTAGAATCAAACAGCTAACGGTGATGAAGATCGTCATCCCGGCTCCCTCAAGCAGGATCGGGACAAACTCGACTACGTCGCTCCAACGCATGATTCGCCTTTCTAATAATCGTTGCCTTGCATAACCCGGCGCCGATCTTCGTCGTAGCGGCCGAGCAGCGATCGACTCGCACACTACGCTCGGATACTTGCGCACACCGGGCCGTCTCCTTACCTATCGGCCATCCTCACGAACGACCTTCGGGCCGGGTCGCGGCTGACTACAGGACCCAGCCAGAAATACGTCGCGATCCACCCTGCAAGAATCGATCGGACGTCCTCGTGTCAACCACCGAAATTCCATTTTTTCAGGATGCCGTCCAGCGTTCCGTCCGCCTTGATTTTTGCCAACCCATCGTTGATCTTCGCAAGCAACGCAGCGTTTCCCTTCTTCACACCGAATGCAATGGGCACCTTCTTCAGCGGCGTGAACCCATCTACAACCTTACAGCCCTGCAGCGTGCCCGCGGTTTCCTGTGCCTTCCAGACTGGATAGTCGTTGAACGCTGCCGTAATACGGCCCAGCGCGACATCGCGCGCCATGTCGGCCCCTGTGTTGTACAGCTTGACCTCTTTGAAGATGCCAAGCTTCATCAGTTCTTCTGCGGTTTCCTCGCCGACGCCTGCGCCGACAACCGTGCCCTTCAGATCTTGAATCGTGCGGTAGTTGTTCTTATCCGAAGCATTGACGATGATCCCTTTGCCAAAAAACGCCACCGGCTGCGAGAAGTCGATCACCTCTTCACGCTTCGGCGTCGGCGTCATGCCCGCAACGATCAGGTCGATCTTGTCGGAGACGACGGATTGGATGAGCGCCGAGAACGGGATGACGTCGAAGGACACATCGAAACCCTCGCGTTTTCCGATTGCACGAATCACATCAGGCATGACACCTTGAATCTCGTGCGTTTTCATATCCAGGAATGCGTTCGGCACGCTCGATGGCGTGGTCCCCGCAGAAACGTTGACTGGCGCTGCAAATGCATGAGCGGCGCCGAGCGCCGCTGCGATAGCGACGGCACCAGCAGACAGAATGCGTTGGAAGAAGCAGACACGCGAGCGGCAGATGCGTTGCGGTGTATAGGAGTACATGACAGATCCTCAACGAAAATTCATCAAATAGGCAAGGCCGGTGCCGGATGGGGCCAGCGTGATGTGTGTCGATTCGGCCGCTTCGCTTCACGCTTCATACGAACGCGCAGCATTTGGACAGGCACCCCCGCATGAGCCGCTTGGGCGCCCAGGTTTGCCGGCGCCCCCCTTCCCGCACGGGCGGCAACGCCCCCACGCGCCAAGTCCATGCAGCGAACTATAGGAAAGAATCTTTTTCCCATGCTTAACATCCAAAAAACTCAACGTTAACGCCCATTTAATGCTCAGGTGCAGCGCGACGTTCACGCATCGGCATTCAATCTAGCTTAATGGCTAGTTTATTCTTCGTTAAGCACAAATTCTCGGCTGACTTCTATAGTGGCTTCTCCTTATGCGCCACACCGCATCGACACCCACCGCGCCAAGAATTGCCAGGAGCCACTGATGAATTTGGAGTCATTTAATACGCCCGCTGCGGTGATCGATATCGCGCGTATGCACCGCAACATCGAACGGATGCAGCAACGCATGGATGCGCTCGGCGTGAGGTTCCGTCCGCACGTCAAGACGACTAAATGTGAACAGGTGGTCCGGGCACAAATGGACGCCGGAGCACGCGGCATCACCGTATCCACACTTAAGGAAGCCGAACAATTCTTCGCAAGCGGCATTCGCGACATCGTCTACGCGGTGGGAATGGCCCCGGCAAAACTCGCGCAGGCGCTCGCACTGCGCCGACAAGGCTGCGATCTGAAGATCGTTGCCGACAGCGTCGCCTGCGCCGAAGCCATCGTCGCATTCGGCGGAGCGCACGACGAGTCCTTCGAAGTCTGGATCGAGATCGACGTGGATGGTCATCGCTCAGGTATCACACCCGATGACGACGCGCTTCTCGCTGTCGCTGCGACCCTGTCGCATGGCGGCATGCATCTTGGCGGCGTGTTGGCCCATGCGGGTTCGAGCTACGACTACGATACCCATGAGGCGCTCGTGCGCATCGCGGAACAGGAACGCTCGCGCTGCGTGCGCGCCGCCGAACGCATTCGGGCCGCGGGCCTGAAGTGCGACGTCGTCAGCATCGGATCGACACCGACAGCGTTGGCCGCCGAACATCTGGAGGGCGTGACCGAAGTTCGCGCAGGCGTCTACGTCATGTTCGATCTCGTCATGCACAACGTCGGCGTAAACGACACGTCCGAGATTGCATTGAGCGTGTTGACTACCGTCATCGGGCATCAGAGCGAGAAAGGCTGGGCCATCGTCGACGCGGGTTGGATGGCCATGAGTCGCGACCGTGGCACCCAGCGCCAAAAGCGCGACTTTGGTTACGGGCTCGTGTGCCGCGAAAACGGAGAGGTGCTAAACGAGTATCTGATGAGCGGTGCGAACCAGGAGCACGGGATCGTCTCCCGGTCGGGTACGCCGGATCACGAGATCGAGAAACGTTTTCCGATCGGGACGCGCCTTCGGATACTGCCCAATCATGCGTGTGCCACCGGCGCACAGCATCCCGCCTATCAGGCCGTCGGCCCTGACGGCAATGTCGAAACCTGGCCGCGGTTCTATGGCTGGTAACGAGCGCCGAATTCGAATCCATAGAGAGGAAGCCTCGTTATGAAGTATGTCTCGACGCGTGGTGCCAGCGCCGGCCTGCGGTTTTCCGAAGTATTGATGGAAGGACTGGCGGCGGATGGTGGCCTCTATGTGCCCACCAGCTACCCCAAGGTCGACGACGCAACGCTGCAGCACTGGCGCGGCCTGTCGTATCCCGAGTTGGCCTTCGAGATCGTTTCGCTTTACATCGACGACATTCCCGCTGACGAACTGCGCACCATCATCGCCAGGACCTACACGCAGGACACGTTCGGCTCGGTGCAGATCGCGCCTTTGCGGAAGCTCGACGAATCGATCGCTTTGCTCAACCTGTCCAATGGCCCAACGTTCGCGTTCAAGGACGTGGCGATGCAGTTGCTCGGCAATCTTTTCGAAGCCGAGTTGGGGCACCGCAGCGCGAAACTGAACATTCTGGGCGCCACCTCGGGCGATACCGGGAGCGCCGCGGAATATGCGATGCTGGGCAAGCAAAACGTCCAAGTGTTCATGTTGAGCCCCCATGGCCGCATGAGCCCGTTCCAACAGGCGCAGATGTTCAGCCTGCAGGACAAGAACATCCACAACCTCGTGATCGAGGGCAGCTTTGACACTTGCCAGGATATCGTCAAGGCTGTCTCCGCCGACCTGACGTTCAAGCGGCAATACAACATCGGCACGGTCAATTCCATTAACTGGGCGCGCTTGCTCGCGCAGGTCGTCTATTATTTTTCCGGCTATTTCCAGGCGACGAACGACAACAGCGAACGCGTCTCGTTCTGCGTCCCTTCGGGCAATTTCGGCAACATATGCGCCGGCCACGTCGCCCGCATGATGGGGTTGCCGATCGAGAAGCTGGTGCTGGCCACCAACGAAAACGATGTGCTTGACGAGTTTTTCAAGACCGGTCGATATCGCGTTCGCACCAGCCGCGAAACGATGGTGACCTCCAGCCCGTCGATGGACATCTCCAAGGCATCGAATTTTGAGCGCTTTGTCTTCGATCTGTTGAGCCGGGATGCCCAGCGCATCGGGCAGCTGTTTGGCGAAGCGCTTTCGCGGCGCGGCCAGTTCAGCCTGACAGAGCAAGAGACCGCACGCATCGCCAGCTATGGCTTTGTATCGGGCAAGAGCACGCACGCCGACCGGTTGCGGACGATCGCCGATACCTGGGAACGCCATCGCACGATGATCGATCCGCACACCGCCGATGGTGTCAAAGTTGCGCGCGACCACCTTCAACCGGGCATTCGCACCATCGTGCTCGAAACGGCCCTGCCCCTGAAGTTTGCGGACATCATCCGCGAGGCGACCGGGCAGGAAGCGCCGCGGCCCGCATCGGTTGCGGACCTGGAACAACACCCCCGGCGCTGCGAGTTGATCGCGGCGTCGGCCGATGCAGTGATGGCATACATCGCCCGGCATTGCAACGCCTGACGCCATCCGGAGCACGTGTCATGGCTGTATTTACTCCCGTCTCCGAGCAGGAAGTTGCCGCTTTCATCGCACCGCTGACACTCGGAAATCTGACTTCGCTACGCGGCATTCCAAGCGGAATTGAAAACACCAACTATTTCCTTACAACGCACGCAGGTGAATTTGTGCTCACCCTCTTCGAGCGGCTGGGCAAAGAGGAATTGTCGTTCTACCTGCAACTGATGCAGCATTTGGCCCGAAAGAGAATCCCCGTGCCCGAGCCAAAGGCGGATGCCCGTGGCCGGATACTGTTGGAGTTGCATGGCAAACCCGCTTGTGTCGTGACCAAGCTGGAAGGGTGGCAGTGTCTCGAGCCAGCGCCGCACCATTGCGAGCAAGTCGGCGACATGCTGGCGCGCATGCACCAAGCCGGCAGTGATTTCCAATTGGAACAAGTCAATTTGCGGGGCTTTGACTGGTGGGTTCAGGCCGCTGACCAGATGCTGCCATTTCTCGATGACGAACGGCGCGCCGTTCTTCTTGACGAACTCAGGTTCCAGCGGGCACTCGCCAGTGATCGCTTGTACCGGACACTGCCCCGAGGCCCCGTACATGGCGATCTGTTTCGCGATAACGTCTTGTTCGCCTCTGCGGCCGGCTCGGACAACCGAACCGGCGTGGAAAAGCTGTCGGGCTTTTTTGATTTTTACTTCGCGGGAACCGATGTATTCATATACGACGTGGCCGTATGTTTGAATGACTGGTGCATCGATCGCCAGTCGGGAGCGCTGCTGCCCGCCGTGGCCACTGCCTTCGTCGAAGCCTATGAGCGCGCTCGCCCGTTCAGCTCGCTGGAGCGACGCCGCAGTGCTCAGAGCGGCGGCTTTGAGGTTTTGGCTATCGCGCCTCGTGGATTTGCACTTCCCCCGCGAATCGGCATTGCTCCATGCACATGACCCGGATCACTTCTTTCGCGTGCTGTGCCGTCACCGGTGCTCATCATTTTTCTCATCCCACGACGCAAACACGTTGACATCATGACAAAAGCCTATCAATTGCGCGATCTGATTCGAGCCGACAATTTCATCAATGGCGAGTGGGTTCCCGCCGCAAGCGGCAAGCGCTTTGCCGTGTCCGATCCGGCAACGGGCGAAGTCATCACTGAAGTGGCCGACAGCGGCCCTGCCGATGCGCGAGCCGCCACCGATGCCGCCTCGCGCGCCTTCCCCGCCTGGCGGGACACCTTGCCGAAGGACCGCGCAGCCGTGCTGCATCGCTGGCATGCACTGATCGTTGAACACGCGGATACACTCGGGCGTCTCATTTCGCTGGAACAGGGGAAGCCATTTTTGGAAGGACGTGGCGAGGTGATGTACGGCGCGTCATACGTCGCATGGTTCGCCAATGAAGCAACACGAATCTACGGCGATATTATTCCGCAGCAGCAGCGCGGCAAGCGCATGAGCGCGGTGAAGGAACCGGTAGGGATCGTCGCGGCCATCACGCCGTGGAATTTTCCGCTCGCGATGATCGCGCGCAAGATCGCACCGGCGCTCGCGGCAGGCTGCACGGTGGTCGGCAAGCCGGCCGAGGACACACCGCTCACCGCATTTGCGTTGGTCCTCCTCGCGCACGAGGCAGGCGTTCCCGCGGGCGTCATCAACCTCATTGGCGCATCGCGAGATAACACGGTTGCTTCCGTAAAAGCGTGGTTGGATGACAGCCGCGTGCGCAAGATTACGTTCACCGGGTCGACGTCTGTTGGCAAGTATCTCGCACGCGAATCAGCCGCCACACTGAAGAAGCTTTCGCTCGAACTCGGCGGCAATGCGCCTTTCATCGTGTTCGACGACGCCGATCTCGAGGCCGCCGTCGCAGGACTCATGGCATCGAAGTTTCGCAACGGCGGGCAGACGTGCGTCTCCCCGAATCGCGTGTACGTGCAAGCGGCGGTATACGATAGGTTCGCCGATCTGCTCACAAAGCGCGTCGCCGCGTTAAAGGTCGCGCCCGCGACAGATCCAGATGCGCAAATCGGTCCGATGATCAATCCCCGCGCGGTCGAAAAGATCGAACGTCACGTGAACGACGCGATCGAGCGCGGCGCGCGGGTGCTCACAGGTGGCAAGCGCATGACCGAACTCGGCCCGAACTATTACGCGCCAACTGTGCTCGCCGGTGCCTCGGCCGATATGCAATTGAACTGCGAGGAAACGTTCGGCCCCGTGGTGCCGCTGTTCCGTTTCCACGACGAAGAGCAAGCAATCCGCGCCGCCAACGACACACCGTTCGGCCTCGCGACGTATTTCTATAGCCAGGATGTGCGCCGCATCGACCGCGTATCGCGCCTGCTCGAAGCGGGACTCGTCGGCATCAACGAAGGTGCGCTTTCGAGTGAGGCGGCACCCTTCGGCGGCGTGAAAGAATCGGGCTATGGCCGCGAAGGCTCGAAGTACGGCCTCGACGATTACCTTTCAATCAAGTATCTCTGCCAGGGCAACCTGGAGTGAGCTTGAGCCTGTTCGATGCTCGGGCGGCAGAGAAAATACGATACCGTCGCCGGTACCGTTGATCACGCGCCGCTGTCGTCGGACGCTGGACAGCCTGCAAGGACGCGTACCCAGCGAGCATCGATCCTTGGCCGAGCCCGCACTGCGCGTGCCGTGAGGAGGCCAATCGAACACGTTCCCGTGGTCTTCGTCGGCCAGCCAAGTATCGTCATATTCGAACGTGACAGTTTTGTCGCTACGCGACGCATGGCGTCTGAGCAACCCCACGGGTCTTCACGGCTGATCACTCTGGAGGGATGACTCGTATTGGGCGCGATCCTATCCTGGCGCCTGTGTTCTCATCCACGGCCACTGGCTTGATTTCAGTCCCGGCCTCGGCATCCAGGAAACGCATAAGGGCACCGCCGCTACGGTGCTGGCGCCCCCACGCGCCAATCATGAAGAGCACCGGCAAGACATCGCATCCGGCCGCCGTCAGCACGTATTCCTCTCGCGGCGGGTGCGCCGAATAAAGCCGCTTCTCCAGCATGCCTTCCTCCGTCAGCGTCGCAAGCCGGCGGGAAAGGATCGTCGGGGCAATGCCCAGGCTTTTGCGGAACTGGTCGAAGCGGGTCAGCCCCGCATGCGCATCCCGCAAGATCAACAAACTCCAGGCGTCGCCGAACACGGCTAGGCTGCGTGCGATCGGGCACGGCTCATCGCAGGGTATTTCCTTGTCCATACTTTTTCGATAGTGACTGTGCTAGCATACTGAGTATCGAATCGATAGTAACACTTTCGACGATGCCGCTCGCCCACCCTTTGGAGAATCGATTGATGAACAAGAACGACATGCGTGTCGCCCTCGTGACCGGAGCATCCTCCGGCATTGGACGGGCCACGGCCTTGGCACTCAGGCAAGCGGGTTACCGTGTGTTCGGAACCAGCCGCAAGACATCTCCCGCAAGCGTCGACGACATCACGATGCTGACGTGCGACGTGACCGACGACGACTCCGTACAGGAGATGGTCGCCGAAGTCTTGAGGGCCGCCGGCAGGATCGACCTGCTGGTCAACAACGCAGGCATCGGCTTGTTCGGCGGGGCAGAAGAGTCGTCTGCCGCGCAGGCCCGGTCGCTGTTCGAGGTGAATGTGTTCGGCGTGTTGCGCGTCACCAACGCGGTTCTGCCGGCGATGCGCCGCCAGAAGCGAGGGCGCATCATCAACATGAGTTCCGTGTTAGGTCTGATCCCATCGCCGTACAACGCCCTGTACGCCTCGACGAAGCATGCCGTGGAGGGCTACTCAGAATCGCTGGACCACGAGTTGCGCACGCTCGGCATTCGTGTAGTGCTGGTGGAGCCTGCCGCGACCCGTACGTCGTTCGAGGAGAACACGATCAAGCCGGACCGCGCGCTGCCCGTCTACGATTCGGATCGTGCCCGCATTCATGCACTGTTGCCGGCCCTGATGGAAGCGGGTGACGCGCCCGAGATCGTCGCTGCCACGGTGCTTAAAGCGGCGGCGGAGATCACGCCGAAGCGGCGCTACACCGCGGGCAAACAGGCCGGCCAGGTGCGTTTTCTGCGCCGCTATCTGCCCGAGTCCTTCGTGGACAAAGCCGTTCGGAAATTCAATCAGTTGCCGACTTAAGCCCCCGAAGACGGCAGAACGCTTGCAACGGCGTTCCTCCCTCAACTTTTATGTGGGGCCTACTCTGGCAACAATCCTTCACAACGTCGAGACGGTGCCGAGGATACGCTTACTCACATTGGTCGTTCGCTCTTCATGAACGTCCGTGTCGGCTGGCGTGTTCCTTCCGGCTGGGTGTGAATTGGTTTGTCCTGCACACGATAACCCAGTGTGCGGCACAGTGATTCACCCACGCGCAGTGCTTGCGCAGCGATCGTCAGCGCAGGATTCAATGCTGCGGATGACGGAAAGAACCCGGCATCGACAACGTAGAGATTGTTGTGGTCGTACGCGGCTCCTCCCATCAAGGGACATGCGGTGCCACCACCTTCATCCACGTGGTGATTTCGATCGGCGGATTGTGGGCAATCCTAATGTCATAGAGCACATCTTGGCCCGCACTCACGTAGCAAGGCG
>NZ_JBQCDN010000009.1:0-36026 GCF_051961175.1 Trinickia sp. | reverse complement strand
CATCGCCCGGTCGAAGTCCCCATCGAACACGGTCTTGCTCTGATCGGGCGCCCAGTTTGCGTCGAGAAGTGTTTGGAAACGCTGCCGAATCCGTGACACTGCGTCGATCGCTTCGGTCATTTCGGTCGCTTCCGCCGATTGGGATTGCGATTGCGCGGCGATCTTGTGTTCGCCGGATTGCGCGCGCGAATCGAAAACGCGACGCGACGCGGCGAACGGTAGCCGCGCTTCCTCCCTCGATGCCGCCTCCGTAGGCGGCGACGAACGTCGCTCGAACGGCCCGAGGCTGCCGAACGCAACATCTCGGTTGCGCTTCTTGCCGTGATCGGTGGCGCCCGGCGCGTCCGCTAAGCTCGATGTCGGCGGCGATTCGGGCGAACCGGTCACTGGTGCGGCAGCGGGTAGGCCACCAAGATTGTGTAAGGGTTGCATGGGAAGGCGACGGAACGATTCGATTTCGCTGACCCATGCGCTCAGTGCTATCGACGCTCTCGGCCAGCGAGCTGTCTGAAGTAGCCGATTAGACGCGCGTGCGCTCACGTGCGCTATCCCAAGGAGCGAAATACCGCCGACGCGAGCGAAGCGATCGTTCCGCGCCTAAGCGGGCTTAAGCGCGTTCAAAGCCTTCTCCGCGACGGCAAGAAAAGACAGCTATCCGCCCCGGCCGATACGCTCAGTGTTGCGGCACGCCGTCTCGCCATTCGCTCCAATGCGTCGCAATCGCCTGCACGAGCGGATTGCCGGTCACGAACAAGTTTGCGACCGCAGGCGTGAACCCGCCCTGCGCGGCGTAGTTGAGCAGATTGTCGGCGCTCGTCTGGCCAGCATAGGGGCGATCGAAATCGGAACCCGTACGCAGATCGGCCACCCGCGCAAGATCGACACGATGCGCATTGGCTGCGCGCGTCAGCGCCTCAAACGTCGCGTTGTCCTCTTGCTGTGTCGTGCAATAGGTGCCCTTGCCGTCCGTCATGATTTTTGTCCAATCGCGTGCGCGCTGGCCGAGGTCCGTGCCAGAAAACCACGTATCGCCCGCGAGCGTATCGCATTGGATCACCGACGGCGGCTGATTGGCCGGCGCGTAGCTGAACTTCGCGCGCGCCGCCTGCGCTTGTGCGCTGTCGGTCAGCACGACGTTACGCGATAACGCGTAGGCCGCATCGGATAGCTGCGGATTGAGTTGGAACACCTCGGTCTTGTAATCGAGCGGCGGCTTCTGGTTCGGGTTCGTCGTATTGATGCCGAGATAACCCGTGTTCCAGCCCGGAGGAATTTCGCGCCCGTCGAGTTCCCATTGGATGCCGAAATCGACGAGGTATTTCGCCCATGCGGCAGATCCGATCGTGCCCTGCTGCGGGTCGATGCCGGCGATCCCGGCGATCAGAAAGTACGTATGGCGCAGATCGAACTTCGAAGAAAACGTGAGCGCCATCGTCGATGCCGCCGCGTTGGCATGACCCATCCCGGTCGTCATCACGCACACATCCTGCTTATTGCAGTGGACATCGGGATAATCGGGCGACAGGCCCGCCACGGGGATCGACTCCCACGGCCCGAGATGATCGAGCCAGACCTGACCTTCCGGCGCGAACATCGAAATGATCATCACCTTGACATGCCGGCCGTGCGAGCCGTGCTCGGCAAAGCTGGTGTCGTTTTCTTGCGCGCTCGAGACCGTGGCCGCGCAAGCCGTCAGCGCGATGGCGCCGATCGAGATGAGAGTGCGAATAAGCATGGGCGTTTCCTTTGATTTCGTGATTAGTCGGAGAGAACCGCTCGCTGACGCTGGGACTGCGCGCGTCAGTATAGAGGTACGCCTTTCACACGTCATCGATCGGAAGAGGGCCGCTTGCCCTGCGCTCTGTCGTCGGGCCCCGCCTGCCCTTTGGCGTCGTTGATGCCTTGCTTGACTTCGTCCTTGGACGGGTCCCGGGATACGTCCGCGTCCTCGCTCCTGGTTCCGCCTTCCGCTTCTTCCTTTGCATGGCCATTCGCGTCCGCCACGGCCACTTTCAGCCCGTCTTTCGGCGGCACGAACACGTTGCGCAGCGGATTCGCGATGACGATGTCACGCTCGCGGAACAACTCGGCGATACGCCGATTGAATTCGCGCTGGATCGGCCAGCGCGCCGTGTCGCGGCACTGCATCTGGCCGACGAGCGTCACCATCGACCCGTCCACCTGATCCACGCCCCACAGGCTGAAATCGCTGATGATGCCGTCCTTGAACTTCGGGTCGTCGCGCATTTGAGCGCCGATTTCGCCGAGCGTCTTGGCGGCGAGCTCGATGTCCTGGCCATACGCGATGCTGACCTTGACGGATGCGTTGCCGAGCCCCCGGTTCGAATTGGTGACCGTCGATACGGAACTGAACGGCACCGTATGCAAAGCGCCATCGCCGCCGCGCAACCGCACCGTGCGAATCGACAAATATTCGACCGTTCCCGATAGCCCGGCCACCGTTACCCAATCGCCAACCTGCATGGCGTTTTCCATCAGCAAGAACATCCCGGTGATGAAATCCTGCACGAGCTTTTGCGAGCCGAAACCGAGCGCCACACCAAAAATACTCGCGCCGGCGAGCAGCGGCCCAATGTTGACGCCGATTTCGCTCAGGCCCGTCAATCCGATCACCAGCACAATGCCGACCAGCAGCGCCGTGCGCAGCATCGGCAGCAACGTGCGCAAGCGCGCCGCGCGCATGAGGTCGCCCGCGTCGGTCCAGCGATGCAGCCGTCGCTCGATCGAGACGTTGATCGCCTCCCACACCACCAGCGCGATGAAAGCCGCGATGGCGATCGTCACGCAGGCCGAAACCAGGCGGCGGCCGACGAAGTTGCCGGCGAATAAGTGCCACACGTTGATATCCCACACCCGCAGGATGAGTGCAGCGGCTGCCAGCAGGACGATTAGCGCGACCAGACGGCGCAGCCAAGGGTAGTAGCGTTGTGCGCGCTGCAGTGCGATGGACGGCGTCACGCCGTCGCGAGGCTTGAAGATACGCCCGAGCACGCCGAGCGTGACGATCGCGACGACGCGCGCCCCTACGAGGATCAACAGCGACATCCCGCCGTGTTCGAGCAAGGCTTGATAGCCGTTGCGCACATCGAGCGCCCAGATAAACCAGAGCGCCATCACGACAAATATCGCGACGATCGCCCAGATATCGGCCAGCCAGTTGGCGAAGAACCGCAGCAACCCCGAGCTCGCGCACTTCGATCGCAGCCAATCGGCGACGGGGCGGCGGATCTGCAAGATCAGCATCGCGATCAACACGTGGCCGACGAGCGCCACGGCCTTTTCGATACCGAGGTGCGCCTCCGCGGTGAGGCCCAGGGAAACAGGCGTCTCGGCCAGCGCCACACCGATGCCGAGTACGACAACGAAGCGCACCACCCAGCGGTCGCTGAAGGCAGCCCATGTGTCGCCGAGCGGCAGCATGCGCAGCCTCGGCGCGTTGCCGGCAAACAAGAAGCCGCTCGCGAGCACGAGCGCGCGCGCAATAACGTAGATCTCGATAAGCGTTTCGACGACATCGGCCTCCGCCGTGCCGTCGTCCGTCAGCAGCGACATCGCCACGAATGACACCCCGATGAATGCCGCGAGCGGGATCGCTTGAAGCAAAGTGTGCAGCAGCGCATACGGCAGGCGCTGCAGCAACGACCACTGCCGCCCCGCGTGGACCGCATTGCGCTGCTCGCGGGCCGCTCGCACCGCGTGCTCGTCGATGCTGGTTGCGGGGACGTTCGCATTGAGCGAACGCACGTCGGCGTCGGCTTGCGCGTTGGCATTGGCATTGGCATTGGCATTGGCATTGGCGTTCTCTCTTCCGGCGGCGGCCTGCGAATCGGCCTCGGCCGTACCGACAGCCAATACCGTCACGCGCTTTCGTAGCAGCCACGTAAAGAGCCAGCTGACCAGCCATGCTGGCACGAACGTCGCAACGAGCGTCCAACCCAATTGCTCGAGCTGCGCACGCCCCTCCTGGCTCGTAATTTCGTAGCCCCACCAGGCGCGGACGGAGCGAACATCGAGCAATGCGCCTGCGGAATGGCGCAACGAAGTCCCGACCTCGCGGATGGCGTGCACCACTTGATGCGACACCTGGGAGACGAGCCCATTCGACGATGCAATCGCGGACAAGACACCCGACGCGCCTGTCGCGGAAGCGGCCGCCGGTGCGCTGGCTACGGGCGGCGTGGCCAGGGCCCCCGCTGCCGCGATCGCGCGGAGCGTGTCTTCCATTTGGGCACGCGATTTCGGATCGCCGAGCACTTGCAATGCATGCTTGGCCTGATCGGGCGTCAAAACGACACTGGATGGGTTCGAGACGGGCTGCGCCGCCGCCGGCGATGACGCCGCAGTGGATGCGGCTTCAGCGGAGGACACACAAAACGAGAGCAACAACAGAACGACGGACAGGAATTTATGCATAAAGACGTGAGGAAGAAACGCCAACAGGAGCGGGAGCCCGGGCCCGTGCATCCACGCGCCGCCCGGCTTCCATCCCCTGTGACTTCGTTCTCGCGCGAACGATCCCGAAATGAGCCCGCGATGCGTTCCGACCCTCAAGCCACGACGATGCGCGGCGCGCCCCCGATGACTTCGCCGATTGCCGCGGCACGCAGGAATCCCTCGGCGTGGAAGCAAGCCAGTACGCGGTCGACAGCGCCCGGGGCGCACGCGACGAGCAGGCCGCCCGAGGTCTGGGGATCGGTCAGCAAGGCGCGTGCCACCTCGGGCAGCGCCGCATCGAGTTCAACGTGATCCCCGTAGGAAGCCCAATTGCGAGCGGATGCCCCCGTCACGATGCCACCCCGGGCCAACGCCTCGACGCCCTCGATCCACGGCAAATCGCGATACTGCAGACGAATACCGAAGGTGGCGCCGCGCGCGAGTTCCAATGCATGCCCCAGCAGCCCGAACCCTGTCACGTCCGTCAACGCGTGTACGTCGGGCATCTCGGCAAGCGTCATACCGGGGCGATTGAGCTGCGTCGTCGAATCGATCATCGCGTCATATCCGGCCCGATCGAGCGCATTCTTCTTCAGCGCGGCCGAAAGCACGCCCACGCCGAGCGGCTTCCCGAGCACGAGAACGTCTCCCACGCGCGCGGTCGAATTGCGTTTGACACGCGCAGGATGGACGACGCCGAGCGCAGCCAAGCCGTAGATCGGCTCGAGCGAATCGATCGAATGTCCACCCGCGACGGGAATGCCCGCATCGAGACAGACGCTTTCGCCGCCGCGCAAGATCGCGGCGATCGTCTCGCGCGGCAGCACGTTGATCGGCATGCCCACGAGTGCAAGCGCGAGAATCGGGCGCGCTCCCATCGCGTAGAGATCCGACAGCGCGTTGGCGGCGGCGATGCGCCCGAAGTCGTATGGATCGTCGACGATCGGCATAAAGAAATCCGTCGTCGCCACGATCGCCTGCTCGTCGTTCAGCCGATACACAGCCGCATCGTCAGCCGTTTCCCTGCCCACGAGGAGATCGGCAAACATGGTGGTCGACATCGGCGAAGCTTGCGTTGCCAGCAGTTCGGCCAGCACGCCGGGGGCGATTTTGCAACCGCAGCCGCCTCCGTGCGACAGGCTCGTCAAGCGCGGCGGTTCATGGCTCGCTTCATGACCTGCTTCATGGCTCGTTTCGTGTCGATCGTTCATGGGTCGCCTATCCGCGTTCGAGGATCGTCATCTCGCGTACGAGCACGAGCAGCATCGACAAGCTGGCCCCGCCGGACGCCCGCTGCTCGGCGATCAACTGCGCAAAGCGCGCGAGTTGCGGCCCGCGCTGCTCACGCCAGGCCGCAGCGATCGTCTCGGCGGTCGCGCGCTCGGGCGCCCGGGAGAGCGCGCTGATCGTCAAGGCGCGTTTGATCCTGGCGAGTTCGGCCAGCGCCGCCGCTCGTGCCAGCATGTCCCAATGCGTATGCGTCGGTAAGGCATTCGCGCGCTCGTTGATAAAGCCATAGTCGAGCATCGTCCCCAGCGCGAAATACACGCCGGCCACATGTTCGAGCGGCTGGGCGACGTTCGATGCCACGTCGGCTACGTCGAGCACCGCCGCCGATATTTCGCCGCTCGCCACACGCCCCGCCAGTTCGGCGTTCACGCCGGCCGATTCGAGCGTATTGCGGCGCGCGTCCAGTGCTTCGAGCTCGGCGCTCGGCAACAACGCCGGCCAACGCGGCGCGAGCTGCGCCGCTGCCTCGCGGCAACGGTCGATCAACGCACGCACGTTCGCTACGTCGCGCGCGCTTTGATCAGTCTGCAATTGCCGCAAGAACCAAAGCGCCGAACGCTCCATGAGCCTCGCCACATCGACGAACATGCGCGCCTGCACGTCATCGGCGACATGATTGTCGAGCGCATCGATCTGCAGCCAGACATCGTCGATATCGAAGACCTCGCGCGCCATCATGCATGCGCGCACGATATCGCTGGCCTTCGCGTCCGTCTCCTCCTGCAGCCGATGCACGAACGCACAGCCCACGCGGTTAATCAACGCGTTCGCCAGGTGCGTCGCCAGAATCTCGCGTTTGAGCGGATGGCGCGCGGCCGCATCGGCGAAGCGCGCCTGCAGCGGCTTCGGGAAATACTCGCGCAGCATGTCGGCGACGAGCGGGTCTTCGGGCAAATCCGATTCGAGCAATTCGTCGTAGAGCCACATTTTGCTGTAGGCCAGCAAGACGGCACGCTCGGGCGACGTCAGCCCGCTCTTGGCCGCCTGCCGTTCGGCGATCTCCTCGTCGTTCGGCAGGAACTCGATCGTCCGGTTCAGGCGGCCACTGCGTTCGAGCGAGCGCATGAGGCGCACTTCGGCTTCGAACGATTCGCTGCTATAGCGCCCCGCGATGGCAAGCGCCTGCGTCTGCTGATAGTTGTCGCGCAGCACGAGCAGCCCGACCTCGTCCGTCATCTCGGCGAGCAAGACGTTGCGCTGCTTTTCCGTCATCTCGCCATCGGCGACGACAAGCCCGAGCAAGATCTTGATATTGACTTCATGGTCGGAACAATCGACGCCCGCCGAATTGTCGATGGCATCGGTGTTGATGCGGCCGCCCTTTTGCGCGTACTCGATGCGGCCCAACTGCGTAAGCCCGAGATTGCCGCCTTCGGCCACCACTTTGGCGCGCAGTTGCGCACCGTTCACGCGCACGGCATCGTTGGCGCGATCGCCCGCCTGCGCGTGCGTTTCGCGCGTCGCCTTGACGTACGTGCCAATGCCGCCGTTGTAGAGCAGATCGACGGGTGCGAGCAGAATCGCGCGAATGAGCTCGCTCGGCGCCAGGGCCGCAGCCGTAATACCGAGCACGGCCTGCATGGAGGAGGAGATCGGGATCGCCTTTGCCGTGCGTGGGAACACGCCACCGCCCGAGGAGATCTTCGCGTGATCGTAGTCGGCCCAGCTCGATCGCTCGAGCGCGAACAATCGCTCGCGCTCGGCAAAGCTCGTGGCCGGATCGGGATCGGGGTCGAGAAAAATGTGGCGATGATCGAATGCGGCCACGAGCCGAATATGGCGCGACAGCAGCATCCCGTTGCCGAATACGTCGCCCGACATGTCGCCGACCCCCACCACGGTGAAATCGGTCGTCTGCGTATCGACGCCCATCTGCCGAAAATGGCGCTTGACCGATTCCCATGCGCCGCGGGCCGTAATGCCCATCTTCTTGTGGTCGTATCCCACCGAACCGCCCGAAGCGAATGCATCGTCGAGCCAGAATCCGTATTCGCGCGCGATCGCGTTCGCGTAATCGGAGAACGTGGCCGTGCCCTTGTCCGCGGCCACGACGAGGTACGGATCGTCAGGATCGTGACGCACGACGTCGGGCGGGCCGACGATCGCGCCGCCTTGACGGTTGTCCGTCACATCGAGCAAGCCGCGCAGGAACGTTTGATAGCAGGCGATTCCCTCGCGCATGAACGTTTCCCGATCGCCGGCCACGGGCGGATTCTTGACGACGAACCCGCCCTTCGACCCGACCGGCACGATGACCGTGTTCTTGACCATCTGCGCTTTCATGAGCCCGAGCACTTCGGTGCGGAAATCCTCGCGTCGATCCGACCAGCGCAAGCCGCCGCGCGCCACGCGGCCGCCGCGCAAGTGCACGCCTTCGACACGCGGCGAATACACCCATATCTCGAACATCGGCTTGGGCTCGGGGAGCCCCGGAACACGCGATGGGTCCAGCTTGAACGAGAGGTACGGCAGCGGCTCGCCCTTCGCATCGCGGTGAAAGTAATTCGTGCGGATACTTGCATTGATGACACCGAGAAACTGCCGCAGAATCCGGTCTTCGTCGAGGTTCGGCACTTGATCGAGCGCCGTTTCAATGCCTTTCAGCAACGCCGCGATACGCTCGGCGCGCGCTGCCCCGAGCGCCGGATCGAAGCGCGTCAGAAACAGATCGACGAGCCCTCTTGCCAGCGCCGGATTGCCCGTCACCGCACGTTCGATGTACGCATCGCTGAAGGTCGACCCAACCTGCCGCAAATACTTCGCATAGGCGCGCAGAATCGACACTTCCCTTGCCGCGAGCCCGCCTCGCAACACCAGCCGGTTGAAGTCGTCGTTCTCCACTTCGCCGGACCACACGCGTGCAAATGCTTCCTCGAACAACGTCTTCACGCGCTCGATATCGAATTCGACGTCGTCCGTCAACTCCAGGCCGAAGTCCTGCACCCACGCCGGGCTCGAACCGGCCGGCTCGATCAGGTGGGGGCGCTCTTCGTCCACGCGCACGCCCAGATGTTCGAGCATCGGCAAACTGCGCGACAGCGCGATCGACTGCCCCGAGCGATACACTTTGAATCGAAAGGCACGCGGCGACGCTTCGATGGGCCGATACAGATTCATCGATAACGTCTCGTTGCGCTGCGCGGCCTCGATCAGTTCGATATCGCGCACGGCCGTGCGCGCGGCGTAGTCTTCGCGATAACCGGCCGGAAACGAATCGCCGTAGCGCTGCAGCAAGCGATTGCCCTCTTCTTCGCCGAAGCGTTCGAGCAGCGCGTCGGCAAGATCGTCCTGCCAACGTCGCGTCGCGAGCACCAGACGCGCCTCCAGTTCCCGCGTATCGACCTCCGGCAACACGCCGTTGTTCGTGCGCACGACGATGTGAATCCGGGCGAGCGGCGATTCGGAGAGCAGCGGCGTGAACTCCACGCTGGTGCCGTTGAACGCGCCGGCAAGCAGCTTCGCGATGCGGCGGCGAAGATCGGTGTTGTACTTTTCCCGCGCGACGAAGACAAGACACGAGACGAAGCGCTCGAAACGGTCGCGCCGGATGAACATCCGGGTGCGCTGATGCTCTTGCAGACGCAAGATACCGAGCGCGATATCGTAAAGCTCGTCTTCGTTCGCTTGAAACAACTCGTCGCGCGGATACTGTTCGAGCACGGTCACGAGCGACTTGTGCAAGTGCCCTTTCGCAAGAAAGCCCGCGCGCCGCACGACGTTCGCGCACTTGCGGCGCACTATCGGAATATCGTTGATCGATCCCGTGTAGGCCGTCGACGTATACAAGCCCAGGATGCGGCGTTCACCGACGAGCGTGCCGTCGGGCCCAAACAGCTTCACGCCGACGTAGTCGAGATAGCCGGGCCGATGCACGGTCGCGCGCGAATTGGCCTTCGTGAGGAAGATCGGCGCTTCGGCGTCGATGATGGCCGCGGCGGTGCGCGGCAATGGTGTCAGGTCGGGCGCATCGGGACGCCGCAAGTTTTCGCGCAAGATACCCGCGCCGGTGTTTTCCATGCCGCGCAGCGCGAAGCCGCCGTCGTGCGCCACGAGCGCGTAATCGCGCAGGCCCAGGAACGTGAAATGATCGGCCATCATCCATTCGAGAAACGCCCGCGCCTCGGAGGCCTCATCGCTGTGTTCGCGAGCGGCGAGCGCCTTGATCGTCTCTTTGGCGACGGCTTGCATCTTCGACCAATCCTCCACAGCGGCACGTACATTACCCAGCACGCTCGCGATATTGGCCCGCAGCTCGGCCAATTTGGCCGCCTCGGTGCAGCGGTCCACTTCGAAGTGAATGAATGACTCGAGACGCGAGCGATTCGTCGAATCCGTCTCGCCGTTGCCCGCCCCGCCTGGTTCGATCCGCGCGATCGCGCCTTGCGCATCGCGCCAGACGCGATAAACGGGGTGGATCGCCGAGTGCAGCGTCAGGCCGAAGCGGTTGACTTCCATCGTCACCGAATCGACGAGAAACGGCATGTCGTCGTTGACGATCTCGATGACGGTGTGATCGGAGTGCCAGCCATGCTCGTCCAGCACGGGGTTGTAGACGCGCAGCGCGGCGGTGCCCGACACGAATCGCTGCGCCGTCTGCCAGTGCGCCATGGCCGCGCCGTAAAGATCGGCGATGCTGCGGCTTTGTAAGTCTTGCGAATCGACGAGCTCGTAGTAAAAGCGCAGAAACGATTCGATCGCCTCGAAGGCGGGCTCCGGCCATCGTCCTTGAGCATAGTCGACGACGTCCGTGAGCAGATGAGCGACGGCTTCTTCGTTGTTCGATAGCATGGTGCCTCCGCGGGCGGGTGACGATGCTCGACGTTCAAAGGGCGCGGCCAACTGACCTTCAACTGGCAGGGCGATTATGCGCTCGTCGAGGGCGTGGCGACAGCCGAGACATTCCCCACCCATGCGGCGATCGTCCCGGCCAGCCACGCCGGATCGTCGTGCGGCAGGTCGTGTCCGGCCCAGGGGTGCTCGATCAACGCCGCGCCCCAATGCGCCGCCAGCTTCGCGGAGCAAGACGGGTGCACGAGTGCATCGGCGCGCGAGACGAGCAGCAGCACGGGGCAACCGGGCGCCATCGAAGGCCCCACGAAACGCGCCGCCGCCGCCAGTTGCCGCCACGCATTGGCCCGGCTCGGCGGCGCGTCCTCGTAGATCGCCGTCCAGGCGCTCAGATCCGCGTCGAGCGTGTCCATACGGCGGCATGTCAACGCGTGAATGGCCGTCTCGGCGCCGCGCCGCGCGCCCCGGTGCCAACACCGTGCCGCTTGCATCACCTGGGGCCATGCGCTCGGCCGCAGCCGCTCGAACGGTCTGTTATAGCGGCGCAGGCTCGTATTGATGAGCACGAGCCGCTCGATCTCCGACGGAAAGCGCTGCGCCCAATCCACTGCCACCATCGCGCCGAGCGACAGCGCGACGATGCGATAAGGCGGTGCAGGTGCGGGCCCAGGCGCCGCGAGCCGCGCACGCACGAAATCCGTCGTCGCGGCGATGCTCGCCGGCGCGCGCTCGCCCGCCCATTGCCCGCTGCCGGGCAGATCGAGGCAGACGATCTCGTCATGCAATCCACACGCGCGTAATCGGTCGGGAAGCTGCGCCCAATGTCTCGCCTCGCGCGTCAACCCGCGCAGCAAGATCCATGCGCTCATAGCCGCGGCCTCCGGTACCAGTATTCGATCGCGCGGGTCATCAAGAGCTCGCGGCTGGCACCGCACGGCAGCCATCGTTGCGATCCATAGGCCGCGCGCGCGAGAAAATCGAGCAGATTCGTGTGCCGGCGCAAGACGCGTTCGGTGCGATGCGCCTTGATGGGATTGAACATCCCTTCTCGTCGCAAGATCTGCAGCGGATTTTTCTTGATCCAAAGCCACGAGCCGAGCTCGAGCGTCAACGGCAAAAAGATCGACGGCGCACGACATCGATCGTAAGCGTAGTCCCATAGATCGCCATGCGCGAGGTACTGCATGCTCTGCGGCTCGAACAGATAGCCGTGATGCGGATGCGCCTGCTCGAACATGGCCTTGAGCATGAACACTTCCGGCAAATGCCCGATGTGGCGCGTCGATTTCGCGTACGGAAACCAGATGCTGTCGCGGAACCCGTAGCCGGAGTGGCAATCGAGCGCGAAGCTGAGCGGCCGCGACAGCAACTCCTCCTCCACGACGCGCAGCAACGTCGCGGCCTCGATTTCCATCGGCGCACCGCTGGCGCCGCGATACCAAGGCAGCCAAGGCCCGATCCGTTGCCCGCCCGCCAGGAACGGCACGCGTCCTTCCGCGTTTTGCGGGGCGTTGCGCATGAGATCCACGCCGTTGGGATTGGAACGCGTGATGGCCCACATGCCGCCGGGATTGACGATGGGCATGAAAACGAGCCGCACGGCCCGCAGTTCGTCTTGCAGCAGCTCATCCCATTCGAGGCGCGCGACGAGCGATCGCATGTAATCGAGCAGGAGCTGCGTGCCGATCCGTTCGAGGCCGTGAATGCCGGCGAAAAAGCCGATGGCGGGCGCTCGCGGGTCGGGCGAGCCGAGGGTGGCGACATAGATCGGAAAAACGCGTCCGCGCGCGTTCACTTCGCTGACGACGCGCACGGCCATCCGCCGGCTGCCTGCGTCCAGGATCGCTTTGAGTTCTTCGTATTCCGCGAACGTGGTCTCGGGCAACGAGGGTAGAACGGCGGTCATTCCGGTGATTTCAGGCTTGCGCTGGCCACTCACTAGTGGGCCGGGCGTCGATCGAGAGGGACAAGGCCGTCTCGCGACGGCCGCCCTCGTAAGACTCTCAATATAGGCCGTTTTGCGAGCAGCGGACAGCCCGGTCCGCACGCAAATGCGGCCGTCGCTCAGGTAGACAAGAACACGCGCCAACGCGGGTCGCGTCCAAAGTGGCTCCATCGTCCCAGCCAAAATGGCTCTGAATCTAAGAGCCAAAGCTGGCTATAGTCGCCGTACCGTGTCGGCCGGAAAGTGCGCCGACTCCGCCACCAACGAACCGGCAAGACGAGGAGAACACCGTGAAGAATTCCGATCTGCAGGCCCGCAAGAACGCCGCCACGCCGCGTGGCGTCGGCGTCATGTGCGACTTCTACGCCGCCCGCGCCGAGAACGCCGAGCTGTGGGACGTCGAGGGCCGCCGCTTCATCGATTTTGCCGCGGGTATCGCCGTCTTGAACACAGGCCATCGCCACCCGCGCATCGTCGCGGCGATTGCGCAGCAGCTGGAGCGCTTTACGCACACCGCCTATCAGATCGTGCCGTACGCATCCTACGTGGAACTGGCGGAAAAGATCAATGCCCGAGCGCCGGGCACCCATCCGAAGAAGACGGCCTTCTTCACGACCGGCGCCGAAGCCGTTGAAAACGCGGTGAAGATCGCGCGCGCAGCGACGGGCCGCCCCGGCGTCATCGCCTTTGCCGGCGGCTTTCACGGCCGCACGATGATGGGCATGGCGCTCACGGGCAAGGTGGCCCCGTACAAACTCGGCTTCGGCCCGTTCCCGTCCGACGTTTACCACGCGCCCTTCCCGAATCACGTGCACGGGATCACGACGGCCGATGCGCTGCAGGCCCTCGACACCCTGTTCAAAGCCGATATCGAGCCCGCCCGCGTTGCCGCGATGATCTTCGAGCCCGTGCAAGGCGAAGGCGGCTTCAACATCGCGCCGCCCGAGTTCGTGCGGGGCCTGCGCCGCCTCTGCGACGAGCATGGCATTGTCCTCATCGCCGACGAAGTCCAAACCGGCTTCGCCCGCACCGGCAAGCTGTTTGCCATGGAGCACTACGACGTCACGGCCGATCTGATCACGATGGCGAAAAGCCTGGCGGGCGGCATGCCGCTGTCGGGCGTCGTGGGCCGGGCCGATTTGATGGATGCGGCCGCGCCCGGCGGGCTCGGTGGTACCTATGCCGGCAACCCGCTCGCCTTAGCTTCGGCGCATGCCGTGCTCGACATCATCGACGAAGAAAAGCTCTGCGAGCGCGCCGTGCAGCTCGGCGACACATTGAAAGCGCGCCTGGAAGCGTTGCGCAGCGAGATCCCGCAGTTGGCGGACGTCCGTGGCCCCGGCGCGATGGTCGCGGCCGAATTCCTGGAGCCGGGCACCCGCACCCCCGATCAGGCCTTCGTCAAGCGCGTACAAGCACGCGCGCTCGAACGCGGCCTGCTGCTGCTCGTTTGCGGCACCTACGGCAACGTCATCCGGTTCCTTTTCCCGCTGACGATCGAGGCCGCCGTCTTCGACGAAGCGCTCGGCCTGCTGGAAGAAGTGCTGAAAGAAAGCGTCGGCGCGATGGCGTAGAGTGAACTTTCCGATCTCCCGATACTCGCCGTTGGAGTTGACATGCAAAACCTGGAATCGATCGATCTGAAAGACCCGTCGTTGCTGAAGACGCAGGCATACATTGCGGGCCACTGGCAAGACGCCGAAAACGGCGCCACCTTCGAAGTGCGCAATCCGGCAACGGGCCGGGTGCTGGCTACCGTGCCCTTGATGGGCGCGGCCGAAACCCGGCGCGCGATCGAAGCGGCGAATGCGGCCTGGGCCGCCTGGCGTGCGCAGCCGGCAAAAGCGCGCGCCGCTGTCCTGCGCAAGTGGTATGACCTGATGCTCGCGCATGCGGACGACCTCGCCGCCATCATGACGGCCGAACAAGGCAAGCCGCTGACCGAATCGAAGGGCGAAATCCAATACGCCGCCTCCTTCCTCGAGTGGTTCGGCGAGGAAGCGAAGCGCGTCTATGGCGATACGATTCCGAGTCCGACGGCAGACAAACGCCTGGTCGTCGTCAAGGAACCGGTTGGCGTCTGCGCGGCCATCACGCCTTGGAACTTCCCCGCCGCGATGATTACGCGCAAGGTAGGCCCGGCGCTGGCCGCAGGCTGTCCGATCGTCGTCAAGCCGGCCGAGGCAACGCCGCTATCCGCCCTGGCGCTGGCCCTGCTGGCCGAACGTGCGGGCGTCCCGGCGGGCGTCTTCAGCGTCGTCACGGGTGAACCCAAAGCGATCGGTGCTGAAATGACGAGCAACGCGCTCGTCCGCAAACTGTCGTTTACCGGTTCGACCGGAGTCGGCCGGCTGTTGATGTCGCAGTGCGCCGCGACGGTCAAGAAGCTCTCGCTCGAACTCGGCGGCAACGCGCCCTTCATCGTCTTCGACGATGCCGATCTCGACGCCGCCGTAGCCGGCGCGATCGCCTCGAAATACCGCAACAGCGGCCAGACCTGCGTCTGCGCCAACCGCTTCTATGTTCACGAGAAAGTCTACGACGCGTTCGCCGCGAAGCTGCGCGCCGCCGTCGAGCAGCAATTGAAGGTGGGCCGCGGCACCGAGCCGGGCGTGACGCAGGGCCCGCTCATCAACGAAGCCGCGCTGCTGAAGGTCGAGACGCATATTGCCGACGCACTGTCGAAAGGCGCGCAAGTCGCGACGGGCGGCAAGCGTCACGCGCTCGGCCACAACTTCTTCGAACCGACCATTCTGACTGGCGTCACATCCAGCATGTTGGTCGCAAAGGAAGAAACGTTCGGCCCGGTGGCACCGCTCTTCAAGTTCACGACCGACGACGAAGTGGTGCGCCTGGCCAACGATACCGAATTCGGTCTGGCCGCCTACTTCTATAGCCGCGACATCGGCCGCGTCTGGCGCGTGGCCGAAGCGCTCGAGTACGGGATGGTCGGCATCAATACCGGCCTGATTTCGAACGAAGTCGCACCGTTCGGCGGGGTCAAGCAATCGGGCCTCGGTCGCGAAGGGTCGCACTACGGCATCGACGAATACGTCGTCGTCAAGTATCTGTGTATGGGGATTTAAGCGGAATCACGATTTTAAACGTTGATTTATTGCTGATTTCGAAATGATGGAGCGCGCGGCGTGACGCTGGACGAATCATTCGGAGACAAGCGATGCAATACCACACGCTCGATTGAATGCGCATTGCGCGCTTTTCGAGATGTTGCATTTGGCCGTCATCCGGTGTTCTACTAGCGGCGCCGTTATTTTGACGCGGTATGCTGTGCGCCGCGCTGCCAGCCTGCGGCAGCCCGGGAAAACCATCGGCCGCCTGCCATGTGCAGCGGCACCTCGAAGCGGTATTGCCGCATCGAGGTCGATCGAACCACTCGAGGAGTCAACGTGAAAAAATTGTTAGCCGCCGTGACCATCGCCACGCTCGCCGCATCGGCAGGCGTGGCGCAAGCGAAAGACTGGAAGCAAATTCGTATCGGCGTCGACGCAAGCTATGCCCCCTTCGAATCGAAAGCTCCGGACGGCAAGCTCGTCGGCTTCGATATCGATCTCGGCAACGAGATCTGCAAACGCCTGCATGCGAAATGCGTTTGGGTCGAAAACGACTTCGACGGCATGATCCCCGGCCTGAAGGCCAAGAAGTTCGACGGCGTGCTGTCGTCGATGACGATCACGCCGGAGCGCGAAAAGCAGATCGCGTTCTCGAAGCCGCTGTTCGACACGCCGACGGCACTCGTGGCAAAGAAGGGCTCGGGACTGGTGCCGACGGCTGATTCGCTGAAGGGCAAATCGGTGGGCGTCGAGCAAGGCACGATCCAAGAAACGTATGCCAAGACGAATTGGGAATCGAAGGGCGTGAAGGTCGTTCCCTACCAGAACCAGGACCAGGTCTATCAAGATCTGATCTCGGGCCGTCTCGATGCAGCCTTGCAAGACAAGGTGCAAGCCGACCTCGGCTTCCTGAAGCAACCGCGCGGTGCGCAATTCGCCGAAGCCGGCGAACCGATCCCGAGCGGCGCCGCCGCCATGGGCCTGCGCAAGGACGACACGGATCTGAAGGCGGACGTCGACAAGGCCATCGACGGCATGATGAAGGACGGCACCTACAAGAAGCTCGAGAAGAAGTACTTCGACTTCGACGTCGCCCCGAAGGGCTGAGCGTTGGCCGGGCGCTAGCCGCCCGGTGTTCGAACAAGAGGCTCCGCGTCGAACCGGAGCCTTTTTTATATTGTGCGTCGCCCGGCGCGTAGAACGCGAAGCGCGCGCCGACGTACAATCGAACACCTCCCCCGCCCACGCGGCGCGCAGGACAGGCGCTGACAATCCCTATGCAAAAGAAGATCCATCCGCTGATTTCCCCTTCGCTCGGCACCGAGCGCGCGCTGACGAGCTTTCATTACGGGCCCACGGGCGGCAAGAAGGTGTACGTGCAATCGTCGCTGCATGCCGACGAGCTGCCGGGCATGCTCGTGGCGTGGGAACTGCGCCGCAAGCTGGCCGCGCTGGAAGCCGCGGGTCTCTTGCACGCCGAGGTGGTCGTCGTCCCGGTGCCGAACCCGATCGGGCTCGGACAGCATGTGCTCGGGCAAATGATCGGGCGGTTCGAAACCAACACGGCGACGAACTTCAACCGGAATTTCCACGATCTGGCCGCGCTCGTCATGCCGCGCATCGAATCGCAATTGACGGGCGACGCCGATGCGAACCTGCGTGCGGTGCGGGCCGCGATGCGCGAAGCGCTCGCTGCGCAGACGCCGCGCACGGAACTCGAATCGCAGCGTCTCGCGCTGCAACGGCTATCGTGCGACGCCGACATCGTGCTCGATCTGCATTGCGATTTCGAAGGCGCGATGCATCTGTATACGAATCCGGAGCTGTGGGCCGACGTCGAACCGCTCGCCCGCTACCTCGACGCGAAGGCGTCGCTGCTTGCGCTCAATTCGGTCGGCAATCCGTTCGACGAGATCCACAGCTTTTGCTGGTCGGAGCTGCGCACGCGCTTCGGCAACCGGTTTCCGATTCCGAATGGGTCGATCTCGGTGACGGTTGAGCTTCGTGGACAAGCCGACGTATCGTATGCGCATGCGGAACACGACTCGCAAGCGATCGTCGAATACCTGACGCAACGTGGGCTGATCGACGGCACGCCGGCGCATCTGCCGCCGCTTGCGTTCCCTGCGACACCGCTCGCCGGTACGGAACCGTTGGTGTCACCCATCTCCGGCATCCTCGTATTTCGCACGCCGGCCGGGATCTGGGTCGAGCAAGGTCAGGAAGTCGCCGACATCATCGATCCGCTGACCGATCGCGTCGAAACGCTCAAAGCGGGGACAGCGGGTGTCCTGTATGCGCGGCATCGTACGCGCTTTGCTACCGCTGGAATGGAAGTGGCTCGGATCGCCGGGGCGACGGCTTATCGGAGCGGGTCGTTGCTGTCGGCGTAAGCGTGGTGAGCTGAGGCATGCTGTTGTGCGTCGCACAATGGCATGTGCTTAAGTGCCTCCCATGTAGGATCGAAGCCCCACGCGCCGGGATACTTGGCTTTTGCAGGGAACGGTGGCGGAAAGTTGTTGGCCATTGATTTTGCCGGGGCTGTCTTCATGGTGTGGTGCCCATGATCGGCACGGCAGCAAAAAGCGCCATACGCATTGCTGACAGCTTTCAAGATTTGGCTTCCCGTTTCGATATCCAAGGAACGTCTACCGGTGTCGCGTTCCGTCGTCGGCACGGCACTGCAGACCGTCTGCGCAGCAAGCGGCAGGGTTCGGCCCAGTTTCAGACACTCAACGTTACTGGCCAGATTGGCGACAATCCTCACCCACTTTCCCAATTGCAGTGAGGGGGAATCGCTGCAGGGCTGGCATTGATAATGATGGGCGGACTCCTAGCGTTGCCTACGGGAACAAGTCTCCTGCATTTGCAAACTGATGCCGAGCACTACGACAACACTAAAGAACTGATCGCACACAGCCGATATTCACTCACCAAGCCGATGGCGACACCGCAGCTCTCGCGGTTTGGAAAGTTCTGATCCTCAGCGTGGCTGATGCCTTGGCCGCGGCACTGCCGGTCATCAAGTTTCTAAACAACAAATCCGGAAATACGAAATGCGTTTTATCCCTCTTTCAGCGATCTGCGTCTTCCTCCTTGCCGCGTGTGCGGGAGCGCCAACCATGAATCCTCTACCCGCCGACCGGGGGCACGATGTAAGCGTCGCACTTGCTGGCGGTGTGAGCGAATTGCAGATCGATACGGGATCATTTGACATTTCTTCTGAAGCGAAGGCGGATCTTCTCGGGGCCTTCCATGCCGAAATGACGAAGATCGGTATTCCGGTTACGGCGGCGGGCGCTCCGGTCGCGCTGCACGTCAGTGAATTCAAGACACGGCCTGTTGCAGCACGCATACTCTTTGGCGCGCTCGCCGGCAGTGACCACATCAAGGGGACGGTCACGATCGCAGGAACCGAGTTCGAGGTGGCCGACACAGGTGTCACGGTGGCGGGTGGCCTAGGTGTTGTCGCAAGGAATGTGGGCGTACAGACCGCAGACGGGATTGGGAGGCTGGCCGGCGTTGCCGTCAAGTAACACACTCAGTATTGTCCAGGGCGGACCGCGCTTCTGACAGCGCGGTCCGTGCCTCAAGCACCATTGGTTACGGCGCGGGTAACGAAATGGTGTCGCAGAAGGGTGAGCATTCGCATCCGATCGGCCGCTATTGGCCGATCGAGGGGCCGATTGGGGTCTGCGACGGAGGTCAGCATCGGACCGGGGTCGGCCAGTTGCGGCCGTTCGACATAGCGACGTAGATTGCCGACAATCGTAACCCAGCGCAGCATTGGACGAATATGCGTATCGTCGTCGCCATTGGCGGGCGACGTAAGTGACGTCAGTCCCATGACATTCGATAAAACTGGTGCGGCGCTCGACGCACCGCTTGAAACCCGTTTGGTTAAAGGATGCGTTAAACGAGGGCACGGTCATGGTACTTCGAACGTTGATTTCAGCTGTCGTCACTAATGTGAGGCAGCGAATGAGTAAATCCCCGCTACAAGGGCAAGAATACCGAAGCGCGTTCAAACTCTACAGCGAGGACGGCAAACGAGTTGCCGACGTGCTGGAGTTCCGCAACGGTGAAACGTATCTCGATGAGCAGGAATGGGTCGAAGGGACTACATTTAGGAACCGACATGCCGGAAGATTGGTTGGTCCGTTCGCCTCGCCAGCAGATGCAGAAAACTTCGTAGTGGCGACACCCTGGTTCCGCGGTAGCCATGCATAGGCATTCGCTTGCAGCACTCCGTGAACGTCCGTTCTGGAGAATTGTGAAGGACCGTTGAGGGTCGGCATCTGTCGTCGGCGTCGCGTTTGCCAACGGTGCGGTGCACGCCTCGTCGTCGGGCCGGATCCGGTCAATACCGGTCTATTGGCTCATTTGCCCGAACGACCGCTTCAGGCTGCTTGGAGCCACTCGCGTAGCGGGTGTCGGTCGACGGGCATCCTTGCATTGCCGACATCGCATCCGTCAAATTCTAGCCCGCAAGTTGCCACTCAACGCGCTCGCTCAGTGGGCTGTCGCAGCCGTGTTCTGGATCGACGGGTTGAGCAGGACTCCCACAGATCAAGTTAGGTCACAAAAACTTGGTGACCGCATAGCGGGCAGGCGGCGATACTGCGGTGGCCTCTTCTACGCTAACTTAAACCATGGCAAGTATCATCCCCTCCGCACCTCTGCGACCTCTGCCGTACGGATCCTTCCTGCTGGCGACCTCGTCCACGGCACTGTTGCCGCAGGAACTCGATGACTTGCTGAAGGACGCCCTCAAGGCCATCAAGGAAAAGGTGATAGCCGGCGGCGGCCGGATGACGCAGAAAACCACGATGTTGCAGTGGCCCTCGGTGGCTGGCGTGCAGACTGTTGCCGCGCACTACGAGGTCGCCACTAAATGCAAATGGGAAGCCACGTTATACGACAGCAGCCATGAACTAGTCCTCATCTGCTACAAAGCCGAGCACCTGGCAATTCACTGCTCCAATTCGGATCACCGCCGCGTCCTTGCATCTCTCGTGGGTGTTACAAGCGCGCAGCCTACGCATCCGAAACTCGTGCGCCTACACAAGCTCTCTGCCGGTCATCTGACTTCTGCATTCCTGCAGAATGGTCCGCTCAAGGCCATGTGGCTGGCGGGTACGCACCGCTCGGTGCAGGTCAAGCCCGATTCCAAGATCCTGAGTGGTGCTGACCTGGAGCATGCCCTGGACCCGCTGGGTGACAGCACTTACCTCGCAGCGGCCGTGCGCGGCGCTTCTATCGGCGTCAGCCTCAACAGCTCTGGTGTCTGGACAAAGGCTTATGCCTCGCCTGCCGATTTGATGGCGGCGATCAACCAGTTGCTTGACACCATCAGCGCTGCGGTCGGCACCTCCGCCGTGCTACCGGTGCTGGCCAACGAACTCCTCAGCTTCGCCGGCGTAGGCCAGATCTTCGACTTCGAAGTGGGTCCGCTGGAGCTTTCCGCTTCCATAGCACGCAGGCGCACGGTCGAGTCGTTGCTCGAGCACACGGCATTCGAAGTGCTGCCGCCCAATGCTGCAAGCGCTGCGCAGCCCGGCGGCTTCAACCTCAGGATTACCCGCAGGCCGGCGGCGGCGAGCGGCACCCCGGCACCCAGCGTGTCCGTCACGGTGCATCCCGCCTTCTCCTCCGCCGCCTCTCCAACGCTGCGCTTCGTGGTGTCCGGGACCCCGGCGGCCATCGCCGACCCCCACCTGCGGGAAGCGGTGAACCTGCTGAGCCGGACGCCCGCGCTATTCCGTGTTTTCTACGACAGCGGCCATACCGTCAGCGCGGGGCATCTGTCACTGGCAATCGTTAGGGATCGTCCCTTCGCCCACTGGATATGGGGCGATTTCGGTGTGGCGGGCGGCGCGCCGCAGGCCTTCCGGGTTGACAAGGAGAAGCCGACTGGCAACGACCTCGCGCTACTGTGGAGCCTGCCCGCCGAGGACAGCCTGTTCTCATGGTTCCTTTGGGCCGTCGCGGATCCGGTGCAGGCCGGCAAGCTGCAGTTGACGCCGCTGACAGTCGTTGGTGACACCTGGCTGTTCTGCGACGACGACTCGGGCGAGGTCGCGGACTTTGTCTATGTGCACGCGCCGGCAACTGGGCAACCGCTAATCTGCCTGGTGCACATCAAAGGAGCGCGTTCGGATTCCCTCGCCCGCGAGATGGTCGCCGGACCGTACGAAGTGGTCTGCGGGCAAGCGGTCAAGAACATTCGTTTCATCGACGCGGGCACCTTGCTCAGGCGTATCCAGCACCGCGTCCTCGATCCTGCGCGGCCGCTTTGGAACGCACCGAATGCAATGGGCGCAGCCCCGGCGGGCAACCGCACCACCTTCGTCGCCCTGCTGACAGCGTTGGGCACGAACGTGGACTACCGGGTGATCGTTGTGCAGCCGCATGTCACCGCGGCGGCGTACGGGCTGCCGGTCAATCAGCCCACAGCGGTGCCGCCCGCACTGGGCTCCGTCCAGCTCAGGTCGCTGCTGTCAGGAACCTATAACGCCGCCAGGGCAGTGGGCGCGGAGTTTCATGTAGTGGGCGCGGCCTGAGGTTGCGCAATTGGCAAGCAAGGCCCGTGCGATGACCGGAGCAGTTGGCTCCAGGATCGCCAGAGGCGTTTGACGAGGTACCCCTTCCGGTGAGTCCCGCCGGACTGACTATGGAGGAATCAGGCGGCTCGTCTGGCAGCGCCATCTTCGGGTTAGAGATCCGTGATCGAGCAGGCATATAGCTGCCGTCCGCTAGTACCCGCTTGTGGCGAGGTTCCGTCGCCCGAACTAACGTCTGCGACCGACAGCAACCGCAGCAAACCCGACTTTGACCATCGAGGCGCGAGCGGCAGCAATGGGTTGAGCTAGAGACATTCCGCAGAAGCTAACTGAAGGACCGTAACGCCGATGTCGGCGAACCCGCCCGAGTGAGGCGACGGCTCGTATGGCACAGTGCGGCCAGGAAGTGACGTTCAATGTCGCCCCGACCGTGCCGTTCAGACGACCGCTTCACCCACATTCCGCGCAATACGGACAAGATGCGAAGCCATTCGCATCAAGCAGCGTGCCGCGGAAGCGGTTTAATCTTCGGGGCCGGCTGCTGCTGCGCCTGCCACAAATCCCATTGCGCCTGCATGCCGACCCACATTTCGGGCGACGTGCCGAGCCATGCGGCGAGCCTCAGTGCGAAGCTGGCAGTCACACCTGACTTGCCGTTCAGCACGTTGGATAGCGTAACGCGGTTGATCTGCAACGCCTCCGCCGCCTGCCCGACGGTCATGTCCTCAGGGATCCATTCCCGCAGCACCTCGCCCGGGTGCGCAGGATTGTGCATCATCGCCATACAATCACCTCAATGATAATCCTGGTAATCCACCAGAATCGCGTCCGTACCCTCGAACGTGAAGGTCAGCCGCCAGTTTCCGTTAACCCAAATCGACCAATGCCCTTTCAGATCGTCTTCGAGCGAATGCAATTTCCAGCCCGGAGCGTTCATGTCATCCGGCTTCGTGGCCGAATTCAGGGCCGTTAGCTGGATACGAAGGCGCGTCGCGTGATGTGGTTGGATTCCGGCCTTGCTGCCCTTCATGAAAAACCGTTCGAGCCCTTTGTGTCGGAAGGTCTTGATCATGGGAGCCATTGTAGCCTGTATGGCAACAGGCTACAATGTTTTTCCAGTGCGTTGTCCGTTCTGGCAATACCCGCGCCCGGTAAGCATCGGCTTCACATGTCTCGCTCTCAGTTCCATCAAGGCATCTCTAGTGCATGTCGATTGGCGACGATCTACGATGCAGCGCACGAATGACCGGAACCGGGCCGAACCCGGTCCGACACGTCCGGCTCAGTTCGACCCTAAACGGACCGGCACCGATTCCGGAAGCGGACGTTCAGAAGTGTGCAGGATCGAAGAAACCTTCGTTTTCAGGAAGAACGGCGAGGCGATCACGAAAACATCGGCCGTGGCAAAACCAAACTTGCCACGTTTTTTCACCCGCCGAGGTAGTGACTTTGACCTCGCAGGGATCCGTCTCGTTCTTTTCGATCGACTGACCACAAAAACAGCAAGGGCCCGAAACGATTTGCACGATTAGCTCCTTTGACGACAATGCCATCGCGACCGCCAAACTTCTATATCCGCTCCCAGACTTCGTATTCGGGGGGGGCAGCTATCTGGTGAGCTTGCCCTTATTCCACGGCACACGCGAGCCGACGGGCGCAGTATGCTTTTCCATAACGATCTCCTTTCAATCGAAGGGAGATCTAGTGGGCCCGCCAGCGGTCGCTGAACGGTTCGGAACCTGCCCGATACTCACTGTAAGCTTGTCGGGCATAGGGAACGTCGCGGAGAGCTGACTACTACTTAAGCAATGCGGCTTCCCACGGCGGGAGAAGCCCATCTGACCGAGCGGCCACTACGAGAACCTAGTCTAGTCGTCGGAAACTTCCAAGCGACTAGTGGATTTGATCTCACGCAAGGCCAAGCTGGAGTGAATTTCCGCAATGCCGGCCTGCTTTCTCAAGATCCGCTCGATAAACTCCCCGTAGGAATCAAGATCCCGCGCAACAATTTGCAAGATGTAGTCCGCGCTTCCCGTAATCTTATGGCACGCCAGTACTTCAGGCCGCTGCTTGATGACTGACTCGAAGTCATCGGCAGTTTTGTCGGACGGAACCACAAACCTGACGCTCGCGAACGCGAGGATGTTTAATCCGAGCTTCCGTCGGTTGAGGTTGGCCTGATAGTCGATGATGAAGCCCGTCTCCTCGAGATGCTTCCGGCGCCTCCAACACGGTGTAGTGCTTAGCGACAACTGTTCGCCGAGGGCGGTGTTCGTGAGCGTTCCATTCTCCTGCAACAACCGCAGCATCTTCCTGTCGATCGAGTCGAGTTCCCGATTTGCACTTTCTGTCTTCATTTCCGCTTCCCGTTAGTCAACTTGTGCGCGAAGTATAGGGTCGAGGTCCCAAGAGAGCAATCAAATCGCTCGACGCCATCCTTAGAATATTTTCAACTTTGGGGAGGCTACGCGACACCATGCTCACGATTTATGGAAAGGCTCATTCGCGCCATCACGGCGTCGAGCTCAAGGATGGAAGGCTCTCGAAATCGTTCGAGAGCCCACGTCGCGCGGAAACGATACTGCAGCGCATTTGTGCGACAAATCTCGGGGACGTGATTTCACCGCATTCGTACGACGCTTCGCACTACACGCGCGCCCACAGCGGGCACTATGTCGACTTCCTTGCGAAGGCGTGGGGCGAATGGAAAGCCACGGGTAGGACAGGTGAAGCATTACCACTAGTCTGGCCGGTGCGGGACCTGAAAACCGCCAGACTGCCGAACTTTATCGACGGCAAGTTGGGCTTTTTTTCCATGGATGCCGGCGCACCGATCGGCGAGCACACATGGGAGGCGGTCGCCGAAAGCGCCAATGTTGCATTGACTGGCATCGATCTCATTCATAACAGAGCGCATGCGGTATTCGCACTTTGCAGGCCGCCAGGTCATCACGCAGGGCGGGAATATGCGGGTGGCTATTGCTACTTGAACAACGCGGCGATCGCGGCAGAAAGGGCGCTCGCAAATGGAGCCCGGCGTGTCGCGATCATCGATGTCGACTTTCATCACGGGAACGGCACCCAAGATATCTTTTACGCACGCAACGACGTCCTGTTCGCATCGCTGCATGGCGATCCGAACGATTCGTATCCGTACTTCGCCGGCTATGCGGACGAAGCGGGCGAAGGCGTCGGCTATGGCTACAACCTCAACCTGCCGCTTCCGCACGGCACGGCATGGGCCGAATACAGTGCGGCACTAGCGCATGTGGTGACCAGCGTGTGCCGCTTCGCGGCCGACGTGCTGATCGTATCGCTAGGCGTTGATACGTTCGAGGACGACCCTATCAGCCATTTCAGGCTGAAGACTGAGGACTACTTGCGCATGGGCGAAATGCTCGCGTCGATGGCATTGCCAACCCTCTTCGTGATGGAGGGCGGGTATCTGGTCGACGCGATCGGCACCAATGCCGTCAACGTGCTGCAGGGATATGAGGGCGCTCGCTGAGCGCCCTGCCAACAACGGAGCAACTCAACATGACACTCTATATCGATGTAAGCGACGTCGCCAACCTGGTGCGTACCGCCGGAATCGATGATGTGCTGAACTCGATGGCATCGTACATCGAGCAGGACTATCGTCGCTGGAATCTCTTCGACAAGACGGCCCGTGTGGCCAGCCATTCCCCGGACGGCGTGATTGAACTGATGCCGACCGCCGACGCGCATCACTATTCGTTCAAATATGTGAATGGGCATCCTAAGAACACACACTCGGACCTGTTGACAGTGATGGCGTTCGGCGTGCTCGCGAACGTCGATACCGGCTATCCGCTGCTTTTGAGTGAGATGACATTGACCACGGCCATCCGTACGGCGGCGACCTCGGCACTGTTTGCGCGGCATCTCGCACGCAAAGGCTCGCGTTCGATGGCGTTGATCGGTAACGGCGCGCAAAGCGAATTTCAGGCGATCGCGTTTCACACGCAGCTCGGCGTGGACGAAATTCGGGTGTTCGATACAGACCCAGCTGCTACGGAAAAGCTCGTTGAAAATCTCGCTGCCTACCGGCAGTTACGCATCGTTAAAGCGATGTCTACCGCTGAAGCCGTGCGCGGAGCGGACATCGTCACGACGGTGACGGCGGATAAGACCAATGCGACCATCCTCACGCCCGACATGCTCGAAGAAGGCATGCACATTAACGCGGTTGGCGGAGATTGTCCCGGTAAGACTGAGCTTCATTGCGATGTCCTGCTCCGCAGCAAGGTCATCGTCGAATACGAACCGCAAACCCGCATCGAAGGCGACATCCAACAGTTACCGGAAGAGTTTCCGGTAACTGAATTTCACAAGGTGCTGTCGTGCGAGGCGTCCGGCCGCGAGTTCGATGAACAGATCACCGTTTTCGACTCGGTGGGTTTCGCGCTTGAGGACTTTTCCGCTCTGCGCTACCTGTATGCGGCCGCACGCGAGCGAGGTATAGGCCGCTCACTCGAGTTGATTCCATCGCCTTCGAATCCAAAGGATCTATTCGGAATTGCGATGGGCAGGGATTCCGCGACGGTCATGGGAGGTGCGAAGACATCGAAGTGCGGGGCAACGATCGCGGGATAGTCGAGAAGCAGGACCATCATAAATACGTGGAGACATCATGAAGCATAGTGTGAAGGTAGTATTGGCATTAGCGATTGCGGCATGCGCAACGTCCGCGCATGCGGATCAAGTCGTGCGCATTGGACACGTCGGTCCGTTGAC
The DNA here is from genome assembly GCF_051961175.1 of Trinickia sp. Classification (GTDB taxonomy): domain Bacteria; phylum Pseudomonadota; class Gammaproteobacteria; order Burkholderiales; family Burkholderiaceae; genus Trinickia. The sequence goes on along the minus strand of NZ_JBQCDN010000009.1, from coordinate 9,156 downwards.
TGGCGCGATCGCGCATTTGGGCAAGGACAGTGAGAACGGCGCGAGGCTCGCGATCGAGGAGATCAACGCGAAAGGGCTCGTCATCAATGGCCAGATGGCAACGCTCCAACTCGACCCGCAAGACGATGCGGGTGATCCGCGCACGGCCACCCAGATCGCGCAAAAGCTCGTCGACGACAAGGTGGTTGGCGTCGTTGGCCATCTGAACTCTGGTACGTCGATTCCCGCTTCGCGGATCTACCACGATGGGGGAATCGTTGAAATCTCACCGTCGGCGACGAACCCCGCCTATACCCAACAGGGTTTCAATAACACCTACCGGCTGGTTGCCACCGACGCGAAGCAGGGACCGGCGTTGGCACAATATGCTGCCCAGAATCTCAAGGTCAAGACCGTTGCGATTGTCGATGACTCAACTGCCTACGGCCAGGGTCTCGCAAACGAGTTCGAGGCGGCCGCGAAATCGCTAGGCATCAAGGTAGTTTCTCACGATGCTACAAACGATAAGGCAATCGACTTCCGCGCAGTTCTTACCAAAATAAAGGGAGAGAATCCGGATGCCATCATGTATGGCGGTATGGATGCCGGGGCTGGACCACTAGCGAAACAGGCACGTGATCTCGGGATACGCGCCCGAGTGCTGGGCGGCGACGGGATTTGCTCGACCACTCTCGCCAATCTGGCGGGCACCGCCGTGGACAACGTCGTCTGCTCCGAGGCGGGCATGGCGCTAGAAAGAATGCCGAATGGTGCGTCGTTTGCCAGGAGATACGAGGCTCGTTTCCATCAGCCGATGGAAGTGTACTCACCGTTTTCGTATGACGCAGTCTATATCATCGTCGACGCGATGAAGCGGGCAAATTCAACTAGTCCTGCGAAGGTATTGGCTGAGATGCCATCCACGGACTATCGCGGGGTAATCGGTGAAACTGTCTTTGACGATCATGGCGATCTGAAGCACGGCGCAATCTCACTTTACACGTACCAGAAGGGCAAGAAGAAGCTGCTCGACGTTGTTACCTTGTAGAGCATCGTCGCATCACGACCAGGCTCCGATCTCGAAGCGGGGGACCGGCGGCGACAGTGAGCTTGCCGGAATCGAAATCCGCATTGCCTCGAGGCAACATCTATGGCCTAAGTTATTTATTCCATTCAATATGAGTGGAACCGTTTATATTATTCATTATATTTTATCGAGAAGGATAAAAGCATGATCAAACAATTCGGTCACGATACGGCTCTGCTGCTTATCGATGTGCAAAAAGGCGTCAATGATCTCCGGCATTGGGGCGGCCCAACCGGTAGGCGCAACAACCCTGCGGCCGAGCGGCACATGGAAAGGCTGCTGTCGGTTTGGCGACAAGCTGGGTTGCCGGTGATCTATACCCAACACGACTCGCGGCAAAAAGTGTCGCCGCTGAAACTGAGTTTGCCGGGTGGCGAATTCATTGAAACGCTAAAGCCAAAGGAAGGCGAGCTGATCATCTGGAAGGATGTCAATAGTTCATTTATTGGGACGACTTTGGAGCTGGAGTTGCGCCGAAGGAATATCAACCGGCTCGTAGTGGCTGGGTTCTTTACGAATTACTGCGTGGAGACGACAGTTAGGATGTCCGGGAACATGGGGTTTGACACATATCTCATACATGATGCTTGCGCGACGACGAATCAGATCGGGGTCGACGGTGTCGATCACGACCCACAGACCATCCACGATATCTCGGTCACTAGCATGAACGGAGAGTTTTGCACCGCGCTTGATCACGAGCAGATCATTGGGCTGATAGTGCAAGACAACGCATCGCTCAACCGCATTCAGCGGAACGAATGAATTTGCGCGCCTGCCTCGAAGCAACGAGGCAAGGCCCGTTACCCTACCATCAGTATTGCTATCAAACCCGCCCCCCGCGTCTCATAGAAATCGCGGATCTCGCCACCAGGATCGTCAACAATCGCCTGATGTCAGGAGCTGAAGTTACGATGTATCGCGGAGCGGGCGAACAGACTTCCATCCTGCGGCGACTCGAAAAAAACAGGCTGATATTCCGAGCGCCTTCGATGCGTCGTTCACACCACTTCCATGGCCCACTGCGTAAAGGCTTCGCCCGCCTTTCGCAAAACTGACTCGCGTTCCGCCATCGCAAGGCCTGGCGCGTCATAGTAGGCCGCAACGATCAATGGATGTCGCCCGATTGGCCGCACAAGCGCGTAATCGTTTGTTTCCCCTCCAACACTGGTTCCCGGTCGGTCCGCACAGCTCCAGCTTTGAGGTAATACCGCGCGAATACGGCTGCGACCTGGCTTGCAATTGATCATTCCCCGTTCGAGTCGGGCGCGCGATTCCGCGGTGAGAGCATTGCCAAGCAGAAGCGTCTTCGCTAGGGTCACGATAGCCCGTGGTGATGTTGTATCAAGCAAGCCGCTATAGCTGTTTGACTGCGGCTCATACCGGTCTGAGCGGGTTACGGTATCACCCAATCGGCGAACGAATGCTGTAAGGGCTTCGGGCCCGCCCGCGCTCCTCATCAGCAGCACGGCAGCGGTGTTGTCGCTTTCCTCCAGTATGGCCCGGCACAGGTCATCGATCGACATCACACCGCGAGCAACGTTCGCCTGAGTCACAGGAGAGGTGAAAATCAAATCTTTTTGCGAATAGGGAATTTGACGGTCGAGCCGTTCTTCGCCCCGATCGACGCGCGCAAAAATCTGTGCTGCTAGGATTCCTTTGAAGGTACTGCACATGAGGAACCGCTCATCAGCGCGATAGCCAAGCGTTCGCCCGGAACCTGTATCAACGGCGAAGAAGCCCAAGCGACCACCTGACTCTGCCTCAATGTTGGCGAGCCGCCCTCTTTTCACGCATGTTTCAGCCGGTTCACACGAGGGGTTTGCACCAACTGCGCCTAGCACCCGAGACGAGCTGGTGACTATCGCGGCACTCAGCGCTGCTTTGGCAAAGGTCCGTCGTTTCATTCCATCTCCTTCGGATGGCGCCCACTATGGCGGCTTGGCTGCAGCCCGTCAAACGACAATATAAAAGGGGAGCCAGAAGAATTTCTTCTGGCTCCCCGTCGCCTAGGGAGGCGAGCGGCGCTGCGCAATGCGGGGCATCTAGGCGATGTCCAACTTCTTAGCGATGGTTGCCTTTAGCGGCCAAACGTCCGCCGTCGAAAGCCCGCTGTCTCTTCGAGAACACGCATACGCTAGCGGCGAACCCGACATTCGCGTCCGCGAACTTGATATTGCGGTAGAAAAACACGGTCGCGGCGCGCAGCCATTCGTTATCAGTGATTCTCGACGCACGTCCGCCCTCCGCCCTCGCCGCTTCGCTCTGTCTCATGGCAAAGGAGAGTTTCGAGGTCAAATGAGATGGGTCCATACCAGCTCGCGGCCGCAAATCGGCCTTAGCTAACATTGAGGTAACGATGTCGGTAACTCAACTACAGGTCGCTTCCCTGCCGGTCGCAAGCCGAGAGTCGCGAATGTCAGGTCTCGCTGGCAGCGAATGCGCGCTCTCGACCCGGTCGCCATCGCGCCCCCTTGTGGCGCGTTTCGGCCACTATCCGTCAGTCGCGCCCATGGGGTAAATTGTCGACATTTGCGACCCGAGAGCTGAATGCATGGACAACAGGCTAATACCTCTTGAACCGCTGTCGCAGGTCGTATTCATTCACGACTATTTTCAACTTGTTTTCGAGGAAGAGCGACTCACCGTCTACAACCGGGCCGCAGTTGCAAATGGCGAAAGTCTCATTTGGCATGGGACAACAGGGTTCTGTGACAAGCTCGTCGGATTAATCGGTCAGGGCGTGGTCGCCGTGACACGGACTGACGCGTACGTCCTTTGTCTTCATTTTTCTAACGGCGCTGCATTCTACATAGAGGCAGACCATGAGCCCTCATGGCCAGAAGCGTTTGATTTTATCGGTCGAAATCTCTTTTGGTACCACGAGCTCAACGGCTAGACCGTCAAATTGAAGGCCCGCTCTAGAACTGGCCGAAGGTCCGCTTCGGGTCTGGGCTGGCGAATCCCCAAGGCGTCGCAGTGTAGGAGGTCGATAGCGCGGTGCATGTGGCAGTGGTCGGCCAGGAGCGGCCGATTGACGTCTGTGGTGGGTTCTTCGGCAATCTGCAACGACCGGCCACGACTTGATGTCGCTAAACAAATCTTCTTCGACATGGCACACGAATATTTCGTCATTTTGCAATACCACGAGCCTGAACCCCGACAGCTCTTCGAGCGCGGAGTGATCGAAGACTATGAATCGACGACCGGAGTTTTCATCGCGGCGGAGTCTGCAGAAGATGCATTGATTTGGTGCGAGGCAATTGCCCAAGAGGTCCTTTGGCGATGCAATGACGACAGGTCGATAGATTGGAAGCAGTTGGGGTATTCGTGCTGGGTTGAATCCGATCCCAACACATCGTCATGGAGCCATTGTTTGGGCTTCTTTCAGCATGTGCGGGTCGGCGAAATGCCCAATGTCGACGCCATGGGTACGCCTACGTTATCTGGCAGAAGGGATAGCGCGACTCTCCCGCCACACGCCGTCCCAATGTCCGGCTTTGGGAAATGCGAGGGACCGTTTTGGGCCCGATAACCGCCAACTGAGCCGACAAAGCAAAGATAGCCTGCGAGGCCATGTAGCCCTTTTCGGTGTACGGTTAATAGTGATCGCGACCAAGGCGCTCCTAACATGTCGGCTAGACCGATCACGACGGAGCCCTTTATGCCCTTCACCCCAGCATCGTCATTGCAGCCGCCCGCCGATGCCGCGCTCGCCGAGCGCGTCGATACGGTGCTGTCCCGCGCGCTCGAATCGCAGCGTCTCGTCGGTGCGGTAGTGCTGATCGCGCGCGACGGACGGCTCGTCTATCACCGCGCGGCCGGCTTCGCCGACCGCGAATCGCGTACACCGATGCGCGAGGACACGCTGTTCAGGCTCGCGTCGGTGACGAAGCCGATCGTCTCGACGGCCGCAATGGTGCTCGTGGCGCAACGCAAACTGTCGCTCGACGATGACGTCACCCGCTGGCTGCCCAGTTTTCGCCCGCCCCTTCCCGACGGCGACGTGCCGGCGATCACGGTGCGGCAGCTGCTTACGCATACCGCGGGCCTGGGCTATCGCTTTGCGGAAGCTGATGAGGACGGGCCATATGCGCGCGCGGGGGTATCGGACGGGCTCGACGGCGCGGCCATCACGCTAGGCGAAAACGTACGCCGGATCGCGAGCGCGCCGCTGCTGTATGCGCCGGGGACGAACTGGAACTATTCAGTCGCGCTCGACGTGACTGGCGCGTTGATCGAGGCTGTCTGCGGGATGCCCCTCGCCGAAGCTGTCGATGTGCTCGTGCTCCGTCCGCTCGGCGCCCGCGACACGGCGTTCGTCGCGGTCGATCCCGCGCGGCTCGCGACACCGTACGTGAACGATACGCCGCGGCCGCACCGGCTGGCCGAGAACGAGACCGTACCTGCAGTTGAAGGAACGGTCGGTGTCACGTACTCGCCGGGGCGCGCGCTCGACGCGCATGCTTTTGCGTCGGGCGGTGCGGGGATGGTAGGCAGCGCGAGCGACGTGCTGCATGTGCTGGACACGCTGCGCGCGGGCGGCGGCGCACTGTTGCCTGCCGCCCTCGTGGACGAGATGGGACGTGTGCAGACTGGCAACTTCGATTTGCCGGACCGTCCCGGCTTCGGCTTCGGGATCGGCTTTTCGGTGCTCCGCGATCCACACGTAGCGGCGTCGCCGGAATCGGCAGGCACGTGGCGCTGGGGCGGTGTCTACGGTCACTCGTGGTTCGTCGACCGCGCACGCGGCCTGACCGTCGTGTCGCTGTCGAACACGCTCTACGAAGGCATGAACGGTCAATACACAATCGATCTGCGCGACGCCGTTTACGGCGCCAAGTGACGTCCAAGGCCTGCAATCGCGCGCCCCTTCGGGCTTGCTGTGCGTCCGTTTGACAGGATCGCAAGAAGGAAATGAGCCTCGATCCAGCGGTCCAGCCACGAATACGACTCGACGATGGGCACGAGGAGAGAATGCCGGTTCGTCGACTGGCGGCCACGAGCGGCCGTTCACATGCATCGTCGGTCGGACGTTCAGGCGTCGTATTTGCACCTGTAGTCGGTCATTCGTTTGCATTGCTGATATGGAGGCCGGTCGATTTTTATCGGCGACCGCTCTTAGTGTGCCGCTTGTCAGAAATTGACCGAAGGTTTAGGAAATCGCGGAATACGGGGTTGATCTCCCATCGCAGTCCGTCATCCCGGTTGGTTCGGGATTTCAGTAGCGTTGGATTTTCCGGGTACGACACGTGGTCGTATCCTTGGTTCTCTCCATTCTTTGGCCGAAAGCGCATTGAGGACACCGAAGCGGAGTTTAAATCTCAATGTCCGCAAATTTCGGAGGTACTCAGCGCCTTTTCGCGTCAAATCGATATTTATTCGACGGATGAGCTTTTGCGGACGATTAACAACCGGGCAATGGCCGCAAATCCGACAATCGTGGGAATTATCGGCAAGCCGACCGATCTCGACATTGCGCACTTTCTCTTTGAAATTGGATTCATTGCTGGTCGTCGAGACTTCAAGCTGATGCTTAATGTGATCGAGGTTTATCTTCTTGGATTGCTGCCTGGCAGCCGTAGTGCCTGCGGCCTTGCACAACTCCACTAACCACCGTGGACGATGAGCTGTGAGCGTCCACAGGACAAGATGTGGGGAACTCGTACGATCAAAACCGTTGAATCCAGGTGCACAGTATCGAAATCCGGCAGAGTGCTGACGCCGTTTTCTTTGAGAGCGCTTCTTATGCGGTAGGCCACCATGTAGCCGCGTCGTTCAGCGCCGGCCCAGCGTAAAAGCTCTCGGACGGAGACAGCGGTGACGTCTTCACGCGCTTCGAGACTTCCCCGAATGACAGCCAAGCGCTGATTCAAAGCTTCAATATTCATTATATAGTTGCAGGAGGACAAACCCGGATCTGGTTGGCCGAGCATCTTCTTAGCACTCTGACGCAATGTCATCGACACAGCCACCGTACCGGGGCCGGTTCCAGGCTAGGCGTAAGGAGAAATCGGCGCTAGCGGACGTCTACAGCGTAAGTCCGTGAGGCCGTTCGGGATCGACTGCCGCCGACCGTATCGAGCAGCAGTCGGCCAAAAGCGGCCGATCGTCGATTCCGCAGACTGGCGATTTGAAAAGACTGCTTTGCAGCTCAGACCTGACACCGGACACAGATCATACTTTCACCCAAGAGGAGCAAACGAAAAGTCGCGAATAATTCAACGACATTTAAGTCGCTACATCCCGACGGCGCGCCGGCGCACGCCCAACAATCCGTCATTCGTTGCCACTGGATTGTTGGACGCAAATGGCTCATCGCGGCTGTAACGATCCGGGCTTCAAAGTCCCAACTCGCTCAGTCCCGGATGGTCGTCCGGCCGACGGCCCAAGGGCCAATGATACTTGCGCTCCGATTCCTTGATCGGCATGTCGTTGATGCACGCATAGCGACGTTGCATGAGACCATCCTCGCCGAACTCCCAGTTCTCGTTGCCGTAGGAGCGGAACCAGTTGCCCGAGTCGTCGTGCCACTCGTAGGCGTAGCGCACGGCAATGCGATTGCCGCCGAACGCCCACAGTTCCTTGATCAGACGATACTCGTGTTCCTTCTTCCATTTGCGCTCGAGGAACGCCTGCGCTTCCGCGCGATTATTCGCGAACTCTGCGCGATTGCGCCATTTCGTGTCGAGCGAATAGGCGAGCGCGACCTTGGCGGCGTCGCGCGAATTCCAACCGTCTTCCGCGAGACGGACTTTCTCGATGGCCGTCTCCAGCGTGAATGGGGGAAGCGGCGGGCGAATTGCTGCGGGTGAAGTCATTTCGGATCTCCTTGTGGGGTACAGCGTGTTGCTGATGCTCGACGTGGAGCGCGGCCTGATCATCGTGCAACCTGAGAGGGCAAGGCCGCCCGAAGCAAGCGCGGCACCGGTGCTCAGTAAGAATTTTCGTCTTCGCATCATTGGGTTCAGAACGGCTTGGTCGGCAGATACTTGCCGTTGAGCGTGATGACGGCACGCTCGCCGCCTTCCGGGTCCGGCACCTTCTGGATATCGAGTTTGAAGTTGATCGCGCTGATGATGCCGTCGCCGAATTTCTCGTGAACCAGCGCCTTCAACGTCGAGCCGTACACCTGCACCATTTCGTAGAAGCGGTAGACGGTGGGATCGGTCGGCACGCCACCCGGAATGCTGCCGCGCACGGGAATGGTTTGCAGCAGGCGAACGGCGGCGTCGTCGAGCCCGAGGCGTTCGGCGACGAGCTTCGCCGCATTCTCCGGCAGCGCATGCTGACCGAGTAGCGCGGCTGTCGTGTATGCGAGGCTCAAGCCCGTGCCTTCGTTGATGGCTTCGAAGGTGAGGTTCTTGCGCACCTTCGCGTCGACGATCGTTTCCGTCAATGCTTCGCGTGCGTTCGGTGTGACTTGCGATTGGGTCATGATGTTGCTCCTGGTAAAAATCAACCTGGTGAGATCGACAGTCGGTGTGACAAGCCGGGAATCAGAGCGCAGCCACGCACTCGGCGGGCGTCGCGGTGACATCGGGATGCGCAGCGAGCGGCACGAACTGGCGGGTCGCGGCGTCGAGCGCGTCGATCGAGCCGGATTCGATGTCGTAGACCCATCCGTGCAAATTTAGGCGGCCTTGCGCGAGTCCCAGTGCAACTGAGGGGTGGGTCTTGAGGTTGTCGAGCTGAGCGATGACGTTCTCGCGCACCATCGAGTCGACGCGCTCGCGCTCGCCCGCATGTTCACGCGCCTCGTTGACGAGTCTCGCCGAGTCGGCGTAGCGCAGCCAGTTCGCGACAGCGGGCATATGGTCGAGGCACTTGCACGTCGCGACGGCCGTCATCGCGCCGCAGTCCGAGTGGCCGCATATCACCACATCCGTCACGCCGAGCGCGGCCACCGCATATTCGACCGTTGCCGACACACCGCCGGGCTCAGGACCGAACGAAGGCACGATGTTGCCGGCATTGCGGATCACGAACAGATCGCCCGGTTCGCGCTGCGTGACCAGTTCGGGAACCATGCGACTATCGGAACAGGAAATGAACAGTGTGCGCGGCGTCTGACTGGTGGCCAGCTTGCG
>NZ_JBQCDN010000008.1:0-3343 GCF_051961175.1 Trinickia sp. | reverse complement strand
CACGGGCCTATCGCGAGCGCATCCTGGCGGCGGTGCCGGTCGGCACGGCGTTCGAGCCGTTGATGACCCTTTATCTCACCGACAACACCCCGCCCGACGAGATCCGCCGTGCGCGCGAAAGCGGGTTCGTCCACGGCGTCAAACTGTATCCGGCCGGCGCGACCACCAATTCGGACTTCGGCGTGACCGATCTGTCGAAATGCGCGAAAACGCTGGAGACGATGGAGGAAGTGGGGCTGCCGCTGCTCGTGCACGGCGAGGTCACGGATCCGTCGATCGACTTGTTCGATCGCGAAAAAGTCTTCATCGATCAAGTCATGACGCCGCTGCGCCGTGATTTCCCGGCCCTGAAAGTCGTGTTCGAGCACATCACGACGAAGGATGCGGCGCAATACGTGCGCGACGACGGCGCAGCGAACGGCTTGCTCGGAGCGACGATCACCGCGCATCACCTGCTTTACAACCGCAACGCGATTTTTCAGGGCGGCATTCGCCCGCATTACTACTGTCTGCCCGTGCTCAAGCGCGAGACGCATCGGGTCGCGCTCGTCGAAGCGGCGACGTCGGGCAATCCCCGCTTTTTCCTCGGTACCGACAGCGCACCGCACGCCAAAGGATTGAAGGAGCACGCATGCGGTTGCGCCGGCTGCTATACGGCGCTGCACGCGCTCGAGCTCTATGCGGAAGCGTTCGATAACGCCGGCGCGCTCGACAAGCTCGAAGGCTTCGCCAGCTTCTTCGGCCCTGATTTCTACAACCTGCCGCGCAGCAGTGAACGCGTGACGCTGGTACGCGAGAACTGGACGCTGCCGACGGAGATCGTGGCGGGCGAGGCCGCAGTGGTGCCGCTGCGCGCGGGCGAAACGATCGGTTGGCGGCTGGCCTGAGTGCGTGTCCGGTCGTACCCGAAACCGATCAACGGCAAGCGATGACGCAATCTATCCAAGGCGCGCCGCTTGAACGCGCGGGGCTGCTCGCCAGCCTCGAGCGGATCGACTGGTCCGCGCCGTGGCTGGCTGCATATGCCGGGCGCGGGATGCGCTGGTATCGCGACATGCAGGCGGAATCAGCCGATTTTGTCCACCTATTGGCAAAGCAGGCGTCCGAGGCGGGCCATGTGACGGGCAAGGGCCGCCCGCTGTCGTTCATCGAACAGGCGGCGCTGCCCGCCGGTACGGCCTATGAAGCGCATATCGCGCAAACGGGCGGCGTGCCGACGCGCCTTAACCTGCATGACTTCTTCAATGCGCTCATGTGGTTCGCCTATCCGCGCGTGAAAGCAACGCTCAATGCACACCAGGCGCGCATCATCGAACGGGACGGCATCGCTGGCGTACGGGGCCCGGAACGCGATTTCCTGACGCTGTTTGACGAAAACGCCGTGTTGTTCGTCTGCTGCGACCCGGGCCTGGCCGCAGCGCTGACGGCATTCGAATGGCGGCACCTGTTTATCGACGAGCGCAGGGCATGGGGCGAGCGCTGCGAGGTGCGCGTGTTCGGCCATGCGCTGCTCGAAAAGTTGGTGGTTCCCTACAAGGCATGCACGGGCCACGCGTGGATCGTTGCAGCGCCGCCCGAGTACTTCGCGTGGCCTTGCGAGCGCCAGGATGCGTGGGTTGACGAAGCTGTCGCCGCGTCGTTGGCGCAGAGCCCGCTCGATGCCCGCCGCTATGCGCCGCTGCCGGTGCTGGGCGTGCCCGGCTTCTGGCCTGCGAATATCGATCCGCGTTTCTATGACGACCGGCAGGTTTTTCGAGCCGGGCGGCGCGTCCGTGGCGCGAATGGCCGCGCGACGGCTGAGGCAATGGTAAACTCCGGCCCAGCAAAGTAGGCCAGGCAGTCGCGGCTTCCCCGGTTCGCGCCGGGGAGGGCGAGGAAAGTCCGGACTCCGACGGGCAGGGTGATGGCTAACGGCCATCCGTGGTGACACGCGGAACAGGGCAACAGAGAACAGACCGCCGATGGCCCGGCGCAAGCCGGGATCAGGTAAGGGTGAAACGGTGCGGTAAGAGCGCACCGCGGCTGCGGCGACGCAGACGGCACGGCAACCTCCACCCGGAGCAATTCCAAATAGGCAGGCGCGCGTCTTCGGATGCAAGGCGGTGCCCCCGTCTCGCCTGCGGGTAGGAAGCTCGAGCGCGTCAGCAATGGCGCGCCTAGAGGAATGGCTGCCACGGTTGCGATGCCGCAAGGCATTGCAACCGCACAGAATCCGGCTTACCGGCCTGCTTTGCTTTTACTGCGTCCTTTACCTCACCGGCGGATTCTCACGGCGAAGCGGGCTGAGGCGGAGTGTCAGACTTCGACGATCTCGAACGAATGCGTCAAGTCGGCTGTCTTGGCCATCATGATCGATGCCGAGCAGTATTTGTCGTGCGACAGGTTGATCGCGCGCTCGACGGTGGCGGGATTGAGGTTCTTGCCCGTTACCGTGAAATGGAAGTGGATTGCCGTAAAAACCTTCGGGTCTTCGCTGGCACGTTCGGCCTTGAGCGTGACCGAGCAGCCGGCAATCTCCTGCCGGCTCTTCTTCAGAATCATGACGACGTCGTAGGCCGTGCACCCGCCCGTGCCGAGCAGCACCATTTCCATGGGCCGCGGCGCCAGGTTGCGGCCGCCGCCCTCCGGCGCGCCATCCATCATCGCCAGATGGCCGCTGCCCGTTTCGGCCGCGAACGCCATTCCGTCTGCTCCCATCCAGCTTACTTTGCATTCCATAGTGCAACTCCCGCAGTGCTGATATTCGTGATCGATCGGATAGGCATTGTATCCGCCCGCAGTGCGCCGGGTCGGCTACCGCCATGCCATGCTCGGTGCTTTGCTTATTCCACATTGTGGTTTGCGTTTTCGCAATGCAAATTTTCTTGCGCGGGAGCGGTTCCCTCTGTACAATGAGCCTCATTGATCGTCGCTCTCGACGATCTCCGCATGTCTCCTCCACCCTCCTCCTTAGGTGGATTAAGCCCGAGCCAAGAGTTCGGGCTTTTTTTTGCCTCGAGCCGTTGTGTGCCTGCTTCGGGAGCGTCGTTCCGCGCCGCGCTGGCGACCGGTGCCAGACGTCGTTTTGGGCCCGTCTCGGTCAAGTCAAGGCCACCTTTGACGCGCCGTACCAAATTCCTTTATAATTCAGGGCTTTTCCGCATCTATGCCCGCGGAAGAAGAACAGGGAGAGCCTGCACGGTGCCTCGATGCGCCACATCCAAGCAGGAAAAATACGAAGGGCAGATCAATTTTTTGGATCGATCATGAAGACGTTTTCCGCCAAAGCCGAAGAGGTGACGCGCGAATGGTACGTGATTGACGCGACGGATAAGGTTCTCGGCCGTGTCGCCAGCGAAGTGGC
>NZ_JBQCDN010000007.1:0-4307 GCF_051961175.1 Trinickia sp. | reverse complement strand
CGCCTCCTCGCTTCTTGCCTGACAGCCAAATGGACAATTTCATTTATCAAAGAACTTACGGGACAGGACACTAGAGGCTTGTTTCGTTTCATTGTTGTCAACGCTCCAAGTAACGACGCGCAAGATTAACGCAATGCGCGCAGCGCGATAGTAGACGAGTTACTCGAATGTCGATACGAGCCTTCGTAAATATTCAACGAGAATCCGTAGTGATGCATTTTTGCATCAAGGACGTGCAGATTCACCGCTTTATCGCAGCATGGTCACTCTATAGACTTTCAGGCATGTGCGGCACACGAAGGTGCCGTCAACCGGAGTGCTACATGGCCGACTACGCAGCCGACCCCCTTCTCCCCAACCGAGCGCCAGAGCGTGCCGAGACCGCCCGGCGACGCGCAACGCTAGTGCTCGTGGCGAGCGGCATGTTCATGGCGGTCCTCGACACCACGATCGTCAATGTCGCCCTGCCCTCGATGCGCGCGCATCTGCATGCATCCGTCGCGGGTCTCGCATGGATCGTCGATGCCTATACGCTGAGTTTCGCCGCGCTGATCCTCGCGGGCGGCGTGGCCTCGGACCGTTTCGGGGCGAAGGCCGTTTACCTCTGCGGCCTCGCACTGTTCGTCGCCGCTTCGGCCGCATGCGGCTTGGCGCCCTCGGTCGCCACGCTCGTCGCGGCGCGCTTCGTTCAGGGCATGGGCGCCGCGCTCTTTCTGCCCGCCTCGCTGGCGATCGTGCGCGCCACGTTCGACGATCCCGCGCAACGGGCCCGCGCGATCGCTGCGTGGGCCGGCATCGCCTCGCTGGCCGCGGCGATCGGGCCCGTGGCCGGGGGGCTGCTCGTCGACGGCTTCGGCTGGCGCAGTGCGTTTCTTGTGAACGTCCCGACCGGTATCGTTGCGCTGGCCGGCGCGTGGGCTGTCGTTCGAACTGCGTTGTCCACTCGCGCGCGCGGCTTCGACTGGGCTGGCCAGTTGACGAGCACGATCGCGCTGGCAGCGCTTTGCTTTGCGGCCATCGAGATGCCCACGCGCGGCATACGTGCGCCCGAAGTGCTGATCGCCATGGCCGTCGCCGTCGTTTCGGCGTGCCTGCTGATCGCCGCGGAACGCCGCGCGGCCGATCCGATGGTCCCGCTCGCGTGGTTCCGCAATCCGAAGTTCGTGGCCATGAACACGAGCGGCACACTCGTCTATGTCGGCTACTTCGCGGTGCTGTTCCTGCTGAGTTTGTACCTGCACGGTGTGCGCGGGCTCGATGCGCGGCACACCGGGCTCGCGATGTTGCCGATGGCGGCCAGCCTCTCGCTCGGGAATGTCTTGGCCGGCAAGCTGCAAGGGCGCTTGAGCCCGGCCCGCATGATGACGTTCGGTCTTGCGGCGGCCACGGTAGCCGGCCCGGCGATGACGGCGCTGCTTGAAATGCAGGCCGCGTGGGGGCTCGTCATTGCAGCGATGGCGGCATTCGGCATGGGCACGGCCCTATCAGTTCCGCCGATGATTGCAACGATCCTCGAACAGGTACCGGCGGAATCGGCCGGCGTCGCGTCCGGATTGCTCAATGCGCTGCGCCAAGCAGGTAGCCTGCTCGGCGTCGCATTCGCCGGGGCCGCGGCGATGCTGGCCACGCATCTCACGACGGCGCTCACCGTCGTTGGCGTACTCGCGGGGGTGACCTATGCGGGCGCGGCGTGCCTGGCCGCTCGAGCCACGACTGCGCGTTGAACACTAAGCCGCGATATCCCTATATCCCAATATCGCTACATCACTGCAGTCTGTCCGGCAGCACCCGCCTTCGGCGGCCGCCACAGTCATAGCAGATCGCACGCAACGTGCGCCGCTGAGATTGCCGTGATTTCCGCGTGATCGGGCGCGGACGTCGCCCATCGAACTCCGCTGGATAGAATCAGTCGAATCCGTATGGCCGGTCGCAAAGGGGCCCGAAAACGCCGGCGTCGGCGTCCTCACGAAGCGTTAATCCGTACCCGATTTTCCCCACGGGATTGACGGCCGTCTTGGCTGATATATGCTGGGTGACAGGTCAAGGCACATGGCGGACCGTTTTTTCGTCTTCGTGTAGGGCTGTAGTGCGCTGCTTTGCATCGCATTGCGCCGCACAAGATGGACCCGCCGCAGGCCAAGCCCGGTCGCCCCGTTTCTTTGCACGCCATGCGTGTCCTGCAACAGTGCGTTCGATTTCCTCCACATCACCGAGTCGAGTCTTATCGTGAGAGTCCGAGGCCCTTTGGTTAGATGGAACCGCAGCACGCGCGCGAATCGTCTTCGCGCCGGCCGCGCCATCGCCGACGGCAGCAACGGCCCGCTTGCGTTCCGCCGGTTCCTGTCCGTCTTCACCATCCTGTCACGCCGCTGCGTTCGACGTCACAACGTCACGTCCGCACGCGCCTACATCGCCGTTCACATCGACGACGTCGCTTCGCTGCTGCCGTAGCGCCTCCCACTCGTTCGTCACGCCCGGTTCGTCTTCGGCGCCCTTTCGGCGCTTGTGTCATCGCGTCCATCGCGAGGGCCAAGCTCGCCCTGCGCTTGCCGAATCGAATCGAGACTGAGCCACAGCTGCCTACCGGCATTGGTCGGTTCGCACCGCATCCGCTGCTGCGCATGAGCGCAACGGCGCTGCGCCCCCACGCTCCGCGCGCCTCATCGCCCATCAGACAAACCATCGAGAACTGCCATGCATGACATCGACGAATTTCTCAGGAAGCATCACATCACCGAAATCGAGGCGATCATCCCCGATATGGCCGGTATCGCTCGCGGCAAGATCATCCCGCGCAGCAAGTTCGAATCGGGCGAATCGATGCGTCTGCCGCAGGCCGTCATGATCCAGACGGTGACCGGCGAATATCCCGACGACGGCAATCTCACGGGCATCACCGATCCCGACATGATCTGCGTGCCCGATCCCTCGACGATCCGGCTCATCCCCTGGGCCGTCGATCCCACGGCGCAAGTGATCCACGACTGCGTGCATTTCGACGGCACGCCGGTGGCGATATCGCCGCGCCGCGTCTTGCGCCGCGTGCTGGAACTCTATGCGGCCAAGGGCTGGAAGCCCGTCATCGCACCCGAGCTCGAGTTCTACCTCGTCGAGATGAACAAGGACCCGGACTTGCCGCTGCGGCCGCCCGTGGGCCGCACCGGTCGCGCCGAAACGGGTCGTCAAGCGTATTCGATCGAAGCGGTCAACGAATTCGATCCGCTATTCGAAGACATCTACGAATATTGCGAGATTCAAGAGCTCGAGGTCGACACGCTGATCCACGAAGTGGGTGCCGCCCAGATGGAGATCAATTTTCTTCACGGCGATCCGCTCAATCTGGCCGATCGTGTTTTTCTGTTCAAACGCACGGTGCGCGAAACGGCGCTGCGCCACCACATGTACGCCACCTTCATGGCCAAACCGATGGAGGGTGAACCGGGCTCGGCGATGCACGTGCATCAAAGCATCGTCGATATGGAGACAGGCCACAATCTGTTTAGCGGCAATGACGGCGCCCCCACCGATCTGTTCTATCAGTACATCGGCGGCTTGCAGAAGTACACGCCTGCGCTGATGCCGATTTTTGCGCCCTACATCAATTCCTATCGGCGCTTGTCGCGCTTCATGGCCGCGCCCATCAACGTGCAGTGGGGCTACGACAATCGCACCGTCGGCTTTCGCATCCCACACTCGTCCCCAGCGGCACGGCGCATCGAGAACCGGATCCCCGGCGTCGATTGCAACCCCTACCTCGCGATCGCGGGCACGCTCGCTGCCGGCTACCTCGGGCTCACCCAGGCGCTCTCGCCCACCGAGCCGCTCGCGAACGACGGCTACCGCATGCCTTATCAATTGCCGCGCAATCTCGAGGAGGGCCTGACGTTGATGGCCGCGTCGGGACCGCTCGCCTCGATCCTCGGCGAGCCGTTCGTCAAGGCCTTCCTTGCGCTGAAGGAAACGGAGTACGACGCGTTCTTCCGCGTCATCAGCTCTTGGGAACGCAAGCATTTGCTGCTGCACGTCTGATACGCGTCTGACACCCACCTACCGCTCCCTTCCAAGGAGGTAACAATGGATCAGGTTCTCGAACCATCACCGAACGGCACGCGCGAGCAGGCTCACCCGTTCAGTACGGCGGAGTATCGCCAGCTCGACGCCGCCCACCACCTTCATCCGTTTTCCGATATGGGCGCGCTCAATCGCGCCGGCAGCCGCGTGATCGTCAAAGCCGAGGGCGTCTACCTGTGGGATTCCGACGGCAATCGCATCATCGACGGCATGGCGGGCCTTTGGTGCGTCAACGT
>NZ_JBQCDN010000006.1:0-8433 GCF_051961175.1 Trinickia sp. | reverse complement strand
AGGCTGTCGTAGGTCGAACATCCCGCAACGAGCGCAACCGTCGAGGCAGCGATCAACAGCTTGCGCACGTGACTCCCCCCGCGCTTCATAAGAAAATTTGGACTCATTTCACCCACCGTGCGGGCCCCTTTTGCCTTTCATTGGACCGCGCGAGTTTCACCGAAGATGACCGGAACAGCAAAAACCCATTACTATTCGAATCGTGCATTGTACTCTAGGGATGCCTAGCCATGACCAATCCCACCGATCTCAAAAACATCGGGCTGAAGGCGACCCTACCGCGCCTCAAAATCCTCGAAATTTTCCAGCGGAGCGCCGTCCGGCACCTGACAGCGGAAGACGTCTACCGGAACCTTTTGACCGAGGAACTCGACATCGGTCTAGCCACCGTTTATCGCGTGCTCACCCAGTTCGAGCAGGCGGGCCTGCTTTCGCGCAGCAATTTCGAATCGGGCAAGGCCGTGTTCGAGCTGAACGAAGGCTCTCACCACGATCACCTTGTATGTATCGACTGCGGGCGCGTCGAGGAGTTCTTCGACCCTGAAATCGAAAAGCGCCAGCAAACGATCGCCGAGGAGCGCGGCTTCAAGCTGCAAGAGCATGCGCTTGCGCTTTACGGTGCCTGCACGAAGGAAGCGTGCCCGCATCGCAAGCATTGACACCGATGCGTAGGCGCGCGGCCCCGCCGCTTGGCGCAACGCTGCACGAACGCCCCCGCAAAACGCCGATACGACAAGAGCCACCCCAGGGTGGCTCTTTCGTTGTGCGGCTAGCGAATCTCAGCGGATGAAAACGGCCAGCGGCGGGTGCCTGGCGGCAACCCATCGGCACCCGTCCACGCTCGGCGTGAGACAGGCGCGATGGGCCCGATCCCCTTGCCTTACTTGGCCGTCGCGAGTGCGATTGCCGTATCGAGCATGCGGTTCGAGAAGCCCCACTCGTTGTCGTACCAGCTCGACACCTTCACGAGACGGCCGGCCACCTTCGTGAGCGTCGCGTCGAACGTCGACGATGCCGGATTGTGGTTGAAGTCGATCGAAACCAGCGGCGCCGTGTTGTAGCCGAGGATGCCCTTCAGTTCACCCTCGGCGGCTTCCTTCATGATCGCGTTGATTTCTTCGACCGTCGTGTCGCGCTTGGCGATGAACGACAGATCGACGATCGACACGTTGATCGTCGGAACGCGGATCGCGTAGCCGTCGAGCTTGCCGGCCAGTTCCGGCAGCACGAGGCCGATCGCCGCGGCCGCGCCCGTCTTCGTCGGGATCTGGCTGTGCGTGGCCGAGCGCGCGCGGCGCAGATCTTCGTGGTAGACGTCCGTCAGCACCTGATCGTTCGTGTACGCGTGGATCGTCGTCATCAGCCCGGTTTCGAGGCCGATCTTGTCGTTCAGCGGCTTGACGAGCGGCGCGAGGCAGTTCGTCGTGCACGAGGCGTTCGAAATGACCGTATGCGCGGCCTTCAGCTCGTTGTGGTTCACGCCGTAGACGATCGTTGCGTCGACATCCTTGCCGCCCGGCGCCGAGATCAGCACCTTCTTCGCGCCGCCGGCCAGGTGCGCGCTCGCCTTTTCCTTCGACGTGAAAAAGCCCGTGCACTCCATCACGACGTCGACACCGAGCTCGCCCCACGGCAACTCGGCCGGATTGCGGTTCGCCAGCACGCGGATCTTGTCGCCGTTGACGATCATGTTTTCGCCTTCGACCGACACTTCACCGGGGAACGGGCCGTGCGCCGTGTCGTACTTCGTCAGGTGGGCGTTCGTCTTCGCATCGCCGAGGTCGTTGATCGCGACGATCTCCAGATCGTGCTTCTTGCCGCTCTCGTAGAACGCACGCAAGGTGTTGCGGCCGATCCGGCCATACCCGTTGATTGCAACACGTACCGTCATGATGGTTCTCCTGATATTGGGGCTGAAAAAACCTGTCGTACTTCACGCCTCCCGGCGCATCCTGGGGCGGGGCCGCGCCCGCGATGCACCGGGAAGCCGTATTGCGTCTTCCTGTGAGTCTATCGTTACTCGAGCGCCGTCTTGGCCGCTGCGACAACGTGCTCCACGGTAAAGCCGAAATGTTTGAACAGCACGCCGGCCGGGGCCGACTCGCCGAACGTATCGATACCCACGACGCCGCCTTCCAGGCCGACGTACTTGCGCCAGAAATCCGTCACCCCCGCTTCGATCGCGACGCGGCGCACGCCCTTGGGCAGCACGCGTTCACGGTACTCGGCGTCCTGGCGATCGAAGACGGTCGTGGCCGGCATCGAGACGACGCGCGCCGCGATCCCTTGCTGCGCGAGCGGCTCGACCGCGGCCAGCGCCAGTTCGATCTCCGAACCCGTTGCGATCAGGATGACCTTGCGCGCGACGATGTCGTCATTCCAATCGCGCAGGACATAACCGCCCTTCGCGATATTCGCGATCTGTGCGTCGGTGCGCGACGAGAACGGCAGATTCTGACGGCTGAAGATCAGGCACGAGGGGCCTTGGTATTCAACGGCCTGCGTCCATGCCACCGCCGTCTCCACCGTATCGGCAGGACGCCAGACGTGCAGGTTGGGGATCATGCGCAGGCTGGCCACGTGCTCGACGGACTGGTGCGTCGGGCCGTCTTCGCCGAGGCCGATCGAATCGTGCGTGAACACGAAGATCGACGGCGACTTCATCAGCGCGGCGACGCGCAGCGCGTTGCGGCTGTAATCGGAGAACGTGAGGAACGTGCCGCCGAATGCCTTGTAGCCGCCGTGCAGCGCGATGCCGTTGATCGCGGCGCTCATGCCGAATTCGCGCACGCCGTAGTTGATGTGGTTGCCCCACTCGATCCCATGTTCACCGGCACGCACCGGCTTGCTGGCCTTCCAGTTCGTGAGGTTCGAACCCGTCAAGTCGGCCGAGCCGCCCAGCAGTTCCGGCAGCACGGCCGCGAGACCTTCGATCGCTTGCTGCGAGGCTTTACGCGTGGCCACCGTTTCGGCGCGCTCGTTCGCGCCGGCGATGATCGCTTGCGCCTTGGCGGCCCAGTCGGCCGGCAGCTTGCCGCTCGCGCGGCGCTCGAACTCCGCCGCTTCCTGCGGGTACTTCGCACGATACTGAGCAAACGCATCGTTCCATTGCGCTTCGCGTTGCGCGCCCGCTTCCTTCGCATCCCATGCCGCATAGACTTCCTGCGGGATCACGAACGGCTCCCACTTCCAGCCGATCGCCTCGCGCGTAGCCGCGATTTCCTGCGCACCGAGCGGCGCGCCGTGCGCGTCGTGGCCACCGGCCTTCGTGGGCGCGCCCTTGCCGATCACCGTCTTGCAGCAGATCAGCGTCGGCTTGTCGGCCTGCTTCGCGCTGGCGATCGCGGCATCGATCGCTTGCACGTCGTGCCCATCCACGCCGCGAATGACGTTCCACCCATATGCCTCGAAACGCTTCGGGGTATCGTCGGCGAACCAGTATTCGACGTGGCCGTCGATGGAAATGCCGTTGTCGTCGTACAGCGCGATCAGCTTGTTCAGCTTGAGCGTGCCCGCGAACGAACAGGCTTCGTGCGAGATGCCTTCCATCAGACAACCGTCGCCGAGGAACACGTACGTGTGGTGATCGACGATCTTGGCGTCAGCCTTGTTGAATTCCGCCGCGAGCAGCGATTCGGCGAGCGCCATCCCGACCGCGTTCGCGAGACCCTGGCCGAGCGGGCCCGTGGTGGTCTCGACGCCCGGCGTGATGCCGTATTCGGGGTGGCCCGGCGTTTTCGAGTGCAGCTGGCGGAAGTTTTTCAGCTCGGAGAGCGGCAGATCGTAGCCGGTCAGATGGAGCAGCGAATACAGCAGCATCGAGCCATGGCCGTTCGACAGCACGAAGCGGTCGCGGTCGGCCCAATGCGGGTCGAGCGGGTTGTGCTTGAGGTGGCGAGACCACAGAGCGACGGCGATTTCGGCCATGCCCATCGGCATGCCCGGGTGGCCTGAGTTCGCTTGTTGCACGGCATCCATCGCGAGCGCGCGAATCGCGTTCGCCATGAGAGCGGTGGGAGCGGGAGACGAGGTCGTCATGTCGAGTCCGGAGAACGAGTCGAGAAACCGTGGCGCGCGATGAACCGCTGCTCGTGTTCGACCGCCGCCGGCGCAGGCGGGGCGCCCGCCGCGGCGCGATGCGGGGGAGCAAGCGGACAGGCTGCAAAGCGTGCCATTCTAACAGATGGCGCCCGCCGCCTTGCCGAACCGCGCCCGGCAAGGGCAAGCGGGCCGTCCCGTATGAGAGGCCTTCGGGCAGTCCTATAATTGGGTCATTCCCTCAACTGCAGCCGCAAGTCCTGACCGTGTTCTCCCGCACCGAACCGCCGCTGCTCTTTCACCCCACGCCCGATGCGGCTTACGGCTTTCCCGGGGCACGCCGCATCGCGCAGGTCGATTCGCCGCATCAACGCATCGAGGTGTGGGACACGCCTCAGCTCGGGCGGCTCTTCACGCTCGACGCGCGGCCGATGACCGCCGTCGGCGATGAATTCGTCTATCACGAATGCATGGTGCATCCAGCGGCGCTGGCCCATCCGGCGCCGCGCAAAGCGCTCGTGCTCGGCGGGGGCGACGGTGGCGCGGCCCGCCAGCTGCTCGCGCACCCGAGCATCGAACGGATCGTGGTGGCGGAACTGGACGCGGCCGTCGTCAGTATGGCGCGCGAGCATTTGACGGAGGTGCATCAAGGGGCGCTCGACGACAGCCGCGTTGAAGTCGTCATCGGCGACGCCGCGCGTTTCGTCGCGGCGACAACGCAGCGGTTCGATCTGGTGGTGTTCGACCTCACACCGCCCGATTCCCCCGCCGCCGAGCTCTACACCGCTGCCTTTTACGCGTGCCTGAAGAAGATCCTGGCGCCCTGCGCGATGCTATCGATGCACCTGGGCTCCGCCCAGTTTCATCTCGAACGTGCCGCGGCGCTCGTGCGCGGGTTGCGTGAAAGTTTCTCGATGGTCGACGTCATGTCGGCCTTCGTCCCGCTGTACGGATCCCTTTGGCTGATGGCGCTGGCGAGCGACACGCTCGACGCGGCTTCGCTGTTCAAACACGACATCGAAACGCGCCTCGCGGCGCGCGGCATCGACGCCTTGCGCTACTATGACGCCGCACTGCACCCGGCGCTGTTCGCGCTCCCGCGCAGCGTCCGCGCCCATTTGCGCTAGCCGCCCGCACCGGGCGCATCCCGGCACCGAACGCTGCTCGATGCTTCCTGCTCACCGATTCACGCACGCCGCTTTATGCCCCGTTTTTTTGTCGACTCCGGCTTCGAGCCTGGCGATGTCGTCGCACTGCCCGACGAAGTCGCCCGCCACGTCCAGGTGCTGCGCCTCGCGGCCGGCGATTCACTCACGCTGTTCAACGGCCGAGGCGGACAACACGAGGCGCGGCTGGTGGAGGTCGGCCGCCGCAGTGCGCTCGCGCAGATCGGCGCGTTCGAGGCGGTCGAAGCTGAGCCGCCCTATCGGATCACGCTCGCACAAGGCATCGCCGGCGGCGACAAAATGGACTGGCTCGTCGAAAAGGCCGTGGAGCTCGGCGTTTCGCGCATCGCGCCGCTCGTCACGACGCGCGGCGTCGTGCGTTTGTCGGCCGAGCGAGCGAGCCGCCGCCATGCTCACTGGCAGGGTATCGTTCGGGCGGCCTGCGAGCAGTGCGGACGCAATCGCCTGCCCGAAATCGATCCGGCATGCGAGCTGTCGAAGTGGCTCCACGCGCTGCCGCCCGCCGACGCCCCGGGCCCGCTGCGGCTCATGCTCTCGCCGCGCGCGAAGATCGCGTTCGCGTCCCTGCCCCAGACACCTCCGAACGAGGGTGTCGTCTTACTGATCGGGCCGGAAGGCGGGCTCGCGCCCGAGGAAGAAGAAGCGGCAGCCGCACAGGGATTCGCGCCGCTATCGCTGGGGCCGCGCGTACTGCGCACGGAAACCGCGGGAATGGCGGTGCTGGCCGCGCTGGCCGCTCGCTGGGGGGGATGGTGAAAAGGTGGGGGTGGAGGTGGAGGCGCATAACGCGCCTGCACACCATCAAGCAAACTTAAGCAAACTTAAGCAAACGAATAGAAGACGCGGAATGCCACCTTACGCTCGGCCCAGAACTCGGCGGCCTCGCGGAACACGTCGAGCAGCGTCTCGCGGCCTTCCTTATCGAACTTCTGCGCAATCGGCAAGCCTTCGAGGACGATGACGAAACCGGGCTGCTCGCCGGCCTTGTGCACGAGATCGGTCAGGCAATCGTAGAGCGCATCGTAGTTCTTGCCGAAGTGCTTCGGAAACAGGAACGACGTGGCGATGGTCTCCAGCACTTCCTGCTTCGACGCGGCTTGGCCGCAATAAGCGAAGAGAAAGTGCTGCTCTTGCCGCAGGGCCTCGTCGGCGAGATCTTGCACGCGAAACGCCCGGATCGACTGGACGATGTTCGGTCGCACGGTCGCGAAAAGGCTCATAGGCTCCTCGCTCGGTGAATGCCGGGATGCCGCGTCGCCCTGCGTGCTTTGGCCGTGCTCGGCCATGCGCATTTGCATGACGCGCTGAAAAAGATTGCCGTCGCCGGCCGCGAACAGATCCGTCGCGGCTGCGGTGTCGTGCGCGTAGACGTTGTCGCTCATGCCTTCATCCCAATGTCATTCAACAATGCGTTTAAAACTGTTGTAGTGGTCGTCCGAATAGAAGCAGTTATCGATTCTCTTCACTGCGCCGCCGCAGACGATGCGCCGCGCGCCGCGGTTTCTCGCGCGCGGCGTCGGGACCGTGTACTCATGGTAGTAACCGCGCCGATGCTGCGGCAGCAACCGCTCGAAGTTGCCGAATACGACGCCGTCCTTCGGATACGGATAGGGGCCGCCGGCCTCGATCAGCTTCAACGTGGCGGCCGCCTCGGGCGGCAACTGCGCCGGCGCGACGGTACCGGAAACGCCCGTGGACGCATCCGGCGCCTGCCGCGCCAGTGCGACGGACGAAACAATCGGCCCGCCGTGCAGGCCAATACCTGTCCACCCGGCTACGGCCACCAAGGCGGCGAGCGCACCGTGACGAAGCCACTTACCCGCTCGTTCGCGTGTTCCCGCGCGTGTCATCGGCCAAAATTCCCGCTGCTCGATAGAAAGTGAAGGACCACGAAACCACGAAAAGTGTAAGGGTATCGCTAACAGCCCCCGGACGCAATCTTTGTCTGGAAAATGAAAGGTTTAGCGAGGTTTCGAGGCCTTTTTGCGGACCTTCCGATGGTCCTATTTATCCGCAGAAAGATAAAATTTAGCTTGATTGGGATAAGATCTGACTCGACGGCAACCGATGCAGCGAGTCTTTGCCTCCTCGTTGCGCTTCCACCCAGTCGGGTGTCGTCGTTTCACGTATTTGGGGCGGTAGCCTCTCTCTTCGCCCCTGGCGTGCCCGCAATGGGCACGCCTTTTTTGGTTCTATTGGGCAGCGAGGGGGCGAGGGATCAGCGCCCGACAGCGCTGACGTCGGCCACGAGCAGCGCGGCCATGTTGACGATGCGGCGCACGGTAGCGGATTCGGTCAGCACGTGCACGGGCTTCGCGGCGCCAAGCAGGATCGGGCCGATCGCAATGTTGTTGCCCGCGGCCGTCTTAAGCAGGTTGTACGCGATATTGGCCGCATCGATATTCGGCAGCACGAGCAGGTTGGCCTCGCCCTCGAGTGTCGATTCCGGCAGCACCTCGCGGCGCAGCGCCGGATCGAGTGCGACATCACCATGCATTTCGCCATCCACGTGCAAATCGGGCGCGCGCTCTTTCAGGATCGCAAGCGTATCGCGCATCTTTTGCGCGGACGGCGCGTTGCTGGTGCCGAAATTCGAGTGAGAGACGAGCGCAACCTTCGGCTCGATACCGAACCGGCGCACTTCTTCGGCCGCCATGATCGTGATCTCGGCCAGTTCCGCCGGCGTCGGATCGACGTTCACGTGGGTATCGACGAGGAAGATCTGGCGGCCCGGCAGCACGAGGCCGTTCATCGCGCCGAACACCGTGCAGCCCTCGCGCTTGCCGATCACCTGATTGATGAAATGCAGATGGCGGTGCGGCGTGGAGATCGTGCCGCAGATCATGCCGTCGGCTTCACCCTTGTTGACGAGCATCGAGCCGATCAGCGTCGTGCGGCGGCGCATTTCGACCTTCGCCAGTTGCTGGCTGATGCCCTTGCGCGCCATCAGGTGGTAGTACTCCTGCCAGAACTCGCGGTAGCGCTCATCGTGCTCGGTGTTGACGACCGTGAAATCGACACCGGGCGTGAGCCGCAAACCGTAGCGCTCGATGCGGTGCTCGATGACGGCCGGACGGCCGATCAGGATCGGCGTGGCGAGTTTTTCGTCGACCACAATCTGCACCGCCCGCAGCACGCGCTCTTCCTCGCCTTCGGCGAACACGATGCGCTTCTTGCCCGGCTCGACGCTGCGCGCCTGCTGGAAGAT
>NZ_JBQCDN010000005.1:0-3412 GCF_051961175.1 Trinickia sp. | reverse complement strand
ATCACAGAATTGCAGGACATTGGAAAGGACTGAACATGCCCCGCCCGACTGGTAAGAAATTCGACAAGCGCCGTCAGCAACAAAACCCGCTGTTCAAGCGCAAGAAGTTTTGCCGCTTCACGGCTGCCGGCGTCGAGTACATCGACTACAAAGACATCGAAACGCTGAAGGACTTCATCGGCGAAAACGGCAAGATCACGCCGGCTCGTCTGACGGGTACGAAGGCCCACTATCAACGTCAGCTCGACACGGCGATCAAGCGTGCGCGTTTCCTCGCGCTCATGCCGTACACCGACCTGCACAAGGCCTAATCAGACGGCGCGATAAGGAGAATCCGAATGCAAATCATTCTTTTGGAAAAAGTCGTCAACGTCGGCAACCTCGGCGACGTCGTCAAGGTCAAGGATGGCTACGCCCGTAACTTCCTGATTCCGCAAAAGCTGGCTCGTCGCGCGACGAAGGCCGCGATCGCCGAATTCGAAGTGCGCCGCGCCGAACTCGAAAAGGCGGCCGCCGAGAAGCTGGCCGCTGCGCAAGCGCAAGGCGAGAAGATGGCTGGCCTCACGATCCAGATCGGCCAGAAGGCCGGCGTGGATGGCCGTCTGTTCGGCTCGGTCACGAACGCGGACATCGCCGCAGCACTGACGAAGCAAGGTTTTGCAGCGGAAAAGGCGCAGGTTCGCCTGCCGCAAGGTCCGTTGAAGATGGTGGGCGACCACCCGGTGCAAGTTGCGCTGCACACGGACGTCCTGGTGGACGTCACCGTGTCGGTGCTCGGCGAGCACGCGTAAGTATCGCGAGCAGGTGCCGGCTCGATCGGGCGTTGCCCGGTCGAGCGCACAGATTGAAGAGGGGCAGGAGCCGGCGTGCCGGTTTCCTGCCTTTTTTGTTTTGGCCTCGTTTTGCCTGCTGGCTAAGGCGCAGCCATTTCGCGATAATGCCTTCCCATGAACGCACCGTCCCATGATCCGCAACTCGAATCGCTAAAGGTCCCCCCGCATTCGATCGAGGCCGAGCAATCGGTCCTCGGCGGGTTGCTGCTCGACAACGCCGCATGGGACCGTATCGCCGATTTCCTCGCCCAGAGCGATTTCTACCGGTACGACCACCGCATTATTTACGAGCACATCGGGCGGCTGATCGCGGCGACGCGGCCGGCCGACGTCGTGACCGTCTACGAGGCGCTGACGAGCGCGGGCAAGGCCGACGAAGTCGGTGGGCTCGCGTATTTGAACGCGCTGGCCCAAAACACGCCGAGCGCCGCCAATATCCGGCGCTATGCCGAAATCGTGCGCGATCGCGCGGTGCTGCGCCGGCTCGTGTCGGTGGCCGATGAAATCTCGGCCGATGCGTTCAATCCGCAAGGCAAGGAGGTGCGACAGCTGCTTGACGAGGCCGAGGCGCGCGTGTTTTCGATCGCCGAAGACGGCGCACGGGGCACGCAAGGCTTTTTGGAGATCGGGCCGCTGCTCACCCAGGTCGTCGAACGGATCGACACCCTTTACCACACCGCCAATCCGAGCGACGTGACCGGTACGCCGACGGGTTTCGTCGATTTGGACCGCATGACGTCGGGGATGCATGGCGGGGAGCTCATCATCGTGGCGGGACGCCCGTCAATGGGAAAGGCGCAGCCGCTCGACGCCCGTGTGAAGACGCTCACGGGGTGGAAGCGAATGGGCGATCTCGAACGGGGCGATGCGCTCGCTTCGGTGGACGGGGCGCCGTCGATGGTGACGGGTATCTATCCGCAGGGCGAGCGCCAGGTTTATCGGGTGCGGTTCTCGGACGGCCGCTCGGCCGAGTGTTGCGACGAGCATCTGTGGCGTGTGCATTTTCGGGATTGGGCGCAACCGCGCGTGGTCGATACGGCCGAGCTGCGCACGCTGCTGACGCGCAAGCGTTACCAGAGCCGCTTGTGGATCGATCTACCCAGCGGAGATTTCGGCCACGAAGAAGCCTTGCCGGTCGATCCTTGGGTGCTCGGCGCATTGTTGGGAGACGGTGCCATCGGCGGTACGTCGGTTCGCTTCAGTGTCAAGGCTGAGGAGACACTCGAACGAATGCGTGCGCGCGTGGGTGACCGCATGCAGATTGAATATGCCGGCCAGTACGATTGGCGCATCAAACGCCGGCCCGCGGGCCCGGATACGAAGCGTCCGAGCGTGAACCCGATCAAGCTGGCGCTGGAGCGGTTGAGCCTGTGGGGATGCACGAGCGCCGACAAATTCATCCCGCGCGCGTATCTCGACGCCGCTAAATCGGTGCGGCTCGACTTGCTGCGCGGGTTGCTGGACACCGACGGCTGGGTCGAGTCCTGCGGCACGGTTCGGTATTCGACGGCCAGCGCGCGACTGGCACAAGACGTGTGCGAGCTCGTGCGCTCCCTGGGCGGCTGGTGCACGGTGTCGGAAAACGTCGCGTCGTTCACGCGCGAGGGCGTGCCTCAGCAAGGTGCGACCGCCTACCAATGCACGATCAGCCACCCGGATCCGCAAAGCCTGTTCCTCTTCGAAGGCAAGCGGGAGCGGCTGGAGGGTGGCCGCACGCGGCGCAAGATGCCTGTGGTGGTCTCGATCGAGCCGACGCGGCGAGCGCAAACGCAATGTATCTCGGTATCGCACCCCACGCGGCTTTACCTGACCGACGATTACGTTGTCACGCACAACACGGCATTTTCGATGAACATCGGCGAGTACGTGGCCGTGGAGTACGGGTTGCCCGTCGCCGTGTTCTCGATGGAAATGCCGGGTACGCAGCTCGTCATGCGGATGCTCGGCTCGGTCGGCCGCCTCGATCAGCACCGCATGCGCACGGGGCGCCTCACCGACGAGGATTGGCCCAAGCTCACGCACGCCGTGCAGAAAATGAGCGAGGCGCAACTGTTCATCGACGAGACGGGCGGCCTGAACCCGATGGAGTTGCGCTCGCGCGCACGGCGCCTGGCGCGCCAATGCGGCAAGCTCGGGCTCATCATCGTCGATTACTTGCAGCTGATGTCCGGCTCGTCGGCCGGAGAGAACCGCGCCACGGAGATTTCCGAAATCTCGCGCTCGCTCAAGGGATTGGCCAAGGAACTCGATGTGCCGGTCATCGCGCTCTCCCAGCTGAACCGAAGCCTCGAGCAGCGGCCGAACAAGCGTCCCGTCATGTCGGACTTGCGCGAATCGGGCGCTATCGAGCAGGACGCGGACGTCATCTTGTTCATCTACCGCGACGAAGTGTACAACCCCGACAGCCCCGATAAAGGGACGGCTGAAATCATCATCGGTAAGCAGCGTAACGGCCCGATCGGCCCCGTTCGGCTCACGTTCCTGGGGCAATACACGAAGTTCGACAATTTCGCCGGCCCGCAGACGTTCCACGGCGGCGATTAGCCGAGCGCCGCGGTGCTCGGGCGCGCATCTGCCGC
>NZ_JBQCDN010000004.1:0-22816 GCF_051961175.1 Trinickia sp. | reverse complement strand
GATGTCAAGTGGCCGTCAATTGCAACGACGGCACGCGGCAGCGCTCACCCCAAATTGGCTTCCGCCTCCGGCCACAGCCTCGGAAAGAGCCACCGAAAAAGCGAAGGGCTTCGCGCAACAACGAACGCAGACGCGGCATCCCGTGCGCTACCAACTGGCTGGCGCCAGCAATGACCTCGGCCGCGAGTAGCCGCAGACCATCGAGCTTATGTTCCCCGGGCAACATCGGGCGCATCTGATGAGGGCTGTTGTAGGGATAGGAAGCGACGCTCTCGGGCATGATCAAGAACGGGGTTGGCGCGTCTCGTGGCGGCTATTTTCGCGGGAAGGGATCTCGATTGTACGCGATTTTTTCCTTCATAATCAGATAATTGCCTGTTCAGGCGCGGGTCTGTGGCGACTCTCTTGGCGACTATTTTGGCGGCTGGCAGGCGCCCACGTACCGCGCCATATCCCTACTCGTTCACCGTCCGGGCAGTCCCGCCATATGACGATTCGTCGTGGCCTTGGGTGAGGCTCATGCTCTGGTCAGATGACGAGTGCTGATGCGTGTGCCCAGATCGAATACTGCCGGAGTGCGTCGTCGACCATACGCAGCCACGCGTTCGAAATGAGCATGATCGCGGCAACCAAGAAGGCGCACGCATTCGACCAACTATTGAAACCGGCCGATGCCCATGCGCTGGCCAGGCACTCACAACCCACATCCCATCGTCTATCCTGGTTAAGCCGATCGCTGCGGCATGTCATCGCTAACGGCCGTCAACGCCGCCGCGATGCGCGCGACCCGCACTCACCACCGAGGGACGATCCGTGACCGAAGAAGAAATCCGCGACCATGCGTTCGCGATGCCCATGCTCAATCCGGCGTATCCGCTTCCGCTATTTCGCTTTATCGCTGCTCCGCACGCTCGATTACGGGACGCAGCGCTCGCAACGGGCTCGATCGGCTGCAAGTACCGCGAAATAGACACCTCGTTCAACCATCGCAGATGACCAACCACCAGCCGTGGAATAAGCTATCCTTTTACCCCGGAACCGGCCGTCAGCATTCCGTCACCTATCTTTTGTTAAATCGATTGTTGTTGCGCCGGCAACAGATTGAGTTCTTTCTCGATGCTACCGACGCGCCTCTTCGGCGCGTACGATTCGCTTTGACGGTGGCGGAAAAACCGCCGGAAACAGAACCACGCAATAAAACATAGCTGTAATCGTGCGAAGGCGCACTGCGCGTGCCGGCTCGACGCCAATACATTTCGTCGGCCGGGACTGCAACGCCGTCGCGACGTCCACTACCCGTACTCACCCACCGAGGAACGATCCGTGACCGAGGAAGATATCCGCAACAACGCGTTCGCGATGCCCGTGCTCAATCCGGCGTATCCGCGTCCGCCATTTCGCTTTGTCAATCGCGAATACTTCATCGTCTCGTACGAGACGGATATGGATGCGCTAAGGGCGGTCGTTCCGGCGCCTTTGACGGTCGATAAACCCATTGTCCACTACGAATTCATCCGCATGCCCGATTCGTCCGGGTTCGGCGACTACACGGAGAGCGGCCAGGTCATTTCGGTCATCGACGAGGAGGGCAATCGCGGGAACTATACCCACGCGATGTATCTGGACGATGAAGGCCCCATCGCGGGCGGCCGCGAAATCTGGGGTTTCCCGAAGAAGCTCGCTTCGCCCCGGCTTTCCATCGACGGGAAAGACACGCTGCTCGGTACGCTCGACTACGGAACACAGCGCATCGCAACGGGCACAATGGGCTACAAGTATCGCGAAATAGATAAGACGGTCGAACAGCGTAAGCTCGCCGAAACGCCCAACTATCTGCTCAAGGTGATTCCACACGTCGATGGCTCGACGCGCGTGTGCGAACTGGTGCGCTTCTTCTTGCGCGATGTGGAAGTACTCGGCGCATGGGAAGGCCCCGCGGCACTCGAGCTGCATCCGCACGCACTCGCGTCCGTCGCGGATTTGCCCGTACGCAAAATCATCGGCGCGCGGCACGTCATTGCGAATCTGACGCTCGACATCGGCGAAGTGGCGTTCGATTATCTCGCACCCGTCGAACCGGTGAAGCTCGCGGTCAATCAATAGCCGATCACTCGTCACGCCAGCTCGCGATACGCAATAAAGGCGGTTAGCGCGATCGATGTGACCGATGTGATCGGTGCATTCAACGAAAACCAGGAGACGACCATGCCCGCGAGTCGGCGCAATAAGCTCGAACAACCGAACCACTTGACGCTCCCCGCCTACGACGAAGTTGCGCTCGTGCTCCAAGGCGGCGGCGCGCTGGGATCGTATCAGGCCGGCGTGTACGAGGGGCTGGCCGAGGTCGGGGTCGAGCCGACCCGGATCTCGGGCATTTCCATCGGTGCGTTAAATACCGCGATCATCGCCGGCAACCGGCCGGCCGACCGCGCCGAAGCGCTGCGCGGGTTCTGGACCACGATCAGCCAGAAGGCGGATTTCCTTTCCCACATCGGTTCGCACTTTCCCGCATGGCCGGGGCTGGACGACGCGCGACGCACGTGGGCGAGCGCCTGGTCGGCCACGCGCACGCTGTTTGAAGGGCAGAAGGGTTTCTTCTCGCCGCGCGCAGAGGCGCCTTTCGCCGGGCTCGGCCAGAGCGCGCCCGATCGGGTGAGCTACTACGACACCTCGGCACTGCGCGAAACGCTGCTCAAATACGCAAACTTCGATCGCATCAACAACGGGAACATTCGCGTCTCGGTCGGTGCGGTGAACGTCCGCACGGGCAATCTCGTCTATTTCGACAATCTGCTGATGCGCCTCGAGCCGGAGCATTTCATGGCGTCCGGCGCGCTACCGCCCGGGTTTCCGGCGGTCGAGATCGACGGCGAGTTTTACTGGGACGGAGGGCTTGTCTCGAATACGCCGCTCACCGAGGTCGTCCGAGAATGCCAGCATCGGAATACGCTCGTGTTTCAGGTCGATTTATGGAGCTCCCGGGGCACGCTTCCGGGCAATTTCCTGGATATCAGCGAACGCACCAAGGACATCCAATATTCCAGCCGGACGAGAGCGATCACCGCATTCATGTCGCAGAATCAAAAGCATGCGCGCATGATCAAGGCGCTGCTCGAGCATGTGCCGGAAGAGGTGCGCCGCACGCACCCTCTGCTGCTCGAGGCGCAGCAGGTGGCGAACAGCGGTGCGGTGAACGTGGTGCACCTGATCTACAAGAATAAATCCTTCGAGGGGCACTACAAGGACTACGAATTCAGTCACGCGACGATGCTCGAACACTGGGCGAGCGGTCTCGAAGATATCCGCCGTTCGTTCGGCCATCCCGAGTGGTTCGATATTCCAAGCCACGAAGTGGGCTTCGTCACGCGAGACGTTCACCGCAATCGGCCGGAAGGCAATGAAACCGGCGCACCGGTCGAGCACGCTTTGTCGCAGCCGGATGTGTTGCGCAAAGAAGCGTTGTCGGGCGCGAAGTAGCGTGCCCTCCGTACGTTGCGGTGCGTCGCACCGTACAGAGGCGCATTCAGCGCCGTACCGCGCGATAAGTCCATTGCGATCAGCGCGCCACCAGCGCGCAATGGTCGATAGACCGCGCATCGTATTTCGTGACATCGACGAAGCCCGCTTCGCTCAACCATCGCACGTGATCGGCCACGGGGTAGGCCATGCCTTCCCCGCTGGCGACCGTGACGAAATACAGCGATGATTTGATCGATTGCAGGTTGCCGTCTTCATCGTCGTTGCACATCAGCGACCACACGAAGAGTTGTCCGTTGTCGTCGAGATAAGCGCGCGTCTTGCGGTACAGCGATTGAATCTTCGCCGGAGAAAAGATCTCGAGCACATGCGAGAAGATGACGCCATCGCAGCCGCTCGGCCAAGGATCGGTAAACATATCGACGGCTTCGCAAGTCACGCGATCGGCGAGCCCATGCGCCTCGATATTGGCGCGCGCTTTCTCGATCACGGACGGTAGATCGATCAGGGTCACCTTCAACGACGGATAACGCTCGCACAGGCGAATCGCATTGGTGCCATCGCCCCCGCCCACATCGAGCAGCCTCGATACGCTGCCGAACTCTTCCATGGCCATCATGCGCGGCGAGAGCCGCGTGTAGGCACCCATGCCTTCATGGAACAGACGCTCGAGCGAGGGATCGGTGGCCATGCGGCCGTACAACGTCGGCGCATCACCGGGAAATTCGTCGAGACCCGCGTTGCGGCCTTCGCGCAACGCCTGCGTGAAATGCAAACAGGCGCGATGCTGAATCTGGTCGTTCAACCGCACGAACGGCACCATCGATTGCTGGGCATTGCGCAGCAGGCAGCGGCGTGCGAGTGGCGCATTCGTGATGGCACCGGTTTCGCTCACGCTCACAAGCTTGAGTTGCCTGAGGCCCAGCAGCAGCACCCGGCAGCCGTGCTCATCGATTTCGAGTCGCTCGGCCAGCGACGCCAGGGTCGCCCCGCGCTCGATCACGTCGAAGACGCCAAGGTCACATGCGGTCGATAGCACCTGCGTCTTGATGTATCCGTTCATCATTTCGCAGAGCGCTTCCCATTCTTCCCACGATAGCTCGTCGTTCACGGCAACTCCCTCTCTTTATTTTGAAGTGACTTCAAACACGATGTTGGCTGCTGACGCAGCCAACGCAGCGGTACCGGCATGCTGGGTGCACGTCGCCATGCCTTCAGCTTCGCTTCACACGCCGACTGCCTGCACCGCTTGCCGAACTGCGGCTTCGTCATTCGCCAGCTGTGCTTTGCGCTGCGCGAGTCGAGCGGCCACGCGCTCGCTTTCGGTTGCGGACAAGCGCGGCGCGTTCCAGCGCAAGTAGCATTCGAGTTCGTGCACGCGCATGCCGACCGGTGTCGATTCCCCATCGATGAACAGCGCATCGTGCAGCGCCATCGCGCGAATCACGAACACCGGCACGTCGGCGCGCATCGGCCGGAACGTCGCCGAATGGGCGCCGCGCACCGTGCTCGTGGGATGGAATTCGCCGAGCATCAAGCCGCATTCCATATAGAACGGCTTCAAGATCACATGCGCGCAATCGATGAACTTGTAGTGGGCGCCGTCCGGCAAGCCGATCGGAAACACCGCCAGCGACAGCAACTCGGTCGGCTCGGGTCGCGCCTTCGATACGCGTTGAAACAAATACGGCAGGCGCATCAGGGCGGCGATATAGGCATCGAAGGGCAGGCCGGTGGCGTCGAACGCGCTGAACAACAGGGCCTCGTCTTCATGGGCCGGTTTCGCGAACGGACAGACGGCGCCTTTGCGCCCGAGATCGGGGTGCGGCTGCATGATAAAGCGCTGCATCCATCGGAGTCCGGCCTCGTACGTGTCGCGCAAGCGCGGATCAGGCTCGGTCGCGATTTCGGTCGATAGCGTCAGCGTCCGCTCGATATCGGCAAGCGCTTGTGAAACGGGATCAACGGTTGGCGTCATGGTCGTGGGCGTGCTCATGCGTGGGAGCTTTGTTGGAATTCGTTGGGATCCGTCGATCGATCGGCTTCGCTCATGGTTTTAAAGAGCCGTCCCCACTCGTAGTCGTAGCGATCGGGATGAAAGGGAAAGACGCCTGCGCCCGGCGTAAAGGTCAACTCTCCGAAATAGACCTTGCCGTCAGGGACATAAAGATCCAGCCGCACATATCCGAGCCCCTCGACGAGCCGCGTCGCGAGGCGCACGATTTCGTCCCAGTGCGGCGGCGGCGCGGGGGGGACGTCGCTTCGCGGGTAATGGCCGACGGCGAGGTCCAAGCGGTTCCAACGCACGTCGAAAACATCCCCGTGCGGCGTGTCGAAGCGATCGGAGACGACGCCGGCGTAGATGATCGGCCCCGCGGCGTCGCGGCCGAACATGTTCATTTTCAGATCGGACGGGATGCGGCCGGCCCCGTCGACCAGCAATTGCTCAAAGTACAGCCTGGGC
This sequence comes from Trinickia sp., assembly GCF_051961175.1. Lineage (GTDB taxonomy): Bacteria > Pseudomonadota > Gammaproteobacteria > Burkholderiales > Burkholderiaceae > Trinickia. The sequence continues at coordinate 16,875 of NZ_JBQCDN010000004.1, read as the reverse complement.
TTGATCGGCCGGTAATGGCGTTCTCGATTCGTGCGCGAGAAATCTTCCGCCAGCCACGCTTGCGCGAGCCGGTTGAGTTCGTCGAACGACGTTCGGCGCTTGTCTTCGACGATACGCACGTACCCGCATCCGTGGTTCGCCTTCATGACGAAGGCATCCGGCAGCGACGCGAAGACCGCTTCGGTAAAGACCTCGGGTACGGCGATGAGCGGGATCAAGTGTTCTTCGCCGATACGCTCGGCGACGAACTCGCGCACGGCGAGCTTGTCGGCAAGCACACTCCAATGCGGCTCCGGGTTCAGACAGCGGTGAAGAATGAAATCGTTGAAGGTTTCCGGGTCGGTCAGGTTAGGAAAGCGTCCTACGTGCCGCCGGTGAGACAACCACAGGAAAAGCTCGTCCGGCATCCAACGCTTGGCGGAGCGCCATGCCCCGCGAAGTCCCCGGGACAGCCAGGCGGGACGCGCCGACTGTCCACCACTGTGCTGGCTCGACCTCGCCGCGACCTGCGGCTCGGCGCGCGCGCCGGCCCCGGACAACCCGGGTCGCGGCAGCCCGAGTGTTGCCGCGCCGCAGCCTGTCGGCGCGATTGGATTGTCCCGGTGGAGTGGGGGTTCGGCTTGTATCGACATGGTCCATCCCTGCGCCTTCGATGCGCGTCTTTCGGTCGGTGGGCGGTATCGAGATGGAACCATTACCCCCGGGAGGCGGGCAATAATCGCAGCCGGAAGTCGGGAAGGTTTGGCGCTTTATGCCGTGGTTATTCTTTAGAGTGTTGCGCGGCAATCTTTACTTACAGAAATAGAGAATTTGTTTAGGGTTGTTACTCATAAGCCGGACTAATTCGGGCGGGATTGAAAGGCCGATAAGTCAGAACAATCGTCATCGGCGAAGCTTTCTTTGCGAGCAAAGTCGCACAAAAACATTGCTTTTCGCGGGTCGTTTTGTTTTTTAAAACGGCGAGCCTCGAATCGAACGCTTGAATGAATCGCCGAAACTCACCGGCAATGCGAAAGCGGCGGCGCCGGTTCCCTGCGATGCGTGCGCCCGACATCAAGACCGGCTTTGTCATGAATCGGCGTGTTCCATGCGCCGAGCGCGAGCGTGCCCCCCACGATGACGGCATCGGGCCTGCGGGACTCAAATAGCTGAACGAACGTTTCGCTGCCGCCGCCCAGCGGATCTGTCCCCGGCGGCGCAAACAGGCACAAATCCGCGCGCATGCCTGGCGCGATCCGTCCGCAGGCCGGTTCGCCGAGCGCCGCGGCCGCTGATACGGTGACCGCGTCGACGCATGCGTCAACGTCGCGGCAGCTCGCGCATCCGCCGCAGAAGAGGCCCGAGCGCGACCCGTCCGAAGCCGTCCCGGCCGGTGCTCGCCGGTGCCCGCGCGTCCGGCGCTGCGGCGTCGAGATCGCTTTGAGCCCGGGTACGTCTGCTCCGGAGTGCGCCAGCATATCGATGTCGGCGCGCGTCAACTGCGAGAGCCCCAGGACCGTCGTGCCAGGCCGGAGCAACTGCAAATAACTGAGCAGATGTGTTTCGCTGCTATAAAAGCGCTCACGAAACGCGCGCGCGGATCGCGCATTGTCGGACAGCACGAAGCTGAGGTTGAGCCGCAGCGCCGTCGCAAGGTTCTGGGCGTAGACGAGCTCGTACGCCGAGACGATCGACGGGCAATGCATCGCAATCGAAAAACGTCCGCCATTGCAGCGGACCAGCGCATTCAAGCGTTCAAGCGCATGAATTTCCGGCGCTCGCGCTTCGGCGTCCGGTTGCCGCTGCTGACTGCGCGCGCGGGCGAATGGATTCAGGATTAAACGCGTGACGAGGCGCAGCCGGGTCCGGGTTGCCGCGACGATGCATTCGCGCGCAGTGGCGTACAGGGTGCCAGCAGTGGTCATTCCCGCACTGAGCAAGCGCTCGGGTGCTCCGTCGATCAATGGGGCGCCGGCCAGCACGTTGACGAGGCCGGGCGTGCACACCCATTCGCGCGCGGGTACCGCCTGTTCGAACGTCGATGTACCGGGCGGCTTGACCGCGTGGATTCGCCCGCCTTCGATTTCGAGATCGCCTACGCGGAATCGATGCGTCTCGTGATCGAAGTAGGTGGTTTCCTTCAAAGCCCATTGCGGCGAATAGTGATCCGCCATCTGCATGCCGTCCTCCACACGCCATACTCGGTTCGAAGCGTGCGATGGCCGATGGGCGCAGGGCACGACGACAGATCACCGCATAAAGCGTACCGATGCCGCGTCATCGAAGAACACTGCCGCGGATCCCTGTGGGGGGCGAGCTATGGGCGCAGCCAGCCGTATCGGATCGGTGCCGCGAGCAGCCTCCGGTGCGCGATGACGGCCAAGCGCGTCACGGGGGCGCCCGCACGCCTCCAGAGCGGGGCGATTGCCGTATGAACCACGGCCGCCACGCAAACGGCGCCGATCATATCGAGCGGGAAGTGCACGCCGAGGAAGATTCGGGCCCACGCTACCGCCACGCCGCCCGCGATCATGGCCGCGCCCAGGCGCTTCATACCGCGCAGCAGTAAGGTGATGGAGACGGACGCGAAGACAGTGCCATGATCGCTCGGAAACGAAGAATCGGCGGCGTGCGCCAAATACGTGTGACCGAGCCCGATCATGAACGGTCTCGGATGTTGCCACGCCAAACCGATCAGCTGGTTCACGCCGAGTGCGGCCAAGGTAATGACGCACACCTTGAGCGCCGTCTCGCGCCGATATGTGTCGCCCGTGAGCCATAGGCAGACGAGCAGCAGCGGGATCGACCAGATCAAGCCGTTTGCGATGGCGGACGCGGTACCGATCAGCCAGCCGGGGCTGCCGGGCGTGGCGTCGATCGCGAGAAACAATGCGCGGTTCAGCGCTTCGAGGTCGTGCGGTGCCATAGTCTTCGTCCTGTTTCCAAGGCGCCGATTGTCTGCTGCCGTTGCTTAACTGTCACTTAAAGGCCGGGATGCGGGCGAAGACCGGATCGATTGTCATGGACGGGCCACTGCGCCCCGGGTAGCAGGGTTCCGGCCGCAACGGCTCTTTTAATCGACTGACGAATCCAATCGGTCCCCTCAAAGGTCAGACATGAGCCGCTATAATTCGCCGCACCTTCCCCTTACCAGCGTCCAATGAGTCGACTTTTCTGCGCGTTGCTGATTTCGTTCGGTTTGACTGCGTCAGCCGTTGCACAGGACTCCGAAGCATCGCGCGCGCTGGCGGCCGTTGTCCCGGCCGCCTCGCAAGTACGGACGGACTCCCCCGCGTCGGGTTCGCCAGCAACCGCTTCGCTGCAAGCTGCCCTCGCTGCAGCGGCCGGTTCGGCTTCGGCGCCTGTTTCAGCCAGCGAGCCGGCGCCTGGGCAGATGCGTCGAATCCGGGACATGCTCACGCAAAAATTCGGGCTCGCACGCGCGAAGGCGGAGGAGATTTCGTCGGCGGTGATGAGCTCGGCGTCGAAGTATTCGCTGCGCCCGGCGCTGGTGCTGGCGATTATTTCGATCGAATCCCGCTTTCAGGATCACGCGCGCGGCCAGCACGGCGCGACGGGCCTCATGCAAGTGGTGCCGGCGGCCCATAAGCGGCTCGTCAAAAACCTGGACTTGACGGAACCGGCCGCCAACATCGAGGCGGGATCGGCGATTTTGCACGGCTATCTTGAATCGGCACGCGGCGACGTGACAGCCGCGCTCAAGAGTTATGGCGGATCTACCGCCTATGCGCGCAAAGTCAGTCTGCGCACGAAAGATTTCGAAGCAGTGGATGCGGCCAGCGATACCGATGCGGCCGTGCCGTCATTCACGCGATAACGGAAATGCCGAAGTCGCTAAGCGCGCCGCTGCGCCTACTGCAAAGGCGCTTAGCACACCCCCGCACTTTGCGCCAGATCACGGTGATTCACTAGATTTTCGGATCCGCGACACTCGCATGCTCTGCTAGAATCTGACAGTCATGCAGGGAAATTAGGCAGGACACCATAATAATTAGCGATATCGCAAAGCCGGGCCATTTCGAACGTTAGGAAACGCAACATGAATTGGCTCCGCCCTTTGATCATCGTGACTGCTGCGCTCGGCTCCATGGCTTATGCCGATGCCACGCAATGGACCCCGCTGAAAAGCGCCAGCGATCTCGCGTATGCAGTCGATACCGATAGTGTGACAACCGATTCCGACGGCTACATCGAATACACGGCGAAGACCACCTGGAAGGCACCGTCGCTCATGCCCGGCGCGACCGCGCCCGTGTCTGTTTCCGTCACCCGTTACCAAATCGATTGCGCGGGCAAGCAATGGCGTACGCTCGATACGCATTATCTGGCCAAAAACGGTTCGCCCGCCGGCGCCCTGCGCTCGACCGATTCGGCGTGGGTGGGGATCAGTCCCGGCACCGTCATCGACACGATGTTTCGCAAAGTCTGCTGACAGCCCGCGCACGTGATCGGCCGGCGCGTTTGGCGTACGCGCAGCGGTAACTTGTTCTAGTATGTGGAACTGCCGGCCGAGCAGGGGTGCGAACCTCTTCGCATGGCGGGTTCAAACATACAGGAGAGCACGATGCACGTCATGCGAAAGCTGAATGTCGCCGTTCTGTTGTGGGCGGTAGCCTCGGGTGCCGCATTCGCGGAATCGATTACGCTGAAGGCAGATCTGGAGCCTTCGAGCGAAGTGCCGCCGAATACGTCCAAGGGCCACGGCGCGCTGCAGGCGACGTTCGATACGTCGTCGAAGGACCTGAAGTGGACGGTCACCTACGAAGGGCTTTCCGGCCCGGCCACCATGGCGCACTTCCACGGCCCCGCGCCTGTCGGGCAGAACGCCGGCGTCCAGGTCGGCATTCCCAAGGATAAGCTGGCGAGCCCGATTGAAGGCGAGAAGACGCTCACCGACACCCAGGCTGCCGAGTTGACGAGCGGCAAGTGGTACTTCAACGTGCATACGGCCGCGAATCCGGCGGGCGAAATTCGCGGTCAGGTCGTTCCGGCCAATTAACGCATTGATCCACTGACGACACGTCGCGCCCGGGGTCACGCAGGCGCGCGATACGGATACGGTTCGATATCGAACCGTATCATTCGCGGCCCTCGCCATTCGGCAACGGGTGCCGGCGTGCGCTTTCCCGCATACGTCCGCTCGCCTCGGCCCCACGCGTTCGCGCGGGCAATTACCATGGCCATGATGCGTCGTCGTGTGGGGAGTGCATCGCGATGAGCTGGCAAAGTGCCGTCGCCTCTTGGTTGCTCAAGAAACAATTTCGCCCCGAAACGCTCAAGCCTCATGTGAGCGTGGAGCGCGCTCGCGCGCATGCCGCCTCGCGTATCCGGCGCCAGAAGGTGCCAGCTGGCTGGCGGCTCATCGAGCGCCCGCTGCCTTCGGACGCGCCCCTGCGCGGCGAATGGTTGGCGCGCGGGGACGATCTCGCTCAAGCCGTGCCCGTTCGCACGATTCTCTATTGTCACGGTGGCGGCTATTACTTCTGCTCGCCGGCCTCGCATCGGCCGCTTGTCTTCGCGCTGGCCGCACGCTCGGGTGCGCGGACGTTTTCGCTCGACTATCGGCTTGCGCCCGAGCATCCGTTTCCCGCTGCGCTTGACGATGCGTTGGCGGCCTATCGGCGTTTGCTGGCCGACGGCACACCGGCCGATTCCATCGTCATTGCCGGCGATTCGGCGGGCGGCGGTCTTGCGCTGGCGACGCTCGTCGCGCTGCGCGATGCGCGCGACCCGTTGCCGTCCGCGGGCGTCTTGTTTTCGCCGTGGACCGACCTGGCGGTGACAGGCGGCACGATTCAGTCGAACGACGGCCTCGATCCCATGTTCTGCGGCGCCGCCATCGGGCGCGCGGCGAAGTTATACGTCGGCGAGGCCGATCCGGCGCATCCGTATCTTTCCCCGCTGTATGCCGACCTGTCCGGCTTGCCGCCGTTGCTGATCAAGGCCAGCAGTACCGAAGTGCTGCTCGACGACGCACGGCGCGTGGCCGATCGGGCCCGCGCGGCGGGCGTGCCGGTCGACTACGAGGTGTGGCCGAAGATGCCGCACGTATGGCACTTATGGACGCCGTTCGTGCCGGAGGCGAAGCAGGCGCTCGATCGCGCCGCCCAATTTGTGCGGGCTCACGCGCGCGAACGCGTTGCGCGTCCCATCGACGTGGATTCGATGGCGCGATAGGCGGCCTGCACGGCCGGGCTGCCGTAGCGGCGTTCGAGCCGGCGCACGGCGAAGTGGCCATGCGCCGTCTGTTGGAAGTGATCGATGAAGACGGTGTTGATGGCTGCACCGAGCACGGCACCGATCGCCGGAATCGACTTGGCTGCCACCTGCTCGCTGACCTGCGTCGAAAAGCGGGCCGCGATGACGTTCATCAAACGAACGAGCGCGGGTGTGCCATGCGCGGCCACCCCTTTGCTCGCCAGTTCTGACGACGCTTTGGAGATGGCCTGCGCCAGTGCGCCGCGTGCGATGAAATAACCGAAATCGGCTTCCTCGTCCTGAATATGGCTCCCCATGCCGAAAATGGCGAGACACTGCAGCCTCGCCTCGGCTTCGCGCAGGTCCTCACCCTCGCTGCGCGCGATATCGCAAATCGAGCGGAACATGAGCGTCGTCGTCACAGGCAATTCGGCTGGCAGCGCGAGCAGTCCGAACGCGCCGCCGGCGGCGCCCGTCGTCGCGACCGCGACCTTGTGCAGCCAATCGCGCGGTTTGGCGATCGCCGAACGGCGCTTGCCGGTGTCCCCGCCGGCGCTGGCCGGCTTCGGCTCGCCGAGCGTGGCGACGGCCGCCCGCAGGCTCGCATCGAGCGCGCGACGGGTGGCATCGGCAACCGTGTCGTGCGCGCTGGCGGGCAGTCGCGCCAACAGTCGCTCGATCGGCATGCCGATCGCGCCCGCCAGTTTCATCGCGAGCGGCTGCGTCTCGAGCGCTTGCCTGGCCAGCGCGAGCGTCGCAAGATCCTCGGGGTCGAGGATCGACTCAGCGTTAGGGATCGGTTCCATTGGGTCGATAGGGTGAACTAGGGTGACGAAGAGGGGAGATGCGCCGACATCCGGCATGAGCCGGGCGGGGCGCCCGCCTGCGAATCGCAGGCACCCATGCTATCATTCGGAATTATTTGACGTATCAACGATTGCCTCCACAAAAAATGGCCGTCCATACCGCCGCTCACCACTCGCGTGGGCAGCTTCTGCCGTTCCGGGAGTCGCTGCTCGCGATGCTCGGCATCTCGTTCGTCACCATGCTCGTCGCATTCGATCAAACGGTCGTCGGCACCGCGTTACCGACGATTGTCGCCGAGCTGCGCGGTTTCGAGCTGTATGCCTGGGTCGCCACGTCCTACTTACTGACATCGGTCATTACGGTGCCGATTTTCGGCCGGCTCGGCGATTATTTCGGGCGCAAGCCGTTCGTGATCGCATCGATCGTCGTGTTCACGGGGGCCTCGGTGCTCTGCGGCGCGGCGAACAGCATGCTGTTTCTCGTGCTTGCGCGCGCTTTGCAGGGTATCGGCGGCGGGATCCTCGTCGGTACCGCGTTCGCCTGCATTCCCGATTTGTTTCCCGATTCTGTCGTGCGTCTGCGCTGGCAGGTGCTCATGAGCTCCGCATTCGGCATCGCCAATGCGATCGGGCCGTCGCTCGGCGGGTTTTTGACGCAGTACTACGGCTGGCGCTCGACGTTCTATGTGAATCTGCCCGTCGGTCTGCTTTCGCTCGTGTTCGTCTGGCGGTACCTGCCGCATGTGCGGCATATCGAGTCGCGCGCCAGGATTCGTCTCGACTGGCCGGGCTCGCTGCTGATCGCCGTTGCGCTTGGATCGCTGCAGATGTTCGTGGAATCGCTCTCGCAACATGGCCTCTCGCGCGGTGTGGCGGCGCTGGCCATCGCCGCGGCCGGCTCGGCCATCGCGCTGTGGAAATGGGAACAGCACGCCGCACAGCCGATTTTGCCGCTCGACATGTTCGCCAATCGCAGTCTGGCTGCCTTGTTTATGCTGTCGGTGCTTGGCGGCTACTCGATGTTTTCGCTGATCTTCTATGCGCCGCTGCTGCTGCAAGGCGGCTTTGGGCTTTCGCCGAAGGACGCGGGCGTGCTCATCACGCCGCTCGTCGTCTTCATCACGGTGGGCAGTATTCTCAACGGCCGCATCGTGACGCGAATCCGGCGCCCGAATGCGATGCTTTATATCGGCTTCGCATTGCTCGCGTGTGCCTGTGTGGGCGGCGCCCTGGCCACGCGTTCGATGCCGCACGCACTGCTCGTGGGGCTCATGATCCTCGCCGGTGTCGGGCTTGGCTTTGTCCTGCCGAACCTGACTGTTTTCGCGCAGGAAACGGCGGGGCGCGAGCACTTGGGCATCGCCACGGCTTTGCTGCAATCGCTGCGGATGATCGGCGGCATGTTCGGGGCGGCGGTGACGGGCACGCTCATCACGCACCTGTATGCCCGCGGCGTACGCGACGCCCTGACGAGCGCGAACGCCACCGCGTGGTGGCACACCATGCGCGACCCGCAAATCCTCGTCAATCAAGATGCGCAGCGCACCCTGCTCGATTCGCTCGCCCATGCCGGCCGCGACGGTTCCGCGCTGCTCGAGCAGGCGCGTGTGGCGCTCGTCACCGCAATTCACGCAGGGCTCGCCGTAGCGGCGGTGGTGGCGGTGGTTGCGCTGTGGCGGTGCGCGAGCGTACCGCACGTCAGCATTACGCGCAGGGGCGAGCCCGTGCCTGCGGCAGAATAGCGCCCGTTCAATAGCAAGGTTGCATCATGGAAGACTACGTAGCCATCGTTCAGCAATTCGGCCGAACCTATCGCGCGTTCATGTCCGCGTTCGAAGCGCAGGTGGGACACGCCATGCCGCGTTGGCGTATCTTGCGCACGCTCACGGACGACGGCGGCGAGTGGTCGCAAAAGCGGCTCGTCGAACGGTTGCGCATCGACCCGGGCGCGTTGACGCGCCAATTGAAGTCACTCGAGGCGCTGGGCTGGGTCGCGCGCAGCACCGATGCGCGCGACAACCGCATCACGAACGTGAGATTGACGGACGAGGGGCGCCATGTCGTCGACGCGAGCCTGCCGCAGCGCGATGCGTTTCTGCGCGAAACGATGGGGGCGTTGCCCGACGATGCACTGGCGGCACTATCCGGTGCGCTCGCCAAGCTCGAAACGCGGATTGCGGATGTGGCCGGCGCGCCCCTGTCCCTCTGCGATGGCTTGCGCGAGAGCGCCGAGACGTCCCTCAAAAGAACGTTTCAACCACTTCCGTGACGCGGTACTGCTTGTCGACGATCAGGAGCTGCCGCCACTTGTCGAACGTCAGGCAAGGGTGCGAGATGTCGAACGCGAGCATGTCGCCCACTTTCAGATCGGCGCCCGGCTCGATCCGCAAGTAAGCGTGCTGATCCATCATCCCGGTCACTTCCCAGCCTTCGCTCGGTGCGATCTCGCGCGGCGCGCTGCTGCCGGGCCGATAGTGACGCGCCGGGACCGGCATCCCCGCGTCGAAGGCCGCGTCGCGTTTGCCGAATCCGACGATGGCGCGATCGGCTTCCGGAATCGACTGCACGTAAGCCCACAATTGCAGCGCCGGCAATAGCGCTTCCCCCATTTTTCTGGCGATCGGATTGCGCGCCAGAATCTCGCTCTGCGCCTTCTTGTAGACGCCCACATCGTGGGTCAGATAGCAGCCCGGACGCAGCACGACTTCGATGGCGCCGGCTTTCGACTGAGCCGCGAACTCTTCGGCCACGATGTCGTACCACGCCGAACCCGCTCCCGACAGGATGGCCGGCGTGCGCTGGAAGCGGCCCGCTTGCGCGAGGGCGTGCGTGGTTTGAACCGCGCGGCGCAGGAAGGCGCGCACCGCTTGCTCGTCGCCGAGCACGCCTTCATACAATTCGATCCCGGCCAGCACCAACGTGCCGGCGTGGCGCTCGATGGCCGACAGCGCCGCTTCGAGCTGCGCCTCGTCGCGCACGCCCGTGCGCCCGCCGGGCACGCCCAGTTCGATCAGCACTTGCAGCCGGCGGCCGGCCGCTTTAAAGAATGTGCCGAGCTGGTCGATGCCATCCGGCGAATCGACGAGGCAGAAGAACTCGAAGTCCGGATCGGTCAAGAGCTCGGCTATCACGCCCATGTTGCGCCGGCCCACCAGCTGATTGGCCATCAGCACGCGCTCGATGCCGCCGTGGTAGGCCGCCCGCGTTTGATGGGCCGTCGCGAGCGTGATACCCCATGCGCCCGTTTCGATCTGCCGGCGAAAGAGTTGCGGCGCCATCGTCGTCTTGCCGTGCGGCGCGAGCTTGACGCCATACTCGGTGACGAAATCCTGCATCCATTTGAGGTTGTGCTCGATCCGGTCGGCATAGAGCACGGCTGCCGGCAGGCTCACGTCCTCGGCGAGCAGATTCCATTCGAGATTCACCGCCGAATCGAGCGGCACGCTCGCGCTCGGCACGATGCCGAGGCCTTTGCCGAGTGGATCGATGGAGGCAGCGGAGTAGCGCGTCATCGTCAATGTCATCGCAGTGGTTCCTGTTTCGTTCTGCGCCAGCATGAAAGCCGGCATTCAGGTTCCCATGGTACAGAAAGTGCGAGTAGGATTCTTGGCAAGCCGGCGCCGCTGCCGCCCCCGTGCCCGCACTCGGAGACGAACCCATGCATTCTCATCCCGAAGCCGCCGATACGCTGATCTATGGCGCCACGCTCTATGACGGCACGGGCAAACCGCCCGTCGTGCGCGACGTCGCCATTCGCGGTGAAAAAATCGCGGCCGTCGGCAACCTTTCGAATTGGGTCGCCGAGGACATCGTCGAAGCCGACGGCCGTGCGCTCGCGCCGGGTTTCATCGACGTCCACACGCACGACGACACCCACGTGATCCGCGAGCCGCAGATGTTGCCCAAGCTGTCGCAGGGCGTGACGACGGTGATCGTCGGCAACTGCGGCATCAGCGCGTCACCGGTCACGCTCAAGGGCGATCCCCCCGATCCGATGAACCTGCTAGGCGAGCGCGAATCGTTCCGCTTTCCGACGTTCGCCGCCTACGTCGATGCCGTGAATGCAGCGGGTCCGGCCGTGAACGTCGCCGCGCTCGTCGGGCATACGGCCTTGCGCAGCAATCACATGGACCGGCTCGATCGCGCCGCTACGCAAGCAGAGATCGGTGCGATGCGCGAGCAGTTGGCCGAGGCGTTGGCGCATGGCGCGCTCGGATTGAGTTCGGGGCTGGCCTATGCTTCGGCGTTCAGCGCGCCGGCCGAAGAGGTGATGGCGCTCGCCGAGCCGCTCGCGCAAGCGGGCGCGCTTTACGCGACGCATATGCGCAACGAATTCGATGCGATCCTCGATGCTTTCGACGAAGCCTGCCGGATCGGCCGGCATGCCCAGGTGCCGGTCATCGTCTCCCATCTGAAGTGCGCCGGCCCGCGCAACTGGGGGCGCAGCATCGAAGTGCTCGCTGCACTCGAGCGTGCGCGCTCGGCGCAGCGCGTCGGCTGTGATTGCTATCCGTATGACCGCAGCTCGACCACGCTCGATCTGAAGCAAGTCACGGGCGATATCGACATCACCGTGACCTGGTCGACTCCGCATCCCGAGGCGTCGGGCAAGCGGCTGTCGGCGATTGCTGACGAGTGGGGCGTCACCCAGGAAGAGGCCGCCGCCCGTTTGCAGCCGGCAGGCGCGGTGTATCACAACATGTCGGAAGACGATGTGCGGCGCATTCTGTCGCATCCGGCCACGATGGTGGGCTCGGATGGTTTGCCGAACGATCCGCTGCCGCATCCGCGGCTATGGGGCACCTTCCCGCGCGTGCTCGGGCACTACGCGCGCGACACGCAGTTGATCCCGCTCGAGGAAGCCGTGCGGAAGATGACGGGCCTGTCGGCGCGACGCTTCGGGCTCGACAAGCGCGGTGAGATCCACGTCGGCTATCACGCCGATCTCGTGCTGTTCGATCCGGCACGTGTGCGCGACGTGGCGACGTTCGAAAATCCGCGGCAAGTGGCCGAAGGCATCGATGCCGTGTGGGTGAATGGCGTGCTGTCCTATCGCGACCGCGCGCCTTCGGGTGAGCGCGCGGGCCGCTTCCTTCCGCGCGGCGCGAAGGCCGCGGGCGACGTGCGCGACCCTTATTGACGCGCCGTGCGCGCGTTGTCGGGCATCGGCAGGTTGTAGTTGGTGCGGAATGGGTTGATGTCCAGCCCGCCGCGCCGCGTATAGCGCGCATACACAGCGAGCTTCACCGGGCGGCATTCGCGCAGGATATCGATGAAGATGCGCTCCACGCATTGTTCGTGAAAGCCGGTATGCGAGCGATACGAGATGATGTAGCGCAGCAGCCCCGCATGATCGATCTGCGGGCCGACATAATGAATCTGCACGCTGCCCCAATCGGGCTGGCCCGTTACCGGGCAGTTCGATTTGAGCAGATTCGAGTACACCGTTTCTTCTACGGGGGCTTCGTCGAACGCCGCCTTCAGCAGCGCCGGATCGGGCTCGTACACGTCTGCCTCGAGATCGAGCCGGTCGAGCGACAGCCCGTCGAACTCCTCGAACTCCAGCGTGTGAAACTCCGCGGGCGTGGCCAGCCGCACAGAGACGGTCGCGCCGCAGGCGGCCGACACATCGCGCTTGAGCGTATCGCGCAGCGCATCGACCGATTCGATGCGCGTTTGCGCGAACGAGCCCAGGTAGAGCTTGAACGATTTCGATTCGACGATGTTCGCCGATTCAGCCGGCACGAAAAACGTCGCGATCGCGATCTGCGGCTTGCCGCGTGCATTGAGCCACGACAGCTCGTAAGCGTTCCAGATGTCGGTGCCGAAGAAGGGCAGCGCTTGCGTGATGCCGATGGCTTCGCGCGCCTGGCTGCGGGCGATCGGAAAGAGCAGCGTCGGATCGTACTGCTCGGTGTAGGTCGTGCTCTTGCCGAGGGGCGAGTGTTCGGGCGTCATGACGTTTGATCGATTGAAGGCGATGGCGTTGTTCGGTCACGCAAGAAAGAGCCGGTAAACGGGGTTGCCGCTTTCGTCCCAATGCGGATAGCCGAGCGTCGAAAGGAAGCGCGCGAAGGCTTCGTTATCGGCCTGCGGCACCTGGATGCCGACGAGGATCGAACTGTAATCCGCGCCTTGATTGCGATAGTGAAAGAGGCTGATGTTCCAATCGGGCGCCATCGACGAGAGGAACTTCATCAGCGCACCGGGCCGCTCGGGAAACTCGAAGCGGAACAGGCGTTCGTCGTGCGCGAGCGGCGAACGGCCGCCCACCATATAGCGGATGTGCTGCTTCGACAATTCGTCGTCGGTCAGATCCACCGCCGGAAAACCGTGCTGCTCGAACGCGCTGGCGATCGCCGCCGGTTCGCCGCGGCTCTTGATCTGTACGCCCACAAAGATGTGCGCCGCGCTGGCATCGGCGATCCGGTAATTGAATTCCGTGACGTTGCGCTCGCCCACCAGCTCGCAGAACCGCTTGAAGCTGCCGCGCTCCTCGGGGATCGTCACGGCGAAGACGGCTTCGCGCGCTTCGCCCACTTCGGCGCGCTCGGCGACGAAGCGCATGCGGTCGAAGTTCATGTTCGCGCCCGAGGTAATCGCCACGAGCGTTTGCCCGGTGACGCCGGTGCGTTCGGCATACTGCTTCGCGCCGGCGACGGACAAGGCGCCCGCGGGCTCGAGCAGGCTGCGCGTGTCCTGGAAGACGTCCTTGATCGCGGCGCACAGTGCGTCGGTATTCACCGTGATGACATCGTCGAGATACTGACGGCACAGCCGGAACGTTTCCTCGCCCACGAGCTTCACCGCCGTGCCGTCGGAGAACAAACCCACTTCGGGCAGCGTGACGCGCTCGCCGGCTTTGATCGAGCGGGCCATCGCGCAGGAATCTTCAGTTTGTACGCCGATGACTTTGATGTCGGGTCGCACGGCTTTCACATAGGCACCTACTCCGGCTGCGAGCCCGCCGCCGCCGATCGGTACGAAGATCGCGTGAATGGGGGCCTGATGCTGGCTCAGGATCTCCATCGCGACGGTGCCTTGACCCGCGATGACGTACGGATCGTCGAATGGATGCACGAACGTGAGGCCGCGCGCCTTTTGCAGCTCGAGCGCATGGGCATAGGCGTCGCTGTACGATTCCCCGGCCTGGACGACTTCGACCGTGGGCCCGCCGTGTGCCCGCACGGCATCGACTTTCACCTGCGGCGTGGTAATGGGCACGACGATCACCGCTTTGACCGCGAGCCGGGCGGCCGAATAGGCGACGCCCTGGGCATGATTGCCGGCCGACGCCGTGATGACGCCGCGCGAGCGTGAATCGGCGTCGATATGCACCATCTTGTTGTACGCACCGCGCAGTTTGAAGGAAAAGACGGGCTGGTTGTCTTCGCGCTTCAGGTAGACGTGATTCGACAGACGCGCCGACAGATTCCGCGCCGGTTCGAGCTCCGTTTCGTGAGCGACGTCATAGACGCGGGCGGTCAGGATTTTCTTGAGGTAATCGTGGGAAGACGAGGACATGGCGTAGGCGCGCGACAATTCGCGAGGCGGGTGCGGAATGCGAAAAGATCAATGATAGCGCCAACGGACTCCGCTTTTCAGGCCTTGAGCGGGCAATTGCGGGCGTGTGGAGCGTGATTGAACATTGACCGGACGGCCGGTCGGCAAAGGGTTTCGGGCCCGTGCGGGCGCGCTGGCATGGGCGCTGCCGGCGAGGGCGATGTCTCGTATTGCAGGGCAACGCGTATCGAGATGATGCGGTAGAATTCCGTTTTAAGACCAGGACCGGATAATGCGCTGGCAGCCACGGACCGCCTCTCTCACCCCAGCCCCGCGGGAAGCGCGCCCCGCGGCGCAGCGGCATGCCCGTCACGCACGATCGTGCGGCTAGCGACCTTCTGATGCGAGCTGGCTGCTGGCGCCTACCCGCGCCGCAAGCCCTCGCTGCCGACGCCCAGTTTCCAGAACTCATTGCGCGTGACGCGCATTGCCGGCCCAAACGTCGTTCGACGCTTTGGCCGGCCACTCGATCCGTCCGACCATGAACGCACCTCAAGTCTTCGATCCGCACGGCGCCGCGGCTGCCGTCGCCGCCGATACCGAACCGCGCTTGCGCGAGATTCCGTACAACTACACGTCGTTTTCCGATCGCGAGATCGTCATCCGCCTGCTTGGCGACGAAGCCTGGAAGGCGCTGGACGAGCTGCGCGCCGAGCGCCGCACGGGCCGGTCGGCCCGGATGCTCTACGAAGTGCTCGGCGATATCTGGGTCGTCCGCCGAAATCCGTATCTGCAAGACGACTTGCTCGACAATCCGAAGCGCCGCGCGCTGCTGATCGAGGCGCTGAATCACCGCCTGAGCGAAATCGAGAAGCGCCGTCGCGCCGATATGACCGAGCACGGCGACGAAGCGGGCCGCGAGCGCGCGGCACGCGTGGAAATGCTCGTGGCCGCCGCCCGGAGTGCCGTCGAGGCGTTCGCGGCCGAGTTCGCCGCGATGGCCGATCTGCGCCGCCGCGCAACGAAGGTGCTCGGGCGTTGCACGCAAAAGGACAATATCCGCTTCGACGGCCTGTCCCGCGTCTCGCACGTCACCGATGCGACCGATTGGCGCGTCGAATATCCGTTCGTCGTACTGACGCCCGACACCGAAGCTGAGATCGCACGCATCATCAAGGCATGCTTTGAACTCGGGCTGACGGTGATTCCGCGCGGGGGCGGCACCGGTTACACGGGCGGGGCGGTTCCGCTCACGCCGTTCTCGGCCGTGATCAACACGGAGAAGCTCGAACAGCTCGGCGCCGTGGAGTTGACCGAGTTGCCGGGTGTGGCCGCCAAAGTCGCGACGATCTTCTCGGGCGCCGGCGTCGTCACGCGCCGTGTGACTGAAGCGGCCGAGGCCGCAGGCTATGTGTTCGCCGTGGATCCGACCTCGCTCGACGCCTCGTGCATCGGCGGCAACGTCGCGATGAACGCGGGCGGCAAGAAGGCGGTGCTGTGGGGCACCGCGCTGGATAACCTCGCCTGGTGGCGCATGGTCGATCCGGAAGGCAACTGGCTCGAAGTCACGCGGCTCGAGCACAACCGCGGCAAGATTCACGATGTCGACGTGGCCCGCTTCGAACTGAAATGGTTCGACGGCGATGCCGCGCCAGGCGAGCGGCTGCTGCGCACGGAAACGCTCTCGATCGAAGGTCGGCGCTTCCGCAAGGAAGGACTGGGCAAGGACGTCACCGACAAATTCCTCGCGGGCCTGCCCGGCGTGCAAAAGGAAGGCTGCGACGGGCTCATTACGTCGGCGCGCTGGGTGCTGCACAAGATGCCGGCGCATACGCGCACCGTCTGCCTTGAATTCTTCGGCCAGGCGCGCGATGCGATTCCGAGCATCGTCGAAATCAAGGACTACCTGTTCGAGACGTCCAAGCAGGGCGGCGCGATCCTTGCCGGCCTGGAGCACCTCGACGAGCGGTATCTGCGCGCGGTGGGCTACGCGACGAAGTCCAAGCGCAATGCGTTTCCGAAGATGGTGCTGATCGGCGATATCGTCGGCGACGATGCCGATGCGGTGGCCACGGCCACGTCCGAGGTCATTCGCATGGCCAACGGCAAGAGCGGCGAGGGCTTCGTCGCCGTCAGCGCCGAGGCGCGCAAGCGATTCTGGCTCGACCGCAGCCGCACGGCCGCGATCGCCAAGCACACGAACGCCTTTAAGATCAACGAAGACGTCGTCATTCCGTTGAATCGCATGGGCGAGTACACGGACGGCATCGAGCGGATCAACATCGAGCTCTCGCTGAAGAACAAGCTCCAGCTCGTCGATGCCCTAGAAGCCTTCTTCAAGGGCGGCAATCTGCCGCTCGGCAAGACG
>NZ_JBQCDN010000003.1:0-44053 GCF_051961175.1 Trinickia sp. | reverse complement strand
AACCGCATCGTCTACGAACGTAACCGGCGGTTTGTCGTGCGGATGACGGCGCTCGCGGGACCGAATCGGCCGATTTTCGTGGCGATCGGTGCGTTGCATTTTGGCGGGCCGAAGGGCGTGCTCGCGCTGTTGCGGCAGCGGGGGTTTGCGGTTGAGGCGGGTTGAGGGTACGGGGAGCGCGCATCGACCGTTCCCATTCGGCGGCTCGAGGGCCGTTGATCGCACTGACAAGCGGACCGCGCCGCGACTGACCTTCCATCCGTCCGAAATTTTCGCATCTGTTCGAACGAGGTCCGGAAATCGCTTAAGGTCCTCAGTCGATGCGATTTTTGCCGGGTCTTCTCCCTGATCGGTGATCGCGGCAGTGCGTTTACTGAATGCGGCCGTCGCCTTTCCCTATGTTCGAACCAATTCTGGATAAACGCGATGGAATCAAATGGCGTAGCCGCGACGGGCGATCTCGTTCTCTGCGTGCCTCCGGGTTGGAATACCTACATCTCCCGCGAATTTCATGAAATTCATCAACACCTGGCGGCGCTAGGTTGGAAATTGATCGTGGCCGGCGCCATCGACGACGACGAACTCCTGGCGTCCGTTCGCCGAGCGCGTGTGGCGTTGCTATGGGAATGCTACGAGCTTCTGGAGCGGCACGCCGCCTCGTTCGACGCGCTGCCCGATACCGTCAGACGCATCGTATATTGCGACGACGTTCATTGTTTTAGCGCCCATCGCCGAGCGCAGCGACAACGCGCGTTCGATTGGGCGGAAACGATCCTCGCCGCCTATCCGCAGAAAGTGGCGGAGTGGTTTCCGGAAACAACGAAGAACGTGCGGTGGATGCCGCATGCGGCCGCTTCCTATTTCACGCCGATATTCGCTCCCCGTACCGACCGGATCTTGCTTTCGGGATCTCGCACGTGGCCCTATCCGTTTCGCCAGTTCTGCGCGGCGAAGCTGTCGCCGGATGTTTGTCATGTCGTGGATCACCCGGGATATCCCGGTTATCCGGGGGATCGGGCGAACGGAATGCAGGCCGACGCCAAGGCATTGGCGGCCGTGGGTCGGGAGCGATACGCGTCATTGTTGCGCCGGCATCCCGCGATGCTCGCGTGCGGTTCCATCTTCCACTACCTGGTGGCAAAGGTGTTCGAGGCGATGGCGGCGGGGTGCTTGGTACTCGCGGATCGCCCGTCGCTCGGTGCTCAACTCGCTGCATTGGGGTTCAACGAGGGCGAGCATTATCGGGGAACGGACATCTTTCACGTAGTGGAGGATGCCGCATCCGTGCAACGCTTGTTCGCCGACGGAGATCCGCGCTGGTTGGACATGACACAAAGCGCGGCACGGAAAGTAGCCGCGCACCATACGACGGCGGTGCGCGCGGGAGAGATTCACCGGTCGTGTCTCGCCGAATGTGTATCGGGACGCGGTGCAGGCGAACGTTGAGGCGGCTTGCATGGTTGTCCGCATTCAGACGCGACACGTCCTTTGCTCAGCGAATGTCGCCATATCGCGACGCCTTGTGCGTCTCTTCGTTTCGGATGTTGCTGACGGGTCAGGGATTATCGATGGCCGGCGATGCTGTCTGTCTCGCGGCCCTGCCTCTCGCTGTTATTCATGCGGGGCTGACCGCCGGTGTTTTTGGATTCCTAATGGCAGCAGTGGGCGTCGGCACTGTGATTGGCGCGATCGTCGGCGGCGTAGTCGCGGATCGAGGGACGCCCAAACACATGTTGATAGCCACGGATATCGCGCGAGGCGCGGTGCAGATCGCAGTCGCCGCGCTTATAGTGTCCGGCGCTCCGCCGTGGTCTTTGGTGCTCGCTTATCTGGTGTTCGGTATCGGCATCGGCATCTCGCGCCCATGCACGCAGGTGTTGCTCGCCAATTTGCTGCCGAAGGAAGCATGGGTCGCTGGCAATGGGGCAATGAACTTTCTCGACAACTTCGTCGCCGTGGTCTTTCCCGCGACACTTGGCGTATTGATCATTGTATGGGACCCGGTGTGGGGCGTGCTGATTGATGGCGTGACGTTCTTCGCGGCCGCGATTTTCACCGGCCTTGTGCCCAACAAAGGCAAGTTCGCGGCTGATGAGCAGTTCTCACTATGCGAAACTTTCGACGGAATTGCGGTCATTGTCGGTAATCGCGAATTGCTGCTCGGGTTTTTCGCAACATTTGTCGTCAATGTTCTATGTTTTCCAGTTTTTCTTGTGGTGGCCCCCTACGCGGTGAGCGATCGGTTCAGCGACACGATGTGGGGCATCTGCTTGGCCGCTTCGGGACTTGGCGCATGCGTAGGATCCGTTGTGACCGTATTGGCGGCGGGGCATCGGCGTCTGGCCGCGCTCGCGGTCGTGTGTGGACTTTTTCTTTGCAGCGCAATGGCTCTACTCGGCATGGGCGCATTCGGCTGGATGGCAGTGTTGGGTGCGATGTTCGTGGGAGTTGTTGAAGCCTCTTGGCTGACCGGTTGGGCGACAGCGATGCAGACGCTTTCGCCTGAAAAGGACATCGGCAAAGTCGTCGCGGTCGACACATTCGTTACGAGCGGGGTTCATCCGTTTATTTATCTCGGCGGCAGTCTCGTGGGTGGTGCGATGGGCTACTCCCAGACACTGACGATGGCTGCCGCTGTCGGTGCAGCCGGGACGATTGCGATCGGCATGGTCGCCTTTAAACGAAGAATGCAGCGGCACCCGTATGATCAAATGTCATGACATTAAAGAGCAGGCGCGTGATCTGTCAGAGCTTCATCGAACGGTGGCGTCGGGTCCTTAATCACCTGCAGTACACCGGTCGGCGCTTGCACCTTGATGACGGTGTTCTTGTCGGCAGTTCGAGCGGCGCTGAGAGCCGCCTCCTCGCCCACGTCCGACTCCATCAATGCCGCAGCCCCGACGCAGCCTGCACATCCACCCCGTTCGCTACGAGCGTGCTGCGCAGCTTCTGCGCGAACGCGAGCGCATGCGGTCCATCTCCGTGCAGGCACAGCGTGCGGACATCGAGCGGCACCCAGCCGCCCGTTACCGCGCGCACTCGCTTCTCGCGCACCATCGAGAGCACGTGCGCGAGCATTTCATCGTCGTCTTCGATCAGCGCGCCCGGTTCGTTGCGCGGTACCAGCGATCCGTCGGCACGGTAGCCGCGATCGGCGAACCCCTCTTCAACGGCAACGAGCCCCGCTTCACGCGCCATCGAGATGAAACGGCTATTGGCCAAGCCGAACACGGCCACCGACGGATCGAAGTCATGCACGGCCGAGATAATCGCCTCGGCGATCGCGGGATCGCGCGCGGCCTGGTTATAGAGCGCCCCGTGCGGCTTCAAGTGCGCGACACGGACGCCTTCCGCCTGGGCGATGGCCGACAGCGCGCCAAGCTGATAAAGAATGCCGGCATAGATGTCATCGGGCGGCAGATGCATTTCCTTGCGCCCGAAGTTGGCCGGATCGTGAAAGCTGGGATGAGCACCGATCGCCACGCCGCGCTGCACGGCAAGCCGCACGCAATCGCGCATCGCGTTGGCGCCACCGGCATGCCAGCCGCAGGCGATGTTCGCCGAGCTGACGAGACCGAGCAGCGCTTCATCGGCGTCTCCGCCTTCGCCGAGATCGGCGTTCAAATCGATATTCATGACTACCTCGTTACAAGACCTTCAAGCGGCGCGCGACTGACGTTGCATCCGCTCTTCATGCATGGCGATCGCGGCATCGATCTGCCGCAGATACGCGCGTTCCTCGATGAGCGCATGGCGCGCTTCCTCGCGGGTCGTCCGCACGAAGCGCACCGCCGTGCCCAGCCGCACCTGCGCGAGTTTCCATAAATCGGCGGCGATGACGACGCCGATCCGCGGATAGCCGCCCGTCGTCTGCGCATCGCTCATCAGGACGATCGGTTGGCCGTTGCCGGGCACCTGGATCGTGCCGGGCAACACCGCGTGGGAAAGCAGCTCGCTGGCTTGCTCGCGTTCGAGCGCCGTCCCCTCGAGCCGGTAGCCCATCCGATTGCTGTTCGGCGTGACGCGCCATTCGTCCGACCACAACGCCGAGCGTGCCGCCTCGCTGAACAAGTCGTATTCGGGGCCTCGCAGCACGCGGATCACTTCGCCGCGTTCGGCCCCGGCAGCATGCTTGCCGCGCCGCTGCGGTTCGTGCGCCGCCTGCGCGAATCGGCACCACTGCGGCGCCTTGACGCCGAAGGCGGGCGCGTCGTCCGCCGTCGCCTTCGCTTGCGCCGGCTCGCAGTGCCCGATCGGCAGCCGGTCGCCGTCACGCAGCTTGCGGCCGCCGAGCCCGCCGAAGCGGGCCGCGAGATCGGTACTGCGCGAGCCGAGCACGGGGACGACGTCGATCCCGCCGCGCACGCAGACATAGCCGCGCATGCCCCGCGCCGGCCCCTGCAGGACCAATTCCTGACCCGCCCGAACCGGCAGGCTCCACCAGGTATGCACGGGCTCCCCGTCCAACGTCGCGCCGAATTGCGCGCCTGTGATGGCGATGCGCGTCGCCCGGGCGAATCGCAGTGCGACGGGACCGACGGTCACCTCGATCGCGGCCGCCTGCGGCGTGTTGCCGACGAGCCGGTTGCCGACGTCGAGCGCAAGCGTATCGAGTGCTCCGGCTTGAGCAACGCCGAGGTGCCGGTATCCGGCGCGGCCAAGGTCCTGCACCGAGGACAGCACGCCGGCGCGCAGTACGTCGATCATCGAACGATCTCCAGGACGGTAAAGCGGACACAATCGCCGGGTTGCAGCAAGGTGGGCGGATCGCGCATCGGATCGAACAGCACCGAGGGCGTGCGCCCGATCAACTGCCAGCCGCCGGGTGAGGCGGCCGGGTAGATGCCCGTTTGCGCGCCACCGATGCCGACCGAACCGGCCGGCACTTCCAGGCGAGGGATCGCACGCCGCGGCGTATGGAGCGATGCGTCGAGACTGCCCAGATAGGCGAACCCCGGCTGGAAACCGACAAAAAAGACGATGTACTCGGCGCCCGAGTGACGCCGAACGACTTCCTCGACCGTCAGCCCCGTATGGTCTGCCACGATCTGCAGATCGGGGCCGTCTTCTCCGCCATAGCGCACGGGAATGTCCACCTGGCGGGTGGATGAGCGCACGCCCACGGCCTTGGCCCATGCAAGCGAGAGCTCGGCGGCGCGCGATTCCAGATCCGCCGACATGGGATCGAAGACGATCGTCAGATTGTTCATGCCCGGCACGACCTCGACGACATGGGCCCATTGGCGCACCACCTGGGCGAGCGCCCAGATGCGCTGCTGGCATTCGAGCGTCGCGGGCGCGGGTGCCTCGCAGACAAGTGCGCTGTCGCCGAACGGATAGATTCGAGGTTCTGTCATCTGCAACCTTGGCCGGCGCGGAAATCCGCTCGGTGTAGGGGTTCTGTCAGGAGGTATTATCGATAAATTATCGACATTTTACCCATAAGCGTTTCTGCTAGTGCTGGACACCCGATGGGCGGCGTACACTGCGCGGACTCATTCTTTCATCTTTAGTCTGCCTGGTCCCCGCCATGTCGCGTCATCCCACCAAGATCGTTTCTTCGGAACACCTCGTCTCAGAGACAAGCGTCGAGCTCTCGGAATTCGAATACGGTCTGATCATGGCGAGCAATGCCTTCAACCGCTGGATGGTCCGATGCATGTCGGCGGCCGGGGCCAAGGACATGACGGCCATCGAAGTCTCGCTGCTCCATCACGTCGGTCACCGCGAACGCAAAAAGAAGCTCGCCGACATTTGTTTCGTGCTCAATATCGAGGACACCCACGTCGCCACCTACGCGTTGAAGAAGCTCGTGAGTAGAGGGTATGTAAAAAGCGAAAAGACCGGCAAGGAAGTCTTTTTCTCGGCCACCCAGGCGGGGCGCGAGTTATGCAACAAGTATCGCGAAGTCAGAGAAAGCTGTCTCATCGCGGCGCTCAAGGAAAGCGGGCTCGCCAACGAGCAGATCGGCGAGGCCGCTCAGCTTATGCGTAACGCGTCCGGCTTGTACGATACGGCGGCCCGCGCGGCTACGTCACTCTGAATCTGCTTTTGGCGCGTCAAGCCGTCAGCCCGTCAGCCCTTTTCCTATTGAGTGCCGATTCCTTCAGCGCTGGCGTTGCACCGCCGCGGCGCTGGCTGGCGCCGGCTATGGCGCTTCGATTCCACGCGGGCTCGCGAATAGCCCGGTATCGGTGACGATCGCGTCGAGCGGAACGTCGTGCGCCTCGCGCGGCAATACCGCACGGCAGGCTTCGTAAGCAATTCCGACGGTCACCGGTCTGGCCATGCCCGGCCAGCCCGCCAGCGTGCGATCGTAATAGCCGCCGCCATAGCCGAGCCGATAGCCGTCGTCGTCGAATCCTACGCAGGGCACGAGCAGCAGATCCGGCACGATTGCCGGTGTTTGCTCCGGCTCCGGGATGCGATGGTGGCCGATGCGCATGGGTGTGTCCGGCGTCCAGGCGTGAAATCTCAGCGCATGGCCCTTCATGGCGACGATCGGCAGTGCGGCTTGCCGCCGCGTATCGTGCGCCAGCCATTCGCCGATGATTGCGCGCGCATCGAACTCGCCTGCAAGCGGCCAATAAAACCCCACGGTGTGGGGCCTGTAGCGCGTCAGAACCTCGCGCAAATGGACGGCGAGGGCGGCATCGGCGCGGCTCTGTAATTGCACGTCGCCACGCGCTTGCAGCAAGCGTTTTCGCAGCTCGGCTTTCGATTCCGAAGAGGGGTTGCGTGCTATGCTTTCGCTCAATTTTCTCTCCGAATTTCGCTCCTCGAACCACGATGTCAAAACGCTTTGTCCGAGTATATCGCGCGGCCGCTCTCGCGCTCGCCGCCGTTGCGCTCGTCGCCTGCGGTACGGCCTCCGCCGGGCGTCACGCGCGCCCCACCGCTGCGCCCACGGACGACCAGATTTTCGTGCGCTTGCGCCAGGCAGCGCTCGGCAACGATCCGGCGCGCGCGGTGCAGCTCGCGGCGATGATTCCGAACTATCCCGCACCGTCGTATCTCGAATACTTTCAACTGAGGCCGCAGCTGTTCGACAGCGGCGGTCACGCGCGTCTCGACGCACCCGATCAGCCGGTGCTGTCGTTCTTGCAGCGTCACGACGGCGAAGCGATCGCGGATCGCCTGCGCAACGATTACCTGGTTGTCCTCGGCGCACGCCACGACTGGCGCAATTTCGACGCGCAGTATCCCCGCTTTGTGCTGAACGACGACACGCAGGTGAAGTGCTACGCGCTCGAATCGCGTGCCGCGCATGGCGAGAACGTCGCGGAAGCGGCGCGCGCGTTGCTTGTCGAGCCGAAGTACTACGGCGACGGCTGTGTCGATCTGATCACCGCGCTGGCCATGAATCATCAGTTCGGCGACGACGACGTCTGGCAGCAGATCCGCCTCGCTTACGAGCAAAACGCGACGAGCGTCGGCAGCCGGCTGTTCGACGCGCTCGGGCCGCAGCGCCCCGACCAGACGCTCATCGATCAAGCGACGAGCGCCCCGCCGCTCGTCCTCGCGCGCGCGATCGGGCCCGATTCGGCTTCGCACGCGCTGGCGCTGCTTGCGGTGACGACGATGGCGCGCAACGACGTCGTCACGGCCGCGGCCACGTTCGCGGCGATCGCACCGTCGCTGTCGCTTGCCGAACGCGCGATCGGCTGGGGCACGATCGGCTACCAGGGCGCTGTCCGCGAAGTGCCGGGGGCGGTGGATTGGTACCGGCTGTCCTCGAATGCCCCGCTGTCCTATCCGGCCTATATGTGGCGCACGCGCAGTGCGCTGCTCGCGGGCGATTGGACGATGGTGCGCTGGTCGATCGAGCAGATGCCGGGCGCGCTGCGCAAGCAGCCGGCCTGGATCTATTGGCATGCGCGCGCGCTCGAGAAGAGCAGCGCCCCCGAAGATAAAGCGCTCGCGACGCACGAGTTCGAGCGGATCGCCTCGGGCTTCGATTTTTACGGTCAGCTCGCCACGGAGGCGTTGGGCCGCAAGATCACCGTGCCGCCAAAGACGGACGTGACCGATGCCGAAGTCGAAGCCGCGGGCCGGACGCCGGGCTTCGAGCTGGCACGCCGCTTCTACGCGCTGAATTTGCGGCTCGAGGGTAACCGCGAGTGGAACTGGCCGCTGCGCGGCATGACCGATCGTCAACTGCTGGCGGTGGCCGAATACGCGCGCCGTATCGAACTGTACGATCGTACGGTCAATACGGCCGACCGGACGCAAGCCGAGCACGATTTCTCGCTGCGCTACCTGTCGCCGTTCCGCGACATCGTGGAACGGGATGCGAAGTCGACGGGCCTTGACGTCGAATGGGCGTATGGGCTTATTCGGCAGGAGTCGCGCTTCATTATCAACGCGCAATCGGAGGTGGGCGCGGGCGGCTTGATGCAACTGATGCCCGGCACCGCAAAGATGGTCGCGCGCAAGATCGGGATCGGGCCGCTGTCCCCTGGGCAAATGAACGACATGGATACGAACATTTTGCTCGGTACGACGTATTTGTCGATGATCTACAATCAATTCGACGGTTCGGCGGTGCTCGCCACGGCCGGCTACAACGCGGGGCCCGGCCGCCCGCGCCAATGGCAAGCGGCGTTGCAGCGTCCCGTCGAAGGCGCGATTTTTGCAGAAACGATCCCGTTCAACGAGACTCGCGATTACGTCAAGAACGTGCTGTCGAATACGGTCTACTACGCGGCGCTGTTCGAAGGCCGCCCGCAATCGCTGAAGGAGCGGCTCGGCGTCATCCTGCCTCAAGCGCAATGAGGCAGGCCGTGGGCGCCGGGTGGCGCCCACGATGCGCGCGTATGCGGGCAGCGCTGTAGCGGCGGCCCGCAGGGAGTCGAAAATGCGGCACCCATCCATTGCATTGATCGGCGGTTCCGGCTTCATTGGCAGTCATCTGGCCAACGTGCTCGTCGCGGCGGGCAAAAGCGTGCGCGTCGGCACGCGCCGGCGCAGTCATGCCGCGCACCTCACCATGCTGCCGCTCGATGTGATCGAGCTCGACCTGTTCGATTCGGTCGAGCTGGCGCGATTCATCGAAGGCGTCGATGCCGTCGTCAATCTCGTGGGCACGCTCCACGGCCGGCGCGGCGATCCGTACGGGCCGGAGTTCGCCAGGCTGCACGTCGAACTGCCGGCAAGGATCGCGGCGGCCTGTGAAGGCAAAGGGGTTCATCGGCTCGTTCAATTGAGCGCCATCAACGCCGATTCGAACGGCCCGAGCATGTACCTGCGCTCGAAGGCCGACGGCGAAAAAGCCGTTCTGGCGGCCGCTCAGCTTGCCACCACCATCATTCGCCCGTCGGTGGTCTTCGGCCCGGAAGACCGCTTTCTCAATACGTTCGCGGCGCTCGCGCGCCTGTTCCCCGTGCTGCCGCTCGCCAAGCCTGACGCGAGGTTTCAGCCTGTCTATGTGGGCGATGTGGCCAAGGCGATCGCCGGCACGCTCGATCTCGATGCCGCGCATGGACGCACTTACGAGCTTGGCGGCCCCGCTGTCTATACGCTTGAAGCGCTGGTGCGCATGTGTGGCGAGATGATCGGCCGCCACCCGCGCATCGTGCGGCTGCCGGACGCGCTCGCCTATATGCAGGCGTTGACGTTCGAGACGCTGCCGGGCGAACCGCTCATCACGCGCGACAATCTCGATTCGATGTCGCGCGATGCGGTTCTGAGCGGCCCGCTGGCGCCTGAGTTGGACCTCGAACCCGTTGCGATCGAAGCGATCGCACCCACGTATCTGAACGACGCGTCGCTGCGTTCGCGCTTCAGCGTATTTCGCGCCACGGCGGGGCGCTGAAGCGGCGGCCCGTAGCGTGACGTAGCCAAGCATCGATCGCCTGCTCGTGGCACTATTGCCGTTCTCCACGATGTTCCGACCAATCCACGCTTCGCACGGTGGCGCATGAAACTCATCATCGGTGACAAGAACTACTCCTCGTGGTCGATGCGGCCATGGGTCATGTTGAAACAAATGGGCATCGCGTTCGAGGAAGTGATCGTGCCGCTCAGGGAGCCGGACACGACCGCGCGCATCCTCGAGCACTCGCCTTCGGGCAAAGTGCCGTGCCTCGTCACCGACGACGGTCAATCGATTTGGGAAACGCTCGCGATTCTGGAGACGCTTGCCGAACGCTTCCCGCAGCATCACGTATGGCCGAGCGATCCCGCTGCGCGTGCGCATGCCCGCGCGATCTCGAGTGAGATGCATGCCGGTTTCGCCGAGCTGCGTACGAACATGTCGATGAACGTTCGTGCCCAGCGGGCCGGCAAGGGCGCGACACCGGGCACGCTCGCCGACATCGCGCGCATCGACGCCATCTGGAGTGAATGCCTGACGCGCTACGGCGGCCCGTTCTTGTTCGGCGCGACGTTTTGCGCCGCCGATGCGATGTATGCGCCCGTCGTGTCCCGGTTCATCACATATGCACCGCCGCTGTCTGAGGCGGCGCGGGCTTATATGAAGCACGTGAGCGCGGTGCCTGCCGTGCGTGAGTGGTTCGACGATGCACGGCGTGAAACGCACCGGCTTGCCGAGCTCGACGACGACGCATGAAGATCTACGCAGTGGGCGGTGCGATCCGCGATGCGTTGCTCGGCGTACCGGTATCCGACCGCGATTACGTCGTCGTGGGCGCCACCCCCGAGCAGATGGTGGCGCAGGGCTATCGTCCGGTCGGCAAGGATTTTCCAGTGTTCCTGCATCCGGAGACGCAGGAGGAGTACGCGCTTGCGCGCACGGAACGTAAAACGGCGGCCGGTTATCACGGGTTTCAGTTCTACTACGCGCCCGACGTCACGCTCGAAGAGGATTTGGCCCGGCGCGATCTGACGATCAACGCGATGGCCCGCGAAGTGCGGCCCGACGGCGACCTGATCGGGCCCGTTATCGATCCGTTCGGTGGACAGGCCGATTTGCAAGCGCGTTGCTTCAGGCACGTGGGCCAAGCCTTCGTCGAAGATCCCGTGCGCATCTTGCGAGTGGCACGCTTCGCCGCGCGCTTTCACGATTTCGAGGTTGCGCGCGAGACGTTGGCCCTGATGCGGACGATGACGGATGCGGGCGAGGTGGACGCGCTCGTGCCGGAGCGCGTCTGGCAGGAAATTTCGCGTGGATTGATGGAAGCCAAGCCGTCGCGGATGTTCGCTGCGTTGCGCGAATGCGGCGCGTTGGTGCGCGTGCTGCCTGAAATCGACGCGCTGTTCGGCGTGCCGCAACGCGCCGATTACCATCCCGAAGTCGATACCGGCGTGCACGTCATGATGGTCGTCGATTACACGGCGGCGCGCCGCTATGCGTTGACGGTGCGCTTCGCCGCGTTGACGCACGATCTCGGCAAGGCGACCACCCCCGAGGACATCTTGCCTCGCCACATCGGGCACGAAACGCGCAGCGTCGATTTGCTGCGGCCGATGTGCGAGCGCTTGCGGGTGCCGAACGAGTGCCGAGATCTGGCCGTGCTCGTCGCGCGCGAGCACGGCAACATTCATCGCGTGATGGAGATGGGGGCGCCGGCGCTCGTTCGGTTGTTCGAGCGGTGCGATGCGCTGCGCAAGCCGGCTCGCTTCGCCGAAGCGTTACAGGCTTGCGAAGCGGATGCGCGTGGGCGGCTCGGGTTCGAGGCGCGTGAATATCCGCAGGCGGAACGGTTGCGCGTGGCGCTGGTGGCGGCGCGCGGTGTGGATGCGGGCGCGGTGGCGCAGGCGTTCAAGGACGATCCCGCGAAAATCAAGGATGCCGTGCATCGGGCGCGGGCGAAGGCGGTAGCGGAGGCGATTGGCGCTGGAAGCGAGTAAGCCTATCGGGCGTATCTCGCGTATCGGGAGCATCGGGCACATCGGGCACATCGGGCACATCGGGCACATCGGGCGCATCGGGCGCATCGGGCATACCGCGGGCCGCTCGCCGTTCATGGTCGAGCGAGCGTCCTGACAGGCGCTTTGATCTCGCTGAAGCGATGAGTCTTGCGCAAGCGTAAAGCGAATACGATTACAGCGTATGCGTCCGATCCCCGCGCGCAAAAGCATCGAGCGTCCCGTCGATGCCGCGCGAGAACGCGATCACTTTGAACAGTTCGCCCATTTCCGCCTCCGACAGCAGCTTCTGCACAGCGTTGGCCGCAGGAAGAAAGTGCGTCGTATCCGCCGGATCGATTTCCGATAAAACGTCCGTTATGCCGGCGTTCATCAAAAAGCGCGCCTGCGACGTATAGCCGAGCAGATCCGCCCCCGTTTCGACACCGGCTTCCGCGATGCGCGTGAATTCGACGTGGGCCGTGATGTCTTGCAACCCTGGATTCAGGAAAGGATCGCCGTGCGCATGATGCCGGTAGTGGCACATCAGCGTGCCCTCCGTACGCTGCGGATGGTAGTACTCGCCGCGCGGGAAGCCGTAATCGATAAAAATCGCCGCGCCACGCGCCAGCATCGAGCAGACGGTGCTCGTAAACGCCGCCCCGGCCGAGTGCGTTTCGGCGACGTAGCCGACATCGGAATCGACCTCCGCGTCCAACTGCGCAAGCAACGCGGCATCCTCTTTCGATAGCGACACGGAAGGCGCATCGAGGCCCCGGGCTTCGAAACGCAATGCGCCGGTTTCATCGAGACCCACCCCGCGCGCGTGCCAGATACCGCCTGTGCGTGCATAGAGCTGGACCGGCATGGCATCGAGCACCTCGTTGCCGATGATCACGCCCTCGAATTGCTCGGGCAGCGCATCGAGCCAGCGAACGCGCGAAGCCAGCGTACCGCCGAGCGTTTCGATCGTCTCACGCTGACGCTCGCGCAACTCGCCGGACAAATCGACGATCGTGTAGCGATCGAGCGGCGTACCGAACGCCTCGAATGCCGCCAGGATGCCGGCCGCGAGCCGGCCCGTGCCGGCGCCGAATTCCATCACCTGCCGTGTGCCGCTTGCGTCGAGCGCCTGGGCCAGCGCGCGCGCGAGCGTGCGCGCAAACAGCGGCGAGAGTTCGGGCGCCGTGATGAAATCGCTGCCGTCGTCGGCACGCCGGCCGAATTTCCGTGCGCCGCCGCTGTAATAGCCGAGCCCGGGCGTATAGAGCGCAAGCTCCATATAGCGGTCGAACGGCAGCCAGCCGCCGCCGGCTGCAATCGCCTCGCGGATGTGCGCGGCGAGTTTGGCACTGGCGCCGAGCGCATCGGCGGCCGGACCGGGTAAACTAGCGGGTTCGTGAGCATTTCGATTCATTCCCGCATTGTAAATGACCGTTCCCGCCGATCCTCGCCCTGACGCTGGCGCCCCTCAAGCGGCGCCTCCACGCGTCGTGCTCGTGACGGGCGCGGCGCGGCGCATCGGGCGCGCACTCGCGCTCGGCTTCGCGGCCAAAGGGTGGGATGTCGCCGTCCATTACGGAGCGTCGCGCGCCGAGGCCGATACGGTCGTCGCGCAGATTCGCGCACTGGGCCGCCGCGCTGTGGCGCTGGCCGCCGATCTGGCGGTCGAGCGCGACGTCGCGGGCCTCGTGACGGCGTGCACGCAGGCGCTGGGGCGGCCCGCGTGCATCGTCAACAACGCATCGCGCTTCGTCGAAGATACGGCGGGCGATGCCGGCTACGAGACGCTGCTTGCGCACATGGCGGTGAATGTCGGGGCGCCGCTCGTGCTGGCACGCACGCTGTACGAGGCCACGCCCGATGCGGCGAACGAGGACGAAAGCTTGCGTGGCGTCGTCATCAACGTGCTCGATCAGAAGCTGTATAACCTGAATCCGGACTACCTGTCGTACACGTTGTCAAAGGCGGCACTGCAAACGGCCACAGTGACGCTCGCGCAGGCGCTGGCACCCAAGGTGCGCGTCGTAGGCATTGCTCCGGGGCTGACGCTGCAGTCGGCCGATCAAACGCCCGACGAGTTCGCGCAGGCGCACCGGGTGACGCCGCTCGGCCGAGCATCGACCCCCGACGATGTCGTTGCGGCGGCCTGCTATTTGGCCGAAGCGAGCGGGGTGACGGGCACGACGCTGGTCGTCGACGGCGGACAGCACCTGGTGCCGCTGCCGCGCGACGTGATGTTTTTGACGCGCTGACGCACGCCGCGCTCGCTGCGCGCACGTCGGCCCGGCCCAGGCCCAGGGACAAAAAGGGCCCTCCGCGCTGAGGCAGCGCATATTTTGCGCATATTTTGATTTGGAACGAACATGGTTGCCGCTCTCTTGCATCCCCGGCTCGCCGACTGCCGCAGGCTGTTCCTGCGCAATTACGAGGTCTATATCAACATCGGCGTACACGACTTCGAAAAGCGTGGGGAGCAGCGCGTCGTCATCAACGTCGAACTGTTCGTGCCGCTGGCGCAAACGACGCCGCTCGAGGACAAGCTCGATGAGGTGGTCGATTACGACTTCATGCGGGCGACGATCGCGCGCCGCGTCGGCAAGGGGCACATCCACCTGCAAGAGACGCTGTGCGACGACATCGCCGCCATGATGCTCGAACATCCGCGCGTGCGCGGTGTATCGGTATCGACGGAGAAGCCGGACGTCTACCCGGATTGCGACGCCGTGGGCGTCGAAGTGTTTCGCATCAAAGAGGAAACGGTATGAACGCGCCCGAGAAAATCGCGCCCGATGGTGCGGCCACCGGCTCCGATCCGTCCATCGCACCGGTGCAGGCGCTGCAGGGCGAGGTGCCCGGCGAAGCGGGCGAGCGCCCGGCACTCACGCGCCGCGAGCAGAAGGAAGCGTACGAGAACAACAAGCTGTTCAAGCGGCTGGCTCGGCTCGTCGGTCAGGCGATCGGCGATTTCAACATGATCGAAGAAGGCGACAAGGTCATGGTCTGCATGTCGGGCGGCAAGGACAGCTATGCGATGCTCGACATCCTGTTGCGATTGCGCGAACGCGCGCCGATCGATTTCGATATCGTCGCCGTCAACCTCGACCAAAAGCAACCCGGTTTTCCCGAACACGTATTGCCCGACTACCTCAAACAGGTGGGCGTGCCGTTTCACATCGAGAATCAGGACACCTACAGCATCGTCAAGCGTCTCGTGCCCGAGGGCAAAACGACGTGCTCGCTTTGCTCGCGGCTGCGGCGGGGCATTCTCTATCGCGTCGCCGGCGAACTCGGCGCCACGAAGATTGCGCTGGGCCACCACCGCGACGACATCCTGCAGACGATGCTGTTGAACCTGTTCTACGGCGGCAAGCTCAAGGGCATGCCGCCGAAGCTGCAATCGGACGACGGCAAGAACATCGTGATCCGGCCGCTGGCCTACGTGAAGGAAGTGGATCTCGAGAAATACGCGCAATTGCGTGCGTTCCCGATCATTCCGTGCAACCTGTGCGGTAGCCAGCCGAACCTGAAACGTGCGGAAATGAAGGCGCTGATTCGCGATTGGGACAAGCGTTTCCCGGGACGTGTCGAGAACATGTTCAACGCATTGTCGAACGTCGTGCCGTCGCATCTGATGGATCCCAAGCTGTTTCCATTCGCGGGGTTGCGTGCGACGGGGCAAGCCGATCCGCTCGGCGACATCGCGTTCGACGACGAGCCGTGCACGAGTTCAGAGACAGGCGAGGACGGCGAGTCGCGCAACGGGCAGACGATTTCGTTCGTTCAGTTTGACGATCTGTAACGCTGTGCGGGCATGAAAACCGGCCGGCCGGGCGAGGGACTGGGCGCCTTGTCCCGGGGCCTTTCGGCGGTCGGCCGCATGATAAAATCGCGGCCTTTGTATCCCTATTTTTCGCCGATGCCATGAACATCGTCATATTGGCTGCAGGCACCGGCAAGCGGATGCGCTCCGCGCTGCCCAAGGTGCTCCACCGGCTGGCTGGCCGGCCGCTGCTCTCGCACGTCATCGATACGGCGCGCGCGCTCGATCCCGCGCGGATCGTCGTTGTGGTCGGACATGGTGCCGATGCCGTCCGCGAAGCCGTGGCGGCGCCGGACGTCGCCTTTGCGCTTCAGGCGGAACAGCTCGGAACGGGGCACGCGGTGCAACAGGCGCTGCCCTTGCTCGATCCCGCCCATCCCACGCTCGTGCTCTACGGCGACGTCCCGCTCACGAGACCGTCGACGCTCAAGCGCCTGGCCGATGCCGCTGTCGAAGGCCGCTACGGCATTCTCACGGTGACGCTTGACAATCCGACCGGCTACGGCCGAATCGTGCGCGACGCGGGCGGCTATGTGACGCGCATCGTCGAACAGAAGGACGCATCGCCGGACGAGTTGCGCATCGCCGAAATCAACACGGGCATCGTTGTGACGCCTACCGCTCAATTGGCGATGTGGCTGGGCGCGCTGCGCAACGACAACGCGCAAGGCGAGTACTACCTGACCGACGTCGTCGAACATGCGATCGAAGCAGGCTTCGACGTCGTGACGACGCAGCCCGACGACGAATGGGAAACGCTCGGCGTGAACAGCAAGGCCCAGTTGGCCGAACTCGAGCGGATTCATCAGCGCAACCTCGCCGACGCGCTGCTCACCGCGGGCGTGACGATCATCGATCCCGCTCGCTTGGACGTGCGCGGCGCGCTTACGTGCGGGCGGGACGTGTCGATCGACGTCAATTGCGTGTTCGAAGGCAACGTGACCTTGGCGGATGGCGTCACGATCGGCCCGAACTGCGTGCTGCGCGATGCGACGATCGGCGCCGGAACGCGCATCGATGCGTTCACGCATATCGAAGGGGCGCAGGTGGGGGCGAATGCCGTGCTCGGGCCGTATGCGCGGCTGCGGCCCGGTGCGGTGCTGGGCGAGCAATCGCACGTCGGCAATTTTGTCGAAGTGAAGAATGCGACGCTGGGCGAGGGTGCGAAGGCGAACCATCTCACCTATATCGGCGATGCTGACATCGGCGCGCGCGTGAATGTGGGGGCGGGCACCATCACCTGCAACTACGACGGCGCGAACAAGCATCGCACGGTGATCGAGGACGACGTGTTCGTCGGCTCGGACACGCAGCTGGTGGCGCCGGTGCGCGTCGGCCGCGGCGTGACGATCGCGGCGGGTACGACGGTATGGAAGGACGTGCCTGAAGGGGCGCTCGTGCTCAACGAAAAAACGCAAGTGACGCGCGACGGCTACGTCCGCCCGGTGAAGAACAAGCGTTGAGAAGCATCGAGTGGCGCGGCGATGGCGCCGCGCTCGCTGCCGCACGGACGCGGAGGCGAGTGCGCCGCACAATTGAAGAACGAAGCAGGACTTGCGAAAGGAAAACTCCCCATGTGTGGCATCGTCGGCGCGGTAGCGCAGCGTAATATCGTTCCCGTCCTCGTCGAAGGACTACGCCGCCTCGAGTACCGCGGCTACGATTCGTGCGGGGTGGCCGTGCTCACGAACGGCGCGCCGCGCCGTGCGCGCAGCGTCGCGCGCGTGGCCGATCTCGACGCGCAAGTGCAGGAAGGGCACCTCGAAGGCGTGACGGGTATCGCGCACACGCGCTGGGCCACGCACGGTGCACCCGTCACCGATAACGCACACCCGATCTTCTCGTGCGATGCGGTCGCGCTCGTGCACAACGGCATCATCGAGAACTTCGAATCGTTGCGCGAAATGCTGCGTGGCAAGGGCTACGAATTCGTTTCGCAGACAGACACCGAAGTCATCGCGCACCTGGTTCACAGCCTGTACCGCGGCAGCTTGTACGACGCGGTTTGCGCGGCCGTGAAGCAATTGCACGGTGCTTATGCGATCGCCGTCGTGCACAAGGACGAACCGCATACGGTGGTGGGCGCACGGCAGGGTTCGCCGCTCGTTGTCGGCGTGGGAGAGGGCGAGAATTTCCTGGCGTCGGATGCCCTGGCGCTGGCGGGCAGCACGGAGCAGTTCATGTTCCTCGAAGAAGGCGATGTCTGCGAGCTGACGTGCGAGGGTGTGCGGATTACCGATCGCGACGGCCAGCTTGCCGAGCGTGAAATCCGCACCGTGCAGGCGTACGGTGGCGCAGTCGAGTTGGGGCCGTATCGGCACTTCATGCAGAAGGAAATCTTCGAGCAGCCGCGCGCGATCTCCGACACGATCCCGGCAACCGATTCGTTTGAGCCGAACCTGTTCGGCGATGGGGCGCGCGCTGCGTTCGACGAAATCGACAGCATTCTGATTCTTGCCTGCGGGACAAGCTATTACTCCGGCTTGACGGCTAAGTATTGGCTCGAATCGATCGCGAAGATCCCGACGCAAGTTGAGATTGCGAGCGAGTATCGCTATCGCGAGTCGGTGCCGAATCCGAGGGCGCTTGTTGTGGTGATCTCGCAATCGGGCGAGACCGCCGATACGTTGGCTGCGCTCAAGCATGCGCAGGAGCTGGGGCATCGGCATACGCTGGCGGTGTGCAATGTCAGCACAAGCGCGATGGTGCGTTTGACGCAGATGCAATTCCTGACGCACGCGGGGCGTGAGATCGGTGTGGCATCGACGAAAGCGTTCACGACGCAGCTCGTCGGGCTCTTTACGTTGGCGGTGACGCTCGGCAAGGTGCGCGGGCATGTCGATGCGGCCACGGAAGCGGATTACGTGAAGCACCTGCGCCACTTGCCGGCCGCGCTCAATAGCGTGCTTGCGCTCGAGCCGCAGATCATCGCTTGGTCGGAGGAGTTTTCGCGCAAGGAGAACGCGTTGTTCCTCGGGCGCGGACTGCATTATCCGATCGCACTCGAAGGCGCGCTCAAGCTCAAGGAAATCTCGTACATCCATGCCGAGGCTTATCCGGCCGGCGAATTGAAGCATGGGCCGCTCGCACTTGTGACGGAAGCGATGCCTGTCGTAACGGTGGCGCCGAACGATGCGCTGCTTGAAAAGCTGAAGTCGAATATGCAAGAAGTGCGCGCGCGAGGCGGTCAGCTTTATGTGTTCGCCGATTCGGATACGAAGATCGTTAACGAAGAAGGCATGCACGTGATTCGGATGCCCGAGCATTACGGCATGCTCTCGCCGATTCTGCATGTGGTGCCGCTGCAGATGCTCGCTTATCACACGGCGTGCGCGCGCGGGACCGATGTGGATAAGCCGCGGAATTTGGCGAAATCGGTGACGGTCGAGTGAGGGAGGGCGGCATCGTGTGATGCGGTGCTGAGGGGCATTAATTTCGGTTACGGAGCATCGTTTTTATTCAGGTTACGGGGGCGCTTATCTGCCGCTGAGCTTTATCCGGCAAGGTGTAACCAGAACGAATGTCAGAGGGGCGCTGGAGCGTTTTCCAGCGCCCCTTTCTTTTGCGACTGGCGCTCCGCTTTCGATATGCACGGCATTGCGAAAGCGAGATAACGAAGAAAAAGCCGCTGCCTTCATGGAAGGGAAGCCCCGTGAGAAAGGTCCCTTCCCTCGGAATTTCCTGAATGTGCTATCAGGCCACAAGAAAAGCTCACGCAGAGACTAAAGTACGACGATTGTTCGCCGTAATACGGCTACGTCAGCACATGCGTCCCCCCACGCATGACAGACTGAAAGCAACCCGTGTTTCGGAGATCGAATGAAAGTCGCAAACCTTTCCATTGCCCGGAAGCTCTACACGACGTTCGGCATCGTGATCGCCGTCCTCGTGATTCTGGGTGTCACGTTCTATTCGTTTTTTTCTTCGGTGACGAAGGCCAACAGCTGGAACGTCCACACGTATCAGGTGATCGACGAGACGCGCTCGTTGACCGAGAGCTTGGTCAATATGGAAACCGGCCTTCGCGGCTATGCGATCGTCGGTGAGGAGGCGATGCTCGAGCCGTACCGCACCGGCACCGAGTCATTCAAAAAGCACCTCGAGACGATTCGCAATCTCACGAGCGACAACCCGCAGCAACAAGAACGCCTGCGCAAGCTGGAAGCTCAGGAGTCGCAATGGGCATCGAGCTTCGCCGACGCATTGCTCACGAAGCGCAAATCGGTGGTGTCGGCCAGCATGACGATGGATCAGTTCATCGATTCATTCAAGGCCGATACGGGCAAGGCACAAATGGATGCAATGCGCGCGACGCTGGCGGAGATCGCCGGCAACGAGTCGTCGTTGCTTTCGGTGCGCGCGGCCGAGGTCGACTCGCTGCAGATGCAGACCAAGGTTGTGCTGGTCGGCGGCACCTTGCTGGCGGTCGCGCTCGCGTTCATTTTTGCGACGTGGATCTCGCGGCTCGTCGCCTTGCCGCTGCGTGAGGCCGTGGCACACGCCGAAGCGATCGCTGCCGGCGACCTGACGCGCTCGATCGACTCCGACGCGACCGATGAAGTCGGCGCCTTGATGCGCGCGTTCTCCGGCATGCAAGGCAAGCTCGCCTCGGTTATCTCTCTCATCAAGACATCGACCGATTCGATCAATGTGGCCGCGGGCGAAGTGCGCGCCGGCAACGCCGATCTATCCTCGCGCACGGAGCAGCAGGCCGCCTCGCTGGAGGAGACGGCATCGAGCATGGAAGAGCTGACGGCGACAGTGAAGCAGAACGCCGACAACGCCCGTCAGGCGAGCGGCCTTGCTTCCAACGCGTCGGAAGTCGCAGACAAAGGCAACGACGCGGTCGGCCGCGTGGTCGCAACGATGGGCGACATCAATGAAAGTTCGAGCAAAATCGGAGAGATCACCGGCATCATCGAAGGCATCGCGTTCCAGACGAACATTCTCGCGCTGAACGCAGCCGTCGAAGCCGCTCGCGCCGGAGAGCAGGGCCGGGGCTTCGCGGTCGTCGCCAGCGAAGTGCGCAGTCTCGCGCAACGCTCGTCGGCTGCGGCCAAGGAAATCAAGGAGCTCATCGGCGCATCGATCGACAAAATTCGCGGCGGCATGACGGAAGTCGAGGAGGCTGGGCGAACCATGTCGGAAGTGACCGTCGCGATCAGCCGTGTCACGGACATCATGGGCGAAATCGCCGCGGCGTCGGACGAACAGAGTCGAGGTATCGAGCAGGTCAATCAAGCTATCACGCAGATGGACCAGGTGACGCAGCAGAACGCGGCGCTCGTCGAGGAAGCCGCCGCGTCCGCCCAGTCGCTGGAAGACCAGGGCAAGGAACTCGGGCGTGCGGTGTCCACATTCCGCATCGCGACGAACGCTGCTGCGTTCGCGCCGGCGAAGGTATCTGCTCGCCCCGCGCCCCGCATTCCGGTCAAACCCGCGACGCCGCTGAAGCGGCAGGCACTCCAGCCCAAGAAGTCGAAAGCTATCGAACCGGCGCTTGAAGCACCGGCGGCTGCCGCTCAGCCTGCCGTCGAAACGGCCGGCGAGGACTGGCGGGCGTTTTAATCGCCGCTCGCGGACGCGCGCTGCTCGGGGCGTTTGCGTGCGCACCGCGAAGTCCGCAAGTGCGTGCGGCGCGATCTCCTCGAGGGAACAACCGCGACCGCCACAGCGGCACGTCCTTAAGACGCCAGCGCCTCGTTGATCGCGTCGCACAGTTCCTTCGGCGCGAACTTCGCCACATACCCATTCGCGCCCGCGTTGCGGACATGCGCCTCATTGGCGGAGCCCGTCAGAGACGAGTGAATGATCACCGGAATATGCTTCAGCCGTTCGTCCGCTTTGATCCGGCGCGTGAGCATGAACCCATCCATCTCGGGCATTTCCAGATCGGTGATGACGAGCGAGATCTTGTCGCGGGCCGGCACTTTCTCCTTTTCCGCCTCGTCCGCGTAGCGCAGCAGCATTTGCCATGCTTCCTCGCCCGTAGTGGCGATCACATGCGGTGCGCCGATAGCGGTGAGCGCCTGATCGAGCAACGTGCGAGCGAACGCTGAATCGTCCGCCGCCAGAATCTTCCCGCCGCCAGCCGCGTAGTTCACGCTGGTGCTCAATTCCGCCTTGTTCACGTCGCGATGCTGCTCGGGGAATACGTCGCGCATGACTTGCTCGACATCGAGCACCTGAGCCAAACGCAGCTCGCCCGATTCGCCGTTGAAGCGTGCAATGCTCGTGATATAGCCCGTGCCGCCCGCGCATTCGGCCGGGTGCACCTGGCTCCACTCGAGGCGGACGATGTCGTCGACGTCTTCGACCGCGAACGCTTGCGTTGTGCGCGCGAACTCCGTGATCAACAGGATATTCGGCTCGCGCGACGGCGTATTGCCAGTCAGGCGGCACAGGTCGATCACCGGAATGATCTGGCCGCGAATATCGATCGCGCCTGTCACCGCTTCGGGCGCCCCGGCGATCGGCGTGATTTCACGGTTCGTGATGATCTCGCGAACCTTGAAAACGTTGATGCCGTACAGCCCCGGCACGGTGCCCGGCCGTGCGGTGCCCAGGCGGAACAGGAGAAGTTCGAACTTGTTCTTGCTCGTGAGCTGCGTGCGCTCATCGTGCATGATGTCGTGGCTGGACATGCGTGCCCTCAATATGAAATCCGACCGGCATCCCAACGCGCTTCGTGCGTGGAATGCGCCATCAATCTGGTTGTCGGCGGCGCTCGGCGAAAGCTAAGGGCTCGTTACATTTTTCGCGATGCGGGAAAACGAGGGTTGGATGACGCTTCCACAAGCGCAGCCGCGGCAGCCGGGCGAGAAGTGAGGAGGGGCAAAGAGGCACGGGCAGTCGTTCAAGCCGGCCCATTTCTTGCGGCAAAGGTGGGTCAATGCAACGACCGTGGGGGGCGAACATG
Organism: Trinickia sp.; assembly: GCF_051961175.1. Taxonomy (GTDB): domain Bacteria; phylum Pseudomonadota; class Gammaproteobacteria; order Burkholderiales; family Burkholderiaceae; genus Trinickia. The sequence goes on along the minus strand of NZ_JBQCDN010000003.1, from coordinate 21,503 downwards.
AACCGCAGCACCGACGATTCGCAACGAATGGCCGAACAGCCGAAGCCGGCCCATCATAGCGACAATACGCGCAGCCGCATGCCGGAGCGCGACGACAAATCGCGTCGGCAGTCGCCGGCCGACAAGCCGGGCAAGCGGCCGGGCGAAGGCGAGCCGAGCGTCGGCTAGCCCTTCGAATAGAAGGCAACGCACGGGTGCGGGCTCGTTCGAGCTCGACCGGGTTCGCTCCCGTGCGCCCGCAGCGCAAGCCGCTGCAGCGAACCGAACTGCTCCGGTTCGCTGCGTGACTTCAACGCGTTACTTCGCTGCGTCGGCCTCGCACTTTTTCACGAACGAAGCCTTGGCCGCGCCAGCCAGAGGCTTGCCGTTGGAGCCGACGGCCTTGGATTCGCATGCACCCTTGGCCGATTTCATCGCATCGGCCTGACATTTCTTCATGAACGACGATTTGGCGGCGCCGGCCAGCGGCTTGCCGTTCTTGCCGACCGCTTTGGCTTCACAGCCGCCCATCGGCGATGCGGAGCTGGCGGCCGTGGACGCCGAAGCTTGGGCGTGCGCCATGCCCACTGCAAACATGCCCGCGATCGCAGCGAAAACAAATTTGTTCAACATGACCATCCCTCCTGAAGTGGCGTGAAGCGGAACGCTTCTCCCAGTTAACGAAGCCCGAATGCAATGGTTGACGTGCCGTCGGCAAGATTCGCCGAACAGCGTCCCGAACAGCGTCCAATTCCAGCGTCCACCTCAATACTCAATACGCGCACGGGGCGAACCGCCCCGCTTCGCATTGATCGTACGAGACAGACAGCCGGCTGAAAGCTGACTTTCATCACCGCTTCGCATTCCCCGCCGACAGTCGACCCTTCGCAGTGCTGTTTTTCCCTTTTCTGTTTTCGGTCCGACAACAACGAGGTGGAAGCCATGGATATTCGCAGGCGGTGGTCGTTTCCAGGGGCGGCGGTGGCAAGCGCCGTGATCGCGATGGCCGGCGTGCCCGGTGCGGCGCAGGCGCAAGGCCACGATCATGGCCACGGCCATGACCATGATGGCAAGGACATCCGGCATGTGCTGCTGATCAGCGTCGATGGTTTGCACGAGCAAGATCTCGCGCGCTGCATCGGTGCCAATAGCTGCCCGAATCTGGCGGTGCTCGCCAAGTCCGGCGTGACCTATACGAACGCGCACACGCCCGGCCTTTCCGATTCGTTCCCGGGTCTCGCGGCGCTGTTGACGGGCGGCTCGCCGAAGACAGCCGGTCTGTTCTACGACGTCTCTTATGACCGCACCCTCTACGCGCCGTCGGATACGAACTGCACGGGCAAGCAAGGCTGGAATGTCGTCTTTGATGAAACGACGGGTATCGATGCCGAAAACGGTGGTGCATTGACTCATTTGAACGGCGGCGGCGCATTCAACCCGCAGGCGATTCCCCATGCGTTGGTGGGTGGCGTTTGCAAGAGCGTCTATCCGCATGACTACATCAAGACGAATACGCTGTTCGAAGTGATCAAGGCGCACATGCCCGGTGCGCGCACCGCATGGGCCGACAAGCATGCCTGGGGCTATGACTGGGTGAATGGTCCGTCCGGAAAGGGCGTCGACGATCTCACGCGCACGGAAATCAATTCGATCGATCCGGCGACGAACACCGATTACACGGACGTCTACACGCATACCGAGAAGTTCGACGACCTGCACGTGCAGGCGATCCTCAACGAGATCGACGGCAAGAATTCCACGGGCACGACGAGCGCTCCGGTGCCGACGGTGTTCGGCGCCGACTTCCAGACGCTCAGCGTGGCCGAGAAGGCGCCCTTCGCCAAGGGCGGCGGCTATCTCGACGCCGACTTCACGCCGGGCCCGCAGGTATCGAATGCGATCGCCTATGCCGACGCCTCGATCGGCCGTATGGTGAACGAGCTCAAGCAGCGCAACCTGTATCAGAGCACGGCAATCATCGTCACCGCGAAGCACGGCAATTCGCCGACCGATCACACGAAGCTTGTGAAGAACGGCGATACGCTGACGAAGCTGCTCGAGACGAACAACTATCTCGATTCGAGCGGCAACTTCGGCCAGAACAACACGAGCTCGGGCAACCTGAACGACGGCACGGGCCTCGCCGGCACGGGCATGGTGCAGACCGACGACGTCGGGCTGGTCTGGCTGCGCGATCAATCGCAACTGTCGCAGGTGGTCGCGACGCTGAAGGCCAATCTCGGCTGTAACGCGCCGGGCATCTGCGCCGACGGTCCGCAAGCGTATATCCTCTACGGTTCGCGCCTGGCCCGCGACTTCGGCGATCCGGCGTTGGGCCGCACGCCCGACATCATCGTGCAGCCGAACCCGGGCGTGATCTACACCTCCAGCACGAAGAAGGACGCGGAGCATGGCGGCAACGCGCCCGACGACAGCCACCTCGGCCTGCTCGTGTCGCTGCCCGGGATGGAGCATGCGCGCACGATCGCGGCTCCGGTTCAGACGAAGCAGGTGGCGCCGACGATCCTGCGTCTGCTCGATCTGAAGCCCGAGTGGCTGCATGCCGTGCGGGCCGAAGGCACGAGCGCGCTGCCGGGTATCGGGGACGACCGGTAAGCGAGCCTCTTCAGCCGGCGGCCGGTGTTCAGTCCTGTTCGTTGGTGTCGCGCGCCTCGACGAGGCGTTCGACACGGCGGTCGGGGATCAGCCAGAGCAACGCCGTCCCCGCGAAAAAAGCCAGACCGATGCTCGGATAGTCCGCCCACGCGGCGGCGATGCCGAGCAGATATAAGATCGGCGAGGTCTTGCTCTTCATCCCCTTGCCGATCGCCCGCGCGAGGAGGCTGTCGGGGCCGTGATGACGCACGAGCCCCGTCTCCAGGACTGTCCATGCGAGCGCGCAGGCGAGCAAATTGATGCCATAGAGCACCGTCGGCCAACGCGCGAAGTGATTCTCGCCCATCCACCCTGTGCTGAACGGCAGCAGCGACAACCAAAACAGCAGATGCAGATTCCACCAGAGAATCGCGCCGTTCACGCGCCGTGTGGCCTGCAGCATGTGGTGATGATTGTTCCAATAGATGCCGACATAGATGAAGCTGAGGATGTAGCTCATCGCGATCGGCCATAGCTGCAGCAGGGCACCCAGACTTTCGCCGTGGGGCACCTTCAGTTCAAGCACCATGATCGTGATGATGACGGCCATGACGCCGTCGCTGAATGCTTCCAGTCGGTTTTTTTCCATCGTCTTGTTGTCAGGGACAGGGGAGTGCCGCGCGCGCCCATTCTCGCGCCGATCGACGATAGCGCAAAGGTCCATCGTGTCGGCGCCCGCTCAGCCGGGCTCGACGCTCGAATGATAGAGTGCTCGCTTTGCCCGCGAGCGCCGCGCCTCAGTCGGCCTACCTGCTCGTGACCACGCAAGCGCGAACGGATCGCCATGTCGCAACCGCTGCCCCTCGTCCCCCGTCTAGGCAAAGCTTTCCGCGCACTCGCGGGATGGGGCCCGGGCCTGCTCGTCATGTTGGCCGACTGCGATGCGGGTAATGTCGTCGCCGCCGCGCAAAGCGGTGCGCAATGGGGCATTCGGCTCTTGCCGCTGCTGCTCGCGCTAGCCGTGCCCCTCTATATGATTCAGGCCCTGTGTGTGCGGCTCGGCATCGCGAGCGGCCGCGGGTACGGCGCGCTCGTGCGGGAGCGGTTCGGCCGGGGATGGGCGGCGATCGCGGCCGCTGCACTCATGGTGGCCGTCATGAGTTCGCTCGTGACGGAATTCACGGGCATCGCCGGCATCGGCGAAATGTATGGTGTGCCGCGGGTCGCCTCGCTCTTGCTTGCAGCCGTGCTGCTGCTCGCCGTCGTATTGACCGGATCGCATAAGCGCGTCGATCGCGTGATCATGCTGATCGGGCTCTTCGAATTGGCCTTCTTTGTCATCGCCTGGCATGCGCGTCCCGATTGGCCGATACTGGCGCGACAATTGGGCGATCTGCCTTGGCGGCAGTCCCAATTCGTTTATCTCGCGGCCGCCTTGATCGGCGCGACGTTCAATCCGTGGATGATCTTCTATCAGCAGGCCGCGATCGCCGACGAGCGCAAATCGTTATCCGACTATCGTTCCGCACGCGTCGAAACGGCCATCGGTGCAGTGCTCACGCAGGCGCTGACCGGCGCCGTACTCGTCGCCGCGGCCGCGACGTTGTCTTCGCGAGGCGGCTCGTTGGGATTGCAAACGGTCGGCGAAATCGCGTTCGCATTCTTCGGCATCGCAGGCGAGGGGGCAGGCCGGCTGATTTTCAGCGTGGGTGTGCTCGGGGCGTCGCTCGTGGCCGCCATCGTCTGCTCGCTCGCGCTCGCGTGGGGTTTGAGCGAAGTGTCCGGCCATCGAGGCTCGCTCGAAGCGCCGCCCGCGCGCGCGCCTTGGTTTTACGGTGTCTACGCGGCGGCCGTCGCGGTGTGTGCCTGCGTCGTCTGGATCCAGCCCGATCTCGTTTCCGTGAACGTCGCAGCGCAGGTTGTCAACGCGCTGCTGCTGCCGTTCGTCGTCGGCCCGTTGATCGTGCTGGCAATCGTGGCCCTGCCGAAAGCCCAGCGCCTGAGGGGGGGCTATCGGTGGTGCGTTTGCCTGTGCGCGGCGGCCGTGTGCGCCGCCGGGATTGCCGGGGCGGCCGCCGGCTGGCTTCCCTCGCTTTGAGGCGCCCGGCGGATCGGCATCCAATTTGCTGGGCGTGGATCATGGTCCGTCACCGAGGAGGGGCACAGCATGCATCGCACGAGCAAAATCGGTTCTTCAGTTCTTTTTACTGCCACGTTGATACTCGCTACGGCGGCGTCGTCCGCCTACGCCCAGGATGCGGCCTCCACGACCAACCCGAGTAGCCGCGCACAAGCGCAATCGGCGCCGGCGGGCAGTCAAGGTGCGGCCGGCGATTCGACGGCGGCCTTCAAGGCGGCCGACGAACGCATGATGAACACGATGCAAGGCGCAGCCTATACGGGCCATGCCGATGAGGATTTCGTGGCGCACATGATTCCTCATCATCAAGGCGCGGTCGACATGGCCGAAGTCGAAGCGAAGTACGGTAAGGATCCGCAGCTCAAGCGCCTGGCTGCGAGCATCATCGCGAGCCAGCGGAAGGAAATCGAATTTATGCAGGCCTGGCAGAAGAAGCACATCAACCGGTAAACGCCCGGCAAACGCACGGGAAACGCGGGCGCCCGCACGATGCCGTCCCGGTGCGCCGGACGTACGCGCGGGCTGCCGGTCGGCCGTGGCTTGGCGTGGAGGGCGGGCTCCGCACGTGGGGCGGCCGCTACGCGCATGAAAAAGAAAGGGCTTTCCGGGCACGGCCTACGAACGCACGCTATCTCAATAATTCTCCTGCATCAGCACCCCTCACTATCACCCGCTATTTCCGCGCCCTCGCAAGCTATCAGGCTCGACGGGTTCGCCGAGCTGTCCCTCTTTGTTAAATTAGCCTGAACAAGATAAACATCGCCCGAACGAAAGTGATGCGTTGCGCTTTCGCTTTCGTTGTACGGCGGCGTTCCATCGCATTCGAGGTGCCGGCACACCGCCGCCTCACCGAAATGTTGGCGCTCGTGCCGACATCCCGCAGGAGGTTTCCTGCGTCTCATTAATTTAGGAGTTCCAAATGGAAGACATCTCGAGCTATTTCGAAGCACCTGCAACGCCGCTGATGCCCGTCAAGATGGGCGGTTGGTAAGCCGCAGGTCAGGGAATAGAAAAAAGAAGGGGGCATTCCCCCTTCGACCAGGAGAACCGCATGCAGCTGCTGCCAGGCAAGTCGCTCGTCAAATTCGATCGTCAGTTTCCGATCTACAACTTCTTCTTTCCAAGCCAGGGCAAGGAACGCGCTCAAGCCACGGTGCAGCAAGTGTGGAACGAAGCAACGCCGCACATTCGATCGCGCGCGTTGTACTTTCACATCCCGTTTTGCGACACGATCTGCAACTTCTGTCCGTTTACGCGCGGACGCTATTCGAGCCGCGCCGTCATCGACGACTACGTCGCGACCCTGCTGGCGGAAATTCGTCTCAAGGCAGATCTCATCGACTTGAAGCAAGTGCCGGTTTCGGCGATCTTTTTCGGCGGCGGTACGCCGAGCCTGCTTGATCCCGAGCAAATCCGGCAAATCGGCGAAACGATCCGCACGACGTTCGATCTTTCACGCCTGCGCGAATTCTCGTTTGAAGTCGAGGTGAAAAGCCTGACACCCGAGCGCGCGCACGCGATGCGCGAAATCGGGATAACGCATCCGCGGTTTGGACTGCAAACCTTCTCGCAGAAATGGCGCGATCTGTTCGATCTGACGGCTTCGCTGGACCAGATCCACGATGCGGCCGCGTTACTGAAGCAGCACTTCCCGTATCAGACCTTCGATATCTTGTACGGGATGAGCGGGCAGGACGAAGAGGAGTTGATGGCGGATTTGCAGGCGGCCGTCGAGCTCGGGACGTCGAACGTCGATATCTACCCGATCGACAACATCGTCACCCAAGTCGGCCTGCATGCGAAGCTGGCACAGACCGGCGCGGTCCCGACCACGGCGATGCGCAAGTTCGGCATGAACGTCCTCGTCGATCAAACGATGCGTCATGCCGGGTTCATGCCGCACAACGGGCATGGGTACTACCGTACGGCTCCGAGCGATGCTGTCGTCAGCGACGCCTACTCGTTCACGTACCACGAGCATGTCTACGGCTATCACGATCATGATTTGATGGGCTTCGGCGTTAACGCGATCAGCTCGACGATGGGACATGTGATGACGCAAACGCACAGCAAGAAGGTGTATCGCGAGGCCATCGCGCAAGGCCGCATTCCCGGTGAGATCAGCATGCACGACCGTGCGCTGGACTACGCGCGGCCGATCGTGTTGCGCTTGCCTTATCACGGCCGGATCGATACCCGGCTCGTGCGATGGGAGGCCGTCCATCCCGAGGTGCTGGACAAGCTCGAACGCTTGAAGCAAGAGGCCCTCGTCGTGCAGGACGACGTCTCGCTTTCGCTGACCAAGCTCGGTTGGTACTGGTACGTCAATGTCATGTACTACCTGATGCCGCATGCCGATCAATTGCTGATGAACGGTATGGTCATCGACAAGCTGAAAGACCCGGGGCGCCGATTCTCGAAGCGCGAGCTGTTGTTTCCGATCCTGCCCGTGGCAGCGGCCTGAGGGGGCGGGATGCTAGCGATGTTGCGTCAGGAGCGCCGTCTTTCCGTGTTATTGACGGGCAATGTGTTATCGCAAATCGGCGATGGCGTGCATGAGTTTGTCTTCATCATCACCGTACTGCACGTCACCCACGCCAACGTAGTGCTCTCGGGGGCGATCTATTTCCTTCGCTTCATTCCCTACGTGGTGCTCGGGCCGCTGGGCGGCGCGCTGTCCGATCGCTGGCCGCGCCGATCGCTGATGATCGGGGCCGACCTCGCGCGTATGGCGATCACCGTTGTGTTCTGTCTGTTGCTGTCGAGCGGTTGGACGGGGGTGGCGGCGCTGGCGCTCGTCGGCATGTCGATGACGGCATTTCGCACGATTTTTCAGCCGGCGTTTCAAGGCACGATCCCCACCCTCGTGCGCGCGGAGCATTTGCCTGCGGCCAATGGCGCGACGCAAATGGCGGCGGAACTGGGTGGCCTCATCGGCCCGGCGCTCGGCGGCACGTTGCTTTATCTCGTGAGCGACGCCGGCTATGTCCTCGCGATCGACGCCGCGACGTATCTGGTATCGGCGCTGTGTATCCGAAGGGCGATCGCGGCACCTGCGCCGCGCGAGCCGTTGCGGCATGGAAGCATCGAGGACTCGGTGACACTGCGCGGGCTGTACCGCGACTTCGGTGCGAACTTGAAAATGGCGTTCGTCAGGCGCGATTTATTCGTGAGCATTGGCTATTCGGCGCTATGTATCCTGTTCGTCGGCGCTGCGCTGCGGGTGCTGATTCCGACGATGCTCAAAAGCGAAGGCTTCGCGGACAGCGTAATCGGTTATGCGATGAGCTTTCTCGCGCTGGGTGCGGTGCTCGGCGCACTGCTGTGCGGCAGCCTCTCACGCGATTTCAGCACAGGGAGCCTGATGACCTGTTGGCGCTGGTACGGCTTCGCGCTGGCGCTATTGCCGCTCTGCGCGGTCAGCGTGCCGGTGACGCTGGTGGGCTGCCTGATGCTGGGCGGGATCGGGGCGTTCGTCGACGTTGTTTTGCCGACGAACATCCAACGCCTATCCACGGAAGCGAACGTCGGCAAGAATTTCAGTCTTTTTTCCACGCTTGCCAATACGAGCGAGGCGATGTCGGGGGCGTTCGCCGGTGCGGTCAGTCTTGTGGCACCGGTTGCGGTCGGCATTTCCTTCATCGGCGTCATGGTGGTGGCGGTCGCGCACGTCGGGGCCGCGCGCTCGTCGGTGCGCTATGGCTGAGGCCGCTCATCTCGCCTTCGGGCGTCACGTCCTCGTCGATATCGCCGATACGAGCGCGGCCCTCCTCAACGACGGCGACGCGCTTGCGCGAGCCCTGACCGAAGCGGCGACCGCCGAAGGAACGACTGTCCTCGGCACGATTCGCCATGCGTTCGAGCCGACGGGCGTGACGGTCTTGCTGTTGCTCGCAGAGTCGCATGTTTCGCTGCATACGTATCCGGAACAAGGGCGGGCGTTCTTCGATGCATTCACCTGCGGGGTGCGGTGCGAGCCGATCAATATCTTCAGGCGGTTCGTCGATGTTCATCCGGTAGGCAGCTATCGGATCATTCGCTGCGAACGGGGGGAAGCGGTGGGCATAAGCGGTCGATCCTGTGCGGAATAGGGATTGATCTCGATCCCGTCCGAGCAGGCGGGGCCGTTGCGCTCGGCCGTCGCAGTCGTCCATCTCGGCACCTGCTGTCGCCCGATGTGCCGAACGGGGCATGGCATCGGGCTCCTGTTTCTGCGGACGCGGCACGCGAATCTTCGCGCCGTCTTCGACGATTTCGTGAATGCGATGAAGACGGCCAAGCGGCCGGTGCGCTGCTTAGGCCCCCGGGTGCTTGTCACCACTTATTGCCATCCTTAAACTCGCGCGTAATTCCAACGCGCCGCCCGACCGAGGCGGCGCCCCCCACGTACGCGACAAGGAGCCCAATAAGCATGGCCGAATCCTATTTTCCGCGCTGGCGTCTCGCGCCGCGCGCCGCCGAGGGGCGCGTCGTCGCGCCCGACGAGCGTTTGCCCTGGCCGCAGACAGTTGCCATGGGCGTGCAGCACGTCGTCGCAATGTTCGGCTCGACCGTGCTCGCCCCGCTGCTCATGGGCTTCGATCCGAATCTGTGCATCTTCATGTCCGGCATCGGCACATTGCTGTTCTTCGTCCTCGTGGGCGGACGCGTCCCAAGCTACCTCGGCTCGAGCTTCTCGTTCATCGGCCTCGTCATTGCCGTGACGGCCTATGCCGGGCATGGTCCCAACCCCAACGTACCGGTAGCGCTCGGAGGCATCATTGCCTGCGGCGTCGTGTACGCCATCATCGGTTTGATCGTCGGCGCCGTCGGCACCAAGTGGATCGAGGCGCTGATGCCCCCGGCCGTCACGGGCTCGATCGTCGCCGTCATCGGTCTCAATCTGGCGCCGATCGCCGTCAAAAGCGTCAGCGGATCGACGTTCGATTCGTGGATGGCGATCGTGACCGTGCTCAGCGTCGGCATCGTCGCCGTGTTCACGCGCGGCATGGTGCAGCGTCTGCTCATTCTGATCGGCCTTGTGATCGCTTATGCGATCTATGCCGTCTTGACGAACGGCCTCGGTCTCGGCAAGCCGATCGATTTTTCGATCGTGGCCCATGCCGCCTGGTTCGGCATGCCGCACTTCTCGGCACCCGTGTTCGATCCGCATGCGATGCTGCTGCTCGCGCCCGTCTCGGTGATTCTCGTCGCGGAAAACCTCGGCCACATCAAGGCCGTGAGCGCCATGACGGGGCAAAACCTCGATCGCTATATCGGTCGCGCCTTTGTCGGCGACGGGCTGGCGACGATCGTTTCGGGCTTCGCCGGCGGCACGGGGGTGACGACCTACGCCGAGAACATCGGTGTGATGGCCGTGACGAAGATCTATTCGACGATCGTTTTCGTCGTGGCCGCGATCATCGCGATCATCCTCGGTTTCTCGCCCAAGTTCGGCGCGCTGATCGAAACGATCCCCGGGCCGGTGCTCGGCGGCGTCTCGATCGTCGTATTCGGCTTGATCGCCGTGACGGGCGCCCGCATTTGGGTCGTCAATCAGGTGGACTTCTCCGATAACCGCAATCTCATCGTTGCGGCGGTCACCCTCGTGATTGGCGCCGGCAACTTCTCGTTGCAGGTCGGTGGCTTTGCCCTCGGCGGCATCGGCACCGCCACGTTCGGCGCAATCCTGCTCTACGCGCTCCTGCGGCGCGAAGCGGCACGCGGTCCCGTACTCTGATCGAGTGGCGTGCGTCGAGCGAGCCGGCTTGCACCGCATTGGTGCGAAGGGCTAGGTCGAGCACCGCGCAACATCATGCAGCCGCCGCAGACTCAGGCGGCGCGTTTGCCCTCCCGCGGCACAGCGCTTGGCCGGGGCATCCTGCGCGCCCCGCCTTGACACCCGAGGCGGGCGCTGCGCATAAAGCTTGCTTTCATCACGGCTCTTACTACATTAAGAAGAATCGAGGGAGCCCATCGATGACGTTTTTCGCCTTTCGCTTTCAAAACAGCACGCGCCGCCGAAGCTCGGGGCGCGATGATCGGGATGTTCGCGCTGGCCATGCCGGGAGGCCGACATGGTGACGCCTGTTCGCGAGCACGCCGCCCGGGCGCCAGCGCTCGAACCGGATGCGACGCCGAGCGCGCAGCGTCATGTGCTGCGCCATCGCGACTTCACGCTGACGAGCGTGTTTCAGCCGGTTTTCAGTTTGTCGCATATGCGGGCCGTGGGCTATGAAGGCCTGCTGCGCGCGCATGACATCTTCGATCGCCCCGTGCCGCCGCTCGATGTGTTCGGCGATGCCGCGCGCCACGGCGAGATGCATTACGTCGATCGTCTCGCGCAGTCCCTGCATCTGGAAAATTTCAAAGCGCTGCGGGTCGAGCGCGAGTGGCTGTTTCTCAACATCCACGCCGGTGCGCTGGCCGATTCGTACCATGCCGCCGCGTTTCGGGCGCATCTGGATCGCCTGGAGCTCTCGCCGCGGCGCATCGTGATCGAGCTGCAAGCCGTCCGTGCGGAAGATTTCGACAAGCTGGCGGAGGAGGCGGGGCGCTTTCGCGAGCAAGGTTTTCTGATCGCGCTCGACGATTTCGGCGCCGGCGATTCGAATCTCGAGCGGATCTGGCAGCTCGATCCCGATATCGTGAAAGTCGATCGGATGATGCTGTCGCAGGCGGCGCACCGCACCCAGGCGGCGGCGATCCTGCCGGGCTTCGTCTCGATGCTGCACGAAGCGGGCAAACTCGTGCTCGTGGAGGGCGTCGAGACCGAGCACGAGGCACAGCTGGCCTTCTCTTGCGACGTGGACTTCGTTCAAGGTTTCTACTTCGGGCGTCCCAACCCCTCGGTGGCCGACAGCGTCTACGCGGGCGATCGCATCGCGGCGCTGGCCGAACGGCACCGCACGCGCATCGAAGCGCGCGAGCGCATGCGTGCCGGCCGGCTCGCCCCGTATGTGCAGGCCTTCGGCCGCGCAGGCGAGCGCCTGGCGCAAGGCGAGCCGATCGAGGAGGTGTGCTGGAATTTTCTCGCGCTCGATCATGCGGCGCGGTGCTTCCTGCTCGACGAACACGGCCGGCAGGCGGGCCGCAATGTCGTGTTACGCGCGGATCGCGCGGGCCAGGAGGCACGCTTCGCGCCGGTGGCCGACGCCCAGGGAGCGAATTGGATGCGCCGCCCGTATTTCAACGCGGCCATCGACGCACCCGATCGGATCCATGCGACGAAGCCTTACCTGTCGATCAACGAAGCGCTGCCTTGCGTCACGCTGTCGATGGCGGTGCGAATCGATGAACGCCTATGCGTACTGTGCGGCGACATTGATTGGCAGCCCGACGGCGATGACGATGGCGTTTGAAATTTTGAGGTCACGCGGCCGTCGTCCCGACGCGCCGGCTTGATCTGTTCGCCTCGGCGCCTATCATCTGAATAGGCGCGACCGGCGTATCACCCGTTCGAGCGCTCGCGGCGCGCGCATTGCTACTCGTTGAACGCGCGCCGCGACCGCCATTCGACGCTCGCTGCACCCACAGGCCGAGACGCGCTCCCACCGATAACAAGCACAAGGAGCAGAGACATGATGGTTCGGCGTCCTCGCGCATCACGCGCATTGCGCGTATTCGATCGTCTGCGGCAAGCTGCGCTCATTGGCCCCGGCACCCTCGCTTTATCGATGGCGATCGTCCCCAACGCCGCCTACGCGCAAGAGACAATCAAGATCGGCGTGCCCGTGCCGCTTTCGGGCAGCTACGCGACGGCCGGCAAGGATATTCTGAACGGCGCGCAACTTGCCGCGAACGACATCAACGCGAAAGGCGGCGTGCTCGGCAAGAAGATCGAACTCGTGCCCGAGGACGACAAGTGCGATGCCGATGCCGCGGCCAGTGCCGCTCAGACGCTTGTCAACGAAGGCGTCGTGGCCGTGGCGGGCGGCTACTGTTCGAGTGCGGCGCTGCCGGAGCTACGTGTCTTTCATGGTGCCGGTCTCGCCTACGTCATGGATGCCTCGACGAATCCCGAGCTCACGGAGAAGGGCTGGGGCGATGCGTTTCGCACGATCGGGCGCGATGACGAGCAGGGACCGTTCGCGGCGAAGTTCATGAAGGAGGTGTTGCACGCGAAATCGGTGGCTGTGATCAACGACAACACGACGTATTCGAAGGGGCTGGCGGACAACACCGTCGATGCGCTGAAGAAGCAAGGTATCGATGTCGTGTACAACGACGCCGTGACGCCCGGGCAGATGGACTATGCCGATGTCGCCAAAAACGTCGGCGATCTGAAGCCGGACGTCGTCTACTACACGGGCTATTACCCCGAGGCCGCCTTGCTCGCGAGGGACGTCCGGCAATTGAAGCTGCCTGTCAAAACCCTGATGGGCGGCGACGGGACGACCGATCCTACCTTGCTGCGAACGGCCGGCTCGGCCGCCAAAGGGATGATCTGCACCACCGCGCCGTTGCCTCAGTTCTTGTCGAGCCCGAAGGCGCGCCGGTTCGTCGCCGATTACAAGAAAGCATACGGGGCCTCGACACCGGGACCGTATTCGATCTACGAGTACGACGCCGTCTCGGTGACGGCGCAGGCGATCGCCGACGCGAAATCGATGAAGCCGGCCGACATCGTCGCGGCCTTGCACAAGCTATCGAACTTCAAGGGAGCGACGGGCGACATCGCGTTCAATGAGAAAGGCGATCGCAGTCATGCTGTCTATATGGCGGTGATCGCAGAAGGCGAGAAGTTCAAGGCCTATCGCCTGCTGGACTCGGACGGCCGCTGGGTGTCGCCGAAGTAGAAGTCGTGTACGGCGGTGTACGGCGGGACGGGCACACCGTGACCAGCGCATGCCCGCCCCCTGCCGCTTCTTCAGGAGGCGCAGGATTACTTCGCCACCACGACGGGAATGCCGCGCAACGAACCGGCGCCCTTCATCTCGTCGAGTGCTTGTTGAACGGCCGCGCTCGTCGCCGCTTCCAGGGCGAGGCGCGCGGCCAGTTCCCGTTCGGCGCGTTTGACGCTCGCCAGATTACGCAGCTTCACATGCCCGTAGCCGCGCACTTTGGCGTGCAGCGCAGCGAGCGTGACGATATCGTCGGCGTTGACGGCATCGAGTGCGGCGAAGGCGCGACGCATCGTCGTCTCGTAATCGTCAGCTAGCGCGCGCTCCATCCGGCGCTCGACGGTGCGGCCGAACGGATCGAGTGCCGTACCGCGCAAGCCGCGCCACTTCGCCAGCAGCCCGAGCATCGGCCACATCCACTGACCGAAGGTCTTTTTGCCCGGCACTTCGCCTGCCTTGGCCTTCGCGAGCGACGGCGGCGCCAGGTTGAACTTCACGTGGAAGTCTTTGCCGGCCGTGCCTTCGAACTGGGCTTCCAACGCTGCGCGCAAGGCGCCGTCGGTATGCAGGCGCGCCACCTCGTATTCGTCCTTCACCGCGAGCAGCCGATAGAACGTCGTGGCCACCGCGCTTGCGATGCCCGCTGCGGGCACTCGGCGTTCGGCGTCGCGCGCGGCCGCGACGAGCGCGCGGTAGCGCTCGACATAGCGCGGCCCACCATAGGAGGCGAGACGCGCTTCGCGATCGGCCACCAGCGTATCGAGATCGGCAAACGTCTCGGGCTGCTCGCCCGTTGCCGGCGTCGTACGGGAGGCATGGCGTTCGGCCCACAGCGTCTCGAGCGCATCGGGCGAACCGGCTGCCAGACGGCCCACCGCGAACGCGAGCTTGTTCATCGGCACGGCGACGTTGTTCAGCTCGATCGCACGCATGAGCGCGGCGTGCGAGACGGGCACGAGGCCGAGCTGCCAGGCGAAGCCGAGCATGAGAATGTTCGCGCCGATCGTATCGCCGAGGAACTTGGCCGCGAGTGCTTGCGCGTCGCAGCTCGACATGCGTTCGGCGCCGGCCGCGTGCCGCATCTTCTCGACGAGGGCATCGGCGTGCAGCGAGGCGTCCGGATTACCGACGAACGAGGCGTTGGGGATCGGATGCGTGTTGACGACGATGCGCGTGCGGCCATGACGCACCGTCTGCAGGGCATCGGCGCTTGCACCGACGACCATGTCGCAGGCGAGCAGCACATCGGCCTGCTGCGTATCGATGCGGACCTGATTGAGCCATTCGTCGCGCGCCGCGAAGCGCACGAACGAGAGCACCGAGCCGCCCTTCTGAGCGAAGCCCATGAAATCGAGCACCGATGCGCTCTTGCCTTCGAGGTGCGCGGCCATGCTGATCAACGCGCCGACCGTCACCACGCCCGTACCGCCCACGCCGGTCACGAGGATGTCGTAAGGTGCCGCATCGAGGCCCGTTTGCGGCATCGGCAAGGCATCGACACTGCGCGCGAGCGAGGCTTCGTCGAACGCCGCGCCGGCCGCTTTTTTCAGCTTGCCGCCTTCGACCGTGATGAAGCTCGGGCAAAAGCCGTTCACGCACGAGAAATCTTTGTTGCACGACGATTGATCGATGCGGCGCTTGCGGCCGAGCGGCGTTTCGACGGGTTCGACCGAGAGGCAGTTCGATTGCACGCCGCAATCGCCGCAGCCTTCGCACACGGCTTCGTTGATGAAAAGACGCTTGTCCGGATCGGGAAACTCGCCTTTCTTGCGGCGGCGGCGCTTTTCGGCGGCGCACGTTTGATCGTAGATGAGGACCGTCACGCCCGCGATTTCGCGCAATTCGCGCTGCACGGCATCGAGTTCGCTTCGGTGGTGGAACGTCGTGCCCGCCGGAAACAGGCCGTGATGACCGTCGTATTTCTCGGGTTCATCGGAGACGACGACAAAGCGCGAGACGCCTTCGGCTTCGACTTGCCGGGCGATCTGCGGGACCGAGATGCTACCGTCTACCGGTTGGCCGCCCGTCATGGCCACGGCATCGTTGTACAGAATCTTGTACGTGATGTTTGTTTTCGCGGCGACGGCTTGGCGGATCGCCAGGATGCCGGAGTGGAAGTAGGTGCCGTCGCCGAGGTTCTGGAACACGTGCCGTGTTTTCGTGAACATCGAGTGCGAGGCCCAATCGACGCCTTCGCCGCCCATTTGAATGAGCCCGGTCGTGCCGCGGTCCATCCACGAGGCCATGAAGTGACAGCCGATGCCGGCGTGGGCGATCGAGCCTTCGGGCACTTTCGTCGACGTATTGTGCGGGCAGCCCGAGCAGAAATAGGGCGTACGGCGCACGCTGTCTGCCGCGTTCGAAAGGATTTGCGGCGCGACGAGATCGACGACGCGATCGCGCCGGTCGAGCGCGGGCTTGTGGCGTGCGAGCCAATCGGCGAACACGGGCAGCACGCGCGAGGGACGCAACTCGCCTAGCGCCGACAGCAGCGGCTGCCCTTGCGCATCATGCTTGCCGACGACGACGGGCCGTTCCTGCGGCGCGCGGTTGAAGAGATGATCCTTGATCTGCTGCTCGATCACGGGCCCCTTCTCTTCGATGACGAGCACTTCCTTGAGACCGTCGACGAACGTCTCGAGGCGGGTCATTTCCAGCGGGAAGGAGAGGCCGACTTTGTAGATGCGCACGCCGGCCGCATCGAGATCGGCGACCGTGAGATCGAGCCGGCGCAGCGCTTCCATCAGATCGAGGTGGGCCTTGCCGCAGGTGACGATGCCGACGTCGGCGCGCGGGCTCGCGGCGATCCATTTATCGATGCTGTTTTTGCGGGCGAACACACGCACGGCGTCGAGCTTGGCCGTGAGCCGCGCTTCGATCGTCAGGCTCGGCAGATCGGGCCAGCGGTTATGGAGCCCCCCTGCGGGCGGCGTGAAATCGGCCGGTGCGGGCCATTGCATCGTCAGCGCGTCGAGGTCCACGGTGGAACCCGATTCGACCGTTTCCGAAATCGCCTTGAAGCCGACCCATGTGCCCGAGAAGCGCGAGAGTGCGAAGCCGTAGGCGCCGAACTCGAGCATGTCGCCGATATGCGAAGGATTCACGATCGGCATGTGCCAGGCCATCATCGCGAAGTCGCTTTGATGGGGCATCGACGACGAGACGCAGCCGTGATCGTCGCCGGCCACGACGAGTACGCCGCCGTGCGGGGAGGAGCCGTACGCGTTGCCGTGTTTGAGGGCGTCGGCGGCGCGATCGACGCCGGGCCCTTTCCCGTACCACATGGCGAAGACGCCATCGACGGTGCGTTCGGGATCGGCTTCGACGCGTTGCGTGCCGAGCACGGCGGTGCCGCCGAGTTCTTCGTTGATGGCGGGCAGAAAGCGCACATCGGCCGCATCGAGCAGCTTTTTGGCTTTCCACATTTGCTGATCGACCATGCCGAGCGGCGAGCCGCGATAGCCGCTGACGAAGCCGGCGGTATTCATGCCTTGGGCGCGATCGAGTTCGCGCTGGGCGAGCATGATGCGCACGAGTGCCTGCGTGCCGGTGAGGAAGATGCGACCGCGCTTGGCCGAGAGGTTGTCGGTGAGTTTGTACTCGGATAGAGCGGGCGTGCCATCGATCGGCAGGCGGGCGGTCATGGTGTGTCTCTCCCCAGGCAAAGCCGGCAGCGCGGGCGAACGGCTCGGTTCGGGCTCGCGGCAAGCTTGGTGTTTTGTCGTATCGGCGGGGATCCGCCGACGTTGGGCGGCCGAAGGATCGAAGGCGCGGCCGCGAAGCCTCTATTTTTCAGCGGCGACCCGGGAGGATTTTTGCTATCTATACTTCGGTTGGTGCCGTGTCGGAACGGTTACGCGCGCATGGATCGAAAACGGAGAAGAATTTTTCGCTGTCTGTTTAGGAGGGACACGATGCAACGCCCAACCTTCATCCGCCACTGGACTGAGCTCGAAGGCGAGGACAACTCGCATTACAACGGCGATACCGAGCTGATGGCGATCGGCGCGCCGCTCGGCGCCACACTCGGCTTAACCCGGATCGGTATCCATCACGTGCGTCTGCTGCCCGGGCGCCGCACCTCGTATCCCCATGCCGAGAGTGCCGAGGAAGAATTCGTCTATGTGCTCGAAGGCACGCCCGACGCCTGGATCGACGGGCATCTGCACCGGCTCTCTCCGGGCGACGCCGTCGGCTTTCCAGCCGGCACCGGCATCTGCCACACCTTCATCAACAATACCGAAAGCGAAGTTCGCCTGATCGTGGTGGGGGAGACGCCGAAGGACGAGAATCGCATCCGCTATCCGCGCAACGAAGCCCATGAAGCGACACGGCCCGATCGCTGGCTCGATTGGCCCAAACGCGAGCTGGGACCTCACGACGGATTGCCCGATCTCGTGCGCAAGGCGCGCGGGGAAAGCTAACCGCGCTCGGACTCGCTAAGCGGCCGCACCTCGTGGAACTTCGCATAATCGAAGTGCGTGACGCCGTCCTCGTCGTCATGCAGCAGATCGGCGAATGCATGCTGCCAGCGAATGTCGTCGAATTCCCAATTGTGGCGGCCGGACATTGTCTGTGTCGTCGTTTCGTCGGCCCCCTCGATCATCAGCATCAGCGATGCCTCGGATGCCGCGAGACTTTCCGCGGTTTCGCCGTAGAGCGGGCTCGATTCGTCGATCACGTGCATGAGGTTCCAGCCGAGCAGGAAGATCGGATGCTGCTCGCGGACGAGCTTCAGATCCTCGATTCGCCACAGCGAGTAGCCCTCCGGCTTGATCTCGTGCCGCATCAGCCGTAGCTTCGCCTTCGCTTCGACAATGTAGTTTTGCCGTGCGTTCGCGGCGCGCAGCATGAGCGTGGGTACGCCATCGAGCGGGCGCACGACAACGTAGCGAGAAAAGATGATCCGCGCACGGGGGCGCGAAAAGCGCACGAAGATGAGGCCCGTCGCCAATGCGATGCTCGACATGCCCGTGAAGATCTCGAGCGTGGCGATCGCGTGCGCGTAAACGGTCTGCGGATGCATATCGCCATAGCCGACCGTCGCGAGCGTTTCCACGCTGAAAAAGAATGCCCCGAGAAAGCCGTCCGGCGATTGATTGGCGATCGGCGCATGGCCCAACGAATAAAGCGCCGCGAAAAACGCGTTCAATAGCACAAAGAAAGCGCCCATCGAACCGAAGAACACCGGCCAGCGCACGGTCAGCGCGCGGTGGTACAGATCGAGCCGTGCGCGGTCGGGCATCCCGTGGGTGACGACAGTGCCCGTGCCCGTGCGCAGAATGCGGCCGCCCTTGCGGCTGGACGCATGGCCCCGCGCCGCGGGCCGCCGATGCGGCGAGCGCGGCACGGGGCGCGCCGCGCCGTTCGGCGGCGAGGCCGGTGCTTCGGGCGTATCGGTGGGCGAGTAGGGCCCGGTGTGCGTTTCAGTTGCCATCGCGCCAGCGCGTCGTGTCGTCAGGAACGGGCGCAGCGTAGCATGCACGACCCGGCCGTGCGACTACGGGAACGCCCTCGGTTTGGGGACGCCGGCGCCGCGCTCGATGTCGGCCACCGCTTGATGATGCGCCGATTCGATCGCACGCGCGGCGCTCGCGTAGCCCGCGTCGCCGCCTACGGTGAGCCAACGCTGCACGGGTTTGTCTTGCTGCCGGATCTCGTACTCGGCATCCCAGCGCGAGCCTTCGAGTTCGATGGGGCGCACGTGGATCGAATAAACGCCGTAGGTGAATTGTTCTTCAGCCATCTTGAACCTCCATCCCGCCGCGCCTCGGCGAATGTTGTTCCAATGGACAGGGCGTCGACGGGCGCCCCCGAGCTAAAACTCGATTTCGCCGAGAATCTGATGAGCGAGCGCCTTCGCTTCCTCCAGCGCTTCCGAGACGGTGGCACTGGCACCTTTGACTTCGTACACCGTCGTCTCTGGCTCGGTCGCGTCGTCGCGCGCCAGTTGGACGACACCTTGAAACCGGCCGTCCTCCAGCGTTTTCACGCCTGGCTTAGCCGTGTAGATCCCTTTCGTGTAGATGACGTCTTCCATGATCGGCGCTCCTGTGCGGAAGTCCGGCCGCATGAATTCATCGTAGCACGCGCTTGGCGAGCGTACCGGTGAGCTGTGGTCCCGTGCCGTT
Source organism: Trinickia sp. (assembly GCF_051961175.1). GTDB lineage: Bacteria > Pseudomonadota > Gammaproteobacteria > Burkholderiales > Burkholderiaceae > Trinickia. The sequence continues at coordinate 1,836 of NZ_JBQCDN010000003.1, read as the reverse complement.
TGCTTGCACGGCACGGGCCTGCCGTCGGGATGCGTGCCCGTTATTGCAGTAGTGCGACGACCTCGTCGAGCGTGGGCGAATGGGCACCCGCGTGCCGGCATGCCGCCGCACCCGCGGCCAGCGCAAACGTCAGATGATCGCGCCAGGGACGCTCCGGCCGCTGCATGAGGCTGAACAGCAGGCCGCCGATCGACGCATCGCCCGCGCCTACGGTATCGACCACCTCCACCCGCGGGGGCATCGCCGCGATCGTTTCCCCCGGCGTGATCAACGTGGCGGGACCCGAGCCGCGCGTCACGAGCAACGTGGCTTCCCGATTCATGGCGCGCAACTGGTCGAGCGCGGTATCTTCGTCCGTGCCGAACAGGCACCGCAAATCCTCGTCCGACACTTTGATCAGATCCGCGAGCGAGGCCATCGTCTCCAGCATCGGACGATAGCCGTGCTGCATCACGTTGCGGTAATTCGGATCGAAGCTGATTTTGACGCCTTGCGCCCGCAGATCGGCCGCGAGTGTCGCCAGAGTGGCCGAGAGCGGCGCGCGGGCGAGGCTGATGCCGCCGAAGTGCGCCCAGCGTGCGGCGCCGGCCCACCCTTCCGGCAGCGATTCGGGATCGAATGCCAGATCGGCGCTGCCCTCGCCTATGAAAAAGTACGCGGGCGGATGTGTTTCGTGAACGATCGCGAGCAGCGGCGCCCGCTCGACGCGCTGCAAGAAGCGCAAATCGAGGCCGGCCCGCTCGCTCGCGCGATACAGTTCGTCGGAAAAACAGTCGACGCCGATCGAACCGGCGAAAGCGCTCGGCACGCCCAGGCGCGCTACCGCGCGCGCGACGTTCCAGCCTGCGCCGCCCGGATGCGATATCCAGTGTGAGCCGTCCATGCGAACGAGGTCGGTCAGGATATCGCCTGCGCTGACGAACAGCGGAAAGGCAGAGGGCATCGCGGTGTGTTCGCCCGCCCCGGCGGTGGTGGTGCTCATTGCGTTTGGCATGTGCGTAGTTCGTATGTTCAAGCCCGGCTGGCGAAATCGCCGCCGCTTCCGTTTCCATTGAAGGTGTTGCCCTGAGCCCCGCCATGGCCGTTGAGACCGGCGGGAGCCAGCGTGCCCAATCCCTGCGCCGAGGCGTCGCCGTTCGTCTCGACGAGTGCGTTCAGCACTTCGTAACACGCGCCCATCGTGTGATAGTCGGTCTTGCCGGCCGGGCTCTTTTCGTCGCTGTACTTGCGGTTGTCGCACGTGAGGATGCGATACCACGCGCCGTGGCGGTGATCGACGAAGTGCGTCCAGCTATAGCTCCAGATTTCGTCGTACCAGTCCCAGAAGCGTTCGCTGCCCGTACGGTGCCCGAGCAGCGCTGCCGCCGCGAGCGTTTCGGCCTGCACCCAGAAGTACTTGTCGTGATCGCAGATCTTGCCGTCGGGCCCGAAGCCGTAGCACAGGCCGCCGTGTTCGTCGTCCCAGGCGTGCGTCAGCGCGGCATCGAACAGTTCGACCGCACGCGGCACGAGCCAAGGCAGCGGGCGATGCCGCTCGAGAATCAACAGCAGCTTGGCCCATTCGGTCTGATGCCCCGGCTGAAAACCCCACGGCCGAAAGATGTTCGAGCTGTCTTCCTCGTTGTAATGCCAGTCGACGGACCAATCGGCGTGGAAGTGCTCCCAGACCAGCCCGTGCGACAGCTGAGCCTGGCGCTGGGTGATGTTCGTCGCGACCCGCTCGGCGCGATCGAGGTAGACGAGATGCCCCGTCGCCTCATAGGCGGCCAGCAACGCTTCCGTCGTATGCATGTTCGCGTTCTGGCCGCGGTAGGTCGAGACGTGCCAGTCGGGCGT
>NZ_JBQCDN010000002.1:0-10044 GCF_051961175.1 Trinickia sp. | reverse complement strand
ACATGAAGTGATAGACGATCAATTGAGAGCGTCCTTCGAACAGATCGGCGAGCGTGGCGCTGCCGCGTTCGGTCTCGAATCGATACGCGCGATCGACGCGTACCCAGGGCAGGGCCTGCCGTTGCCGAGCGAGCTCGTCGCTGCGCCGCGTCAACGCTTTCTCGGCTTCGAGCAGTTCGAGGCGGGCAGCCAGCCATTGGTCGCGTGTTCCTATTGCATGGGTCGTCATGTTTCCTCCGTCGAATGGGTGACCAGGCCCTGGCGTCGGTCGCATCGCAGTTGTAGGGCCGGCTCGGGCCGCCCATCTCAGCGACGCCTATCCGCATGTCGTGACCTGTCACGTGCTAGATTAGTGAGCGCCATCGAACGGAGGGAGTGACAAGTGTGGCGGGATTCGCATGGACTCGCTGATTGCTGCGGCGGCGCGCGCGCTCGCGGCCGGTGACGCGCTCGGCGCGCTGAACCGGATTGCGTTGCGCGAGGACGCCTCCGCGCTCGCGCTGCGCGGCATCGCCATGGCACAGCTCGGCGATTTCGTCAGCGCAAAGCGTTTGCTGCGCGGTGCGGCGCGCGCGTTTGGATCCAAAGCGCCGCTTGCGCGCGCCCGCTGTATCGTGGCCGAAGCCGAAGTGGCATTGGCTGCGCGCGATCTGCGTTGGCCCGACCATTCGCTCGATGCGGCGCGGGCTACGCTCGACGCCCACGGCGATCGGCTCAATGCCGAGCATGCCCGCTGCCTCAAAGCGAGGCTGCTGCTGCTGATGGGGCGCCCGGACGAAGCGGAGCATGCGCTCGCATCGGGGGCGCGCGGGCCTTTGCCTTCGGTGCTGCACGCCACACGGGCGCTGCTCGCAGCCGGCATCGCATTGCGCCGGCTCCATGCGGCCGACGCGCGTGTGGCACTCGATCGTGCCAAGCGTGCCGCGCGCGAGTCCGGCATCGTTTCGTTGATGGCGGAAGTCGAGGGCGCGACGCAGTTGCTCGCGGCGCCCGCGGCGCGTTTAATCACCCGGGGCGAAAGCCGCCCGGTCACATTGGAACAGGTGCAGGCGCTCGCTTCGCCGGAACGGCTGATCATCGACGCATGCCGCTACGCGGTTCGCGAGGCGCAGACATCCGTTTCCCTTGCGACGCGTCCCATATTGTTCGCGCTCGCGCGCAGGCTCGGCGAAGCGTGGCCGGAGGATGTGCCGCGCGAATCTTTGATCGAGGACGCCTTCCGCACGCGGCACATCGACGAATCGCATCGTGCGCGGCTGCGCGTCGAAATGGGCCGGCTGCGCGGGCTGTTGCGCAAGGTGGCCGATATCGCGGCAACCAAACGCGGTTTTGCACTGATGCCCACGCACGCGCATGAGGTTGTCGTTCTGGCGCGCCCCATCGAAGACAAACACGGCGCGGTGCTCGCCTTGCTCGCGGATGGCGAATCCTGGTCCAGTTCCGCATTGGCGCTCGCGCTCGGCGCCAGTCAGCGCTCGGTGCAGCGTGCGCTCGAAGGGCTTGCGCTTGCCGGGACGATTCAATCGTTGGGCGAAGGGCGGGCGCGCCGATGGATGACGCCGCCCGTCGTCGGATTTGCGACGACATTGTTACTCCCCACTCCCTGGACGAACGACTAGGATCGCAGCCATGAAAACCTCCAATGCCGAGATCATTCGGGAATATGGCCCCTTGCCGGGGATCGATGCTGTCCACGGTCTGACCTATGACGGCCGGCAAGTATGGATCGCCGCGGGCGACAGGCTCTGTGCGCTCGATCCGGCGAGTGGCGACACTGGGCGCACGATCGACGTGCCGGCCGATGCGGGCACCGCCTTCGACGGCCAGCACTTCTATCAGATTGCCGCGGATGTCATCAGCAAGATCGACCCGGCGACGGGGCAGGTGGTGGCCGAGATTCCCGTGCCGCCCGGGGGCGGCTGTTCGGGGCTCGCATGGGCCGAGGGCTCACTGTGGGTAGGCTGTTATCCCGCGCGCAAGATTTATCAAGTCGATCCCGAAACGGGCAACGTGCTGCGCACGATCGAATCGAACCGCTTTGTGACGGGCGTCACGTGGGTGGACGGCGAGCTTTGGCACGGCACCTGGGAAGGCGATGACAGCGAGCTCAGGCATGTCGACCCGCATTCCGGTGAGGTGATCGAGGCACTGACAATGCCCGAGGGGGCGATGGTGTCGGGGCTCGAATCGGATGGCGGCGATCGCTTCTTCTGCGGCGGCGGCAAGAGCGCGAAGGTGAGGGTGGTGCGGCGGCCCAAACGCGGCGGGACGGCCGAAGGTGGCCCGGCAATCGCCGCCGATACGCCAGCCGAGTGAATCGAGTGGTGTGCTCGTGGATGACTTTTAACTTTTAGTCTATCGCCTCGAAAATTTGCATCGACGCGCCCGCGACCCAATCCCACACACCGGTGAACCGCGCACGATAGTCCGGATCGGCGATATGCGCTTTCAGCGCGTCGAGGTCGGTCCATTTCTCGACGATGACGAGCTCGTCGCAATTGAACGGCGCCTGGCCCGGCAGCCCGCTCGACAAATGGGCGGCCAAGCTGTACTCGATACAGCCAGCTTTCTTGCGCGTGCTGAAGACAATCGTTCGAAATGCGGCCGTCAGCTTGTCCAGCTGCCCCTCGCGGGCCTGTATTGTTGCAATCACGTGGATCATGTCGAGATATGCGCCAGAGATAGGTGGGGACGCAGCGACGGGGGCGCCGGAACATCGAAAAGCGACTGCTGGGTGCCGAACAGTGCGCTTTGCAGTGGCGTCTGCGCCAGGAAGTGGTGCGGAAAACCGAGGTCGATCTCGCTTGCCTCATCCAGTTGCTTCAGGCGTGGCGCGTCGATTTCAAAATTCAGACAGCCCAAGTTCTGCTCCATCTGCAGTTGCGTCCGCGCGGCAACAATCGGAATGACGCCCCCCGTCCGCTGACGCAACCAGTTCAGCGCGACCTGCGACGGGGGCCGATCGATCGACTCGGCGATTTGAGCGAGAGACGCAGCGATCTGCAGCGATCGACGGTTCAGCCGTTCGCCGTTCAGCCAGTCGCCGCGCTTTGTATCGCCGATCCGAACTTCGTCGCCCGACAGAACATACTTGCCGCTCAATACGCCACCCGCAAGCGGTGCCCATGCGAGCAAGCCGAGCCCCAGCGCATGCGCCATTGGGATGATGTCGCGTTCCGCGGTCCGCTCGATCAGGCTGTACTCGGTCTGGTAGCCAACGAATTTTGTCCAGCCGCGCAAGTCAGCCAGCGTGTTTGCCTGCGCGACGCACCAAGCCGGCGTATTGGAGATGCCCACGTACAGCACTTTGCCCGCACGGACCAGATCGTCCAGCCCACGCATGACTTCATCGGCCGGAGTCAGCGCGTCCCATGCGTGCAGCCAGTAGACGTCGATACGATCGGTGTTAAGCCGCCGCAGGCTATCGTCGATCGCCCGCATCAGGCTCTTGCGGTGATTGCCGCCGCCGTTCGGATTGTTGGCGCGTGTGCTGAGCGAATACTTGGTCGACACGACGAAATAGTCGCGCTCCGATGCGATAAACTCGCCCACGAGTTTTTCGCTCGTGCCGTATGTGTACGTATTGGCCGTGTCGATAAAGTTTCCGCCGGCGGCGCAGAACGCATCGAAAATCGCGCGGCTCACCTCGAGCGACGCACCGAACTGCCATTCTTCGCCGAACGTCATGGTGCCGAGGCAGAGTTCGGACACCCGCAGCCCGCTGCTGCCGAGAAGTCGGTATCGCATCATTGCAGTCGCGCCGGCATTGCCTCGACATCGGTCGCGAAGAACAGGCCCTCGCCTACCGGCTGCCATGACGTCATTACCGCGTCGGCGATCGGTGCGCCCACGTAGCGCTCGATCACCCACCGCACCAGATATTGGCCAGCCATACAGCCGCCGGCCGTCGCGACATTGCCGTCCACGACGAACGGTGCCTCGATCACCTGCACGCCACATTGCTCGAGCAGGGGTTTCGCCGACGGGTAGGTGGTCGCCCGTTTCCCGTCGAGCAGGCCGAGCGCAGCCAGCAGTAGGGCGCCTGAGTCGATCGAGCCAATCAACTGCCGTTCCGGGTCCAGATGGAACTGCGCCAGATAATCGGCGTCATGCATCTTCGCCCGCGTGCCCTTGCCGCTGGTGAAGAGCACCGCGTCGGCTGTATTGGCTTCGTCGAGCAGCCCGTGCATGGGTAGCGTCAGGCCCGTCATCGATCGATGGAACGAGCGCTCGCCAATGAGTGAAACGCGCCAGCCGGGTACGTGCACGCGATTAAGCAGGTCCCAGGGCAGGACGAGATCGATATCGGTGAAATCGTCGAATGCCACGATGCAGACGTGAACCGCATCGCCGGATGGGTCAATCGATCGTGGCATAAGTGCCTCTTCTTTCGTGCGCCGATTCAAATCGCCTGGAAATCGACCCGCTGCCTCGGAAAATACTTGCCGTTCAGCGTCGTGAAGTACGCCTTGATTTCCAATCCCTGTAGATCGAATGCATGCTTGAGGTCGTGAATTTTGTTCACGACCTGATCAAGCGTGTGCCTATCTTCGATTTGTACGAGATCGATGTTATCCGCCAGTAACGACGCGTGTCCCATCCCGACATCGATCTTTTGATGCTCGAAATACGGATCGAGCGCGTGCAGGTCGATTCCGTAGTGCTCGGCCAGACTGGCCTTGAAGCTGTCGATTTCCTTTTCGGCAAACCCCTGTGCCTCGATGACCGCTGCGACCAGTAGCGCCGCCGATGGTGCGAGTTCGAACAACTCACGCATCAGAAAGCCGATCAGTCGCGTGGACAGCAGCGGAATACTCGTTTCGACTTCCGACACCGACATCCCCAGGTTCACCAGCGATTGCAGCACAAAATTTTCGTGTCCGGTCTCCTGTGCGGCATACGTGGTCAACAGCGCCTTCAGCCTTCCGGTTGCATGGCGTGCGCCATGTTCTATCGCGAAAGGAAAGTCACGAATGTAGTGGTACATCTCGAGCAGCCATCCGATCAGCACCGGCTTCGGCAGGCGACCCGCGCTGAACTCATTGCCGATATACGACAGCTGCAGCTCGGTGCTCCAGATGCGACATGCACGCACCAATACATCGCACACTTCCTCGTCGCGTGAGAAGGTATCTCGACGGTCAGAATCGGTGTAGACGATGCCAGCCGGCGCGAGCGAGTCCAGCATCGAGCTGACGTCGCGAGACGAGAAGCCGCTCTTGTCCGCAATGCCGTCGATCGAATGCCAGCCAGTGCAGTAGCTGCGCATCCGCAGAAATTGAAGCGCCCGATCGGTTGGAACCGCAAAGGTTTGTCTGCTGGTGATGAGGACGGCGGTTTCCTGCTGCGGGTCGATATGCCACACGTTTTCACGAAGCTTGGGGTACATGGTGGGATTGTCTCCTACCGGAACGAGAGCCGTGCCTGCGCTTACCTGTGCGGGAGCAGCGAGGGGTAGGCTAGCCTTCGACAGTCGCTAGCCACGGCACCCTCGCTGTTCGCTGCGTGGCACCGCGGGCTTGCGGTGCCCTATGAGTACTAGCCGCAGACGAAGATAACGGTGGATCCGGTGTGCGCGACAATGGCCCCCGGCTTCAGCTCGAAGCTCAGATCGCTCGTTTGCTGAATGCCGGTGACCACCTTCAGCGGAACCCCCACCCCCGCATACGGCTCATCCAGCACCCGGGTAAGCACGACGTCTTCGGCGGCACCGTGGACGGTAACCCGGCCGGCTCCAGTAGACTTATCTGGCATGGTGATTTCCTTCGCAAGCACAAGAGGTGGCTCGACGGCAGTGGTATCCGCACATCATCGCTACAGCGAAGCGCGCGAATGGATGCTGGCCAAGCCGGCTTCAGCCACAGACAAAGATGACCGTGGAGCCGGGATGTGCGACGATCGCGCCAGGCTTCAACTCGAAACTGAGGCTGCTGGTCGTCTGCGTACCGGTGACAACCTTCAGCGGCAATTTTCCCGGTTCGGCTCCATCCGTAATGGCCTTGATCAGCAGCTTCCCTTCCTCCGTGCTGGCTGCGCTGCCGTTTCCTTCGATGCGCGTATCCGACATAATCTCGCTCCTTTTCGCCTACGGGTAATGGAATGTGACGAGGGCATCGCCTCCGCGGTCTTCCAGCCGCTCTGCCTCAGTGTAGGTACTGCAAAGCACGAAGGTTAACTGGCATTTCTGTCAGTCGCAGCAGGCGTAACGGCCCGGGCGCCACTGTAGTGTCGATTGTTGGCGCTGGCGATGTTCAATGGCACGACGCCGAGTGCCCAAGTCCGCCATGACGAAGGTGCACCGGACGGCGTGCTCGCGGTGTTTGACGGCGAGCACACACTGCACAGATGAATAGGATTCCTAAATAAGTGAAGAGTGATTACGCGGGAGCGAACTCATGATGTGTTCGATGACGCTTGATGCTCGGCGTTCGCGTGCAAACGGAATTGATGGGCGAGCAGCAAGCGAGCGATCCGCATGCGATGCCCCTCGCCGCGTTCATCGACGAAGTCATGAGCCTGCTCGAGACGCAGCCCGATGCACGCGAAGTGCTCGTTGAGCGTGTGCATCCGCTGCGGTTCGCGGCCGAGCAGGGATACGAGAAGTACATGGCGCAATTTCACGCGTTCAACGATACGTTTGGGGCGGGGATCAAAGGCTGAAGCACGGGACGAGGCTCGGCGGCGTTCGCCCGCATGACGGTGGCGATGTCGATGCCGAGCGTTTCCCTGAACGACGCCGCGCCTTGCGGCGTCACCTGAACGGCTCGCGACGTTTTCGATCGCACCAGCCAACCGCGCTCGCAAAGTGCCGTCATCAAGCGCGTGCCGAGCGGCCCGGCAACATGATGTTCGCGCTCGGTCCAATCGAGGCATTGCCTTGCGATGCCGTGCCGCCCGGGTTTGATCGAGGCGACGTCCAGGCCCAACCGTGCGAACCACGCGGCACCCTCGGCCGTGACTTCGAATTGCTTGCCGCCCGCCTCGACAAGGCAGCCGCGCGCAACCAGCGCTTGCGTGATGGCCACGCCGAGACGTCCGGCGAGATGGTCGTAGCAGCAGCGCGCGAACAGCAACCGCTGCGCATCGCCGCTGAGCGGGCGGCGGCGCACCGGCTGCTCGGGACCGATCGACGCGAGCGTTTCCAGCGCCGCAGCCACATGCTCGCCGGCCAATCGATAGTAGCGATGCCGGCCCTCGGTCTCGACCGTCAGCAAGCCGCCGGCCAAGAGTTTCGCCAGATGCGAACTGGCGGTTTGGGCCGTGATGCCGGCTGCGAACGCGAGCTCCCCGGCCGGGCGCGCGCGTCCGTCGACGAGACTCATCAGCATCGCGGAGCGCGCCGGGTCGGCGATCAGAAAGGCGGCTGACGTGAGATTCGGCTGCAATGGCATAGGGCTGCCTCCATCGATGACACAATCTGACGACGATGAGCGCACGATAGCAGCAATCGCATACGCATGATTCGACACGCGTCGAAGCATGAGCGCAGACCGCAAGCCTAGACTCGCCCCATGAGACGGACCCATCCAGGATTGAGGAGGCAGGCGGTGAGCGACCAGAAGCGCAATGAACGGAACGAGGGCCATCGCCGATGACCATCGATCTTTTGTTACCGAGCCGGAACCAGCATCCGCATCAGCATCAGAATCGTAATCAAAGCCGCCGGGTGCTCGCGGCGACGAGCGTCAGCTATTTCATCGTCATCCTCGATACGTCGATCGTCAACGTGGCGCTCGAGCGGATCTCCGTGGCGCTGTCGATTCCAATCACGGGACTGCAATGGGTCACGAACGCCTATACGCTCGTGTTCGCGGCGTTGCTGCTGTCGGGCGGCACGCTGGGGGATCGGCTGGGGGCGCGCAACGTCTATTTGGCTGGACTCGCGTTGTTCACGCTCGCGTCGATGTGTTGCGGCCTGGCGCCGGATCTACCGATGCTGGTGGCCGCGCGCGCCGTGCAGGGTGTCGGCGCCGCGCTGCTGGTGCCATGTTCGCTCAAGCTCATCAATCAAGCGTGCCCGAGCCCGGAGACGCGCGCTCGCGCAATCGGATTCTGGGTCGGCTGCGGCGGTGTGGCGATGGCGGCGGGCCCCGTGTTCGGCGGGGTGCTTATCCATCTGTTGGATTGGCGCAGCATTTTTTTCGTCAACGTACCCGTTGGTTTGAGCGGGATTGCGATGACGTGCCGAGTGGCCCGCGATGTGCCGAAGGGGCCGGTGCGCCGTCTCGATGTCGCGGGGCAACTCGCCGCGATCGTGGCACTGGCGGCGTTGATCGGCGTGCTTATTGAAGGAGGACCGCTCGGCTGGCGTGCGCCGGTCGTGCTGCTGGGTATTGTCGTGACGGTATGCGGCTGGGCAGCCTTCATAGCGATCGAATCGCGCACGCGCGATGCCATGCTGCCGTTGTCGCTGTTTCGCAGCGGCGTATTCTCCGGCTCGACGTTCGTGTCGATGGCGTCGGCGTTCGTCTTCTACGGCTTGCTGTTCGTCGCGAGTCTCTACTATCAGCGCGTGCGCGGCTACTCGCCGCTTTCCACTGGCCTGACGCTGCTTCCGATGACGACGATGGTGGCGCTGGGCGGCGTGCTGTCGGCTCGATTGTCGAAGGCGGGCGGATCGCAGGTGTCGATGTGTCTCGCATTCGGGCTCTACGCGGCCGGCGCGCTGGCGCTGATCGCCCTTGTTTCGGGCGCGCCGAATTGGACGGCGATCGTGCCGCTCGTCGCCATCGGCTTCGCCGCGGGATATGTGACGCCGGCCGCGACGGCCCCCGCGCTCGCGACGGTGGAACAACGCGATGCGGGCATTGCGGCGGGCGTGTTGAATTCCGCACGCCAGTCGGGTTCGGCACTCGGCGTGGCCGTGTTCGGCTCCGTGATCGGCACGAGCATACCGTTCGTCATGGCCATGCGCGTGGTGTTGTTCGGCGCGGCCGCCATGGCAATCGTCGCGGCGCTCGTCTGGTGGAAAGCAACAGAAACGCCGAGACCGATTGCCGGATCGCCCCGTGCCGATTCGTCGTGCAACTGAGGCGCGAGGGCCCGTGCGTACCGGTGCGCGTGCCTGGTGCCGCTCGGAGCGAGCGTGGCACGACGCTTGCGTAAGTGCAGCGCATAAGCACCTTCGCGGCTTTGACCTATGTCCAGCTCTTGTCATTCGAATCGCGCGCCGCGGCGTCGGGCCTGCGCCGGCACCGAAGCGAATGGGGGAGAACGTGAGCCGCATCCTGCGCCGGTGGAACTGCCCCGTGACCTGCGCTATGTCGACGATCGCGGCCCCGGCATCACGCGCAAGCTATTACGTGGGCGCTTCGCCTATTTCGATTCGAACGGCAAGCGGATCGACGACGAGGCGGAACTCGCACGCATCCGCGCGCTCGCTGTACCGCCGGCCTACACCGACGTCTGGATCTGCCCGGACCCGCTCGGCCACTTGCAGGCAACGGGCCGCGATGCGCGCAATCGCAAACAGTATCGCTACCACATCCGGTGGCGAGAGATTCGCGATGCGACGAAGTACGAGCGGATGGCCGCGTTCGGCGAGGCGCTGCCGAAAATTCGGGCCCGCGTCGCGCGCGATCTGCGCCTGCCGGGCATGCCGTGGGAGAAAGTGGCTGCCACCGTCGTCCGCTTGCTCGACCTGACATTGATCCGCGTTGGCAGCGTGGAATACGCGCGCGAGAATCGCTCGTTCGGGCTCACGACGTTGCGCAAACGGCATGCGGCCGTTCGCGCGGGGCATCTGCGCTTTCGCTTTCGTGGCAAGAGCGGGATCGAGCACGATGTCGACGTGGACGACCCGCGGATCGCGCGCATCGTGCGGCGCTGCATGGATTTGCCGGGGCGCGAACTCTTTCAGTACGTCGATGAAGACGGCACGCATCGGCCCGTGGGCTCATCGGACATCAACGCGTACCTGCGTGAGGCGAGCGGTGCCGATTTCACGGCCAAGGACTACCGAACCTGGGCCGGCCGCGTGTTCGCTTTGGCCGCGCTGCGGCGCATCGCACCGCGCGATGTCACCGACGCGCGCAAGCATCTCGT
>NZ_JBQCDN010000001.1:0-8613 GCF_051961175.1 Trinickia sp. | reverse complement strand
GCTCCGGCATGGCGCTCGAGCGGATGGACAAGCTCGGCAGCATCTTCTCCTACGAGTGACGTTGCCAGCGTGGTTGGCGCGCACCGCTCGCTCTTCCCGGATCGAGCGCTGATGCGCGCCGCTCAATCTCCCGCCAACGTTCACGCTCTCGGCGTCGACCATGGAATACAGTCCGCCGCCTCTATTTAAGCAAGGCCCGTCCGCGCTCGCGCGGCTCATCTTCTTCGTCGTCCTCTCGCTGGTGCTGCTGGTTTCCGACGCACGCTTCAAGACGCTCGAAGTCGTGCGCGCCGTGCTCGATGCGGGGCTTTATCCGCTGCAGCGCGCAGCGCTCGTGCCGCGCGATCTCGTCGTCGGCGCGGCCCAGTTCGCCGTGACAAGCAATACGTTGCGCCGTGAGAATCAAGCGCTCGTCACCAAAAACCTCCAGCTTTCGCTGCAAGCGAATCAAGTCGCCACGCTCACGGCTGAAAACCAGCATCTGCGCGCGCTGCTGAATCTTTCCCGCAACGTCGCGACGCAATCGATCCCGGCCGATGTGCAGTACGGCATGCGCGATCCCTTCACGCAGAAGGTGGTGATCGGACGCGGCTCGCAACAAGGCGTGCAGAATGGTTCGCCCGTGGTGAGCGAAGACGGCATGATCGGGCAGGTCACGCGTGTGTTCCCGATGCAATCCGAGGTCACCCTGCTGACGGATAAGGATCAGGCCGTGCCCGTCGAAATCGTGCGCACGGGATTGCGCAGCGTTGTCTACGGCACGGCCGCCGGCCACACGCTCGAGTTGCGCTTCGTGCCGATCAGCGCCGATGTCGTTGCCGGCGACGAACTCGTGACCAGCGGGCTCGACGGCGTGTACCCGGAAGGGTTGCCAGTCGCCAAGGTCGTACGCGTCGACAAGCAGGCCGATACCGCCTTCGCGCGCGTCGTCTGCGTGCCGGTAGCGGCAGTGAGCGGGGCGCGCGACGTGCTCGTGCTCCATTATCAAAGCGACGTCCCGCCGCGCCCCGAGGTGCCGGAGCCCGCGTCGCAGCCGAAGGGCAAGAAAGCCGCGAAAGGCGCCGAAAAGGGAGCCGATAAAGCAGCCCAAAAGGCAGCCGACAAAACGGCGAAGCCCGACGAAAAAGCCGGCGAGCAGAAAGCCGACGGCAAACAAACGCCGGACAAAGGCGCGGGCAAGCCCGCCGTACAGGAACCCGGCAAGGCCGCGGTAGACGCCAAAGCCCATAGTGCGGCCGTCCCGCGCGCCGCTTCGGGAGCTCAGCGATGAATCGTCCGCAGTACATCCTGCTGCCGGTCAATCCCTACTTCATCTCGTTCAGCCTCGCTTGCGCGTTCCTGCTGAACCTGATGCCGTGGGGCCGGCTGATCGGCATTCCCGATTTCGTCGCGCTCGTGGTGCTGTTTTGGAACGTCCATCAGCCGCGCAAGGTCGGCATGGGCATCGCGTTCTTCCTGGGGCTGTTGATGGATGTGCACGACGCGAGCCTTCTAGGAGAGCACGCGCTCGCCTACACGCTGCTCTCGTACGGCGCCATTACCATCCATCGGCGCGTGCTGTGGATGCCGCGCGGCCTGCAGGTGTTCGCCGTTGCGCCGCTGCTCGTGGTCGCCCAGCTCGTGCCGTTCGTGACCCGGTTGCTGACGGGTGCCGCCTTCCCCGGCTGGGGCCAGCTCGTGCACGGATTCGTCGAAGCCGCGTTGTGGCCGCTCACCTGCTCGCTGCTGCTCATGCCGCAGCGCCGCCCGGCCGATCCGGACGATACGCGGCCCATTTGAGGCTCATTTGAGGACGCGTTCCTGAGCGCGGCTTGCGCACAAGCATGACGGAATTCAAAAACACCCAGCAGCAGCTCTCGAAGTTCCGCTTCCGCGTGGCGGCGGCGGGCTTATTCGTGCTCGTCTGCTTCGGACTCCTGATCCTGCGCTTTCTGTTCCTGCAGGTCTGGCACTACAGTAAGTATTCGCTCCAGGCCGAGGAAAACCGGATCTCGGTCGCGCCGATCGTGCCCAATCGCGGCATCATCACCGATCGCAACGGCGTCGTGCTCGCCCGCAATTACTCGGCCTATACGCTCGAAATCACGCCGTCCAAGCTGAACGACACGCTCGATCACGTCATCGATCAACTGGCGACGGTCGTCACGATCGATCCGCGCGATCGCCGCCGCTTCAAAAAGCTGCTCGAAGATTCGAAGAACTTCGAAAGCCTGCCGATCCGCACACGGCTCACAGACGAGGAAGTCGCGCGCTTCACGGCACAGCGTTTCCGCTTCCCCGGCGTCGATGTGCGCGCCCGGCTATTTCGTCAATATCCGCTCGGCATGACGGCCGCGCATGTGATCGGCTACATCGGCCGCATTTCGCAGCGCGATCAGGAAAAGATCGATGCCGTCAGCGAACAGAACGATAGCGATCCCGATCATTACGATCCTCGTCTCGACGCGAACAACTATAAAGGCACGGACTACATCGGCAAGATCGGCGTCGAGCAGAGCTATGAGGCCGAACTGCACGGTTTGACGGGCTTCGAGGAAGTGGAAGTGACGGCGGGCGGACGCCCCGTGCGCACGCTCTCGCGCACGCAGGCCACACCGGGCAACAACCTCGTGCTGTCGCTCGATATCGGCTTGCAAGAGGTGGCCGAACAGGCGTTCGCGGGCAAGCGCGGCGCGCTCGTCGCGATCGAGCCGTCGACGGGCGACGTCCTCGCCTTCGTGTCCGCGCCGAGCTTCGATCCCAATGCATTCGTGGACGGCATCGATCAGCAGACGTGGGACGAGCTCAATAACTCTCCCGATCACCCGCTGCTGAACCGGCCACTGCACAGTGCCTACCCGCCCGGCTCGACCTACAAGCCCTTCATGGCGCTGGCCGCGCTGACGCTGCACAAACGCACGCCCGAGTGGGGCTTTCACGATCCCGGCTTCTACCAGTTCGGCGGGCATACGTTCCGCAACGACGTCCCGCAAGGCCAGGGCTGGATCGACATGAACCGCGCGATCATGGTGTCGAACGACACCTACTTCTATATGCTCGCGCACGATCTGGGCGTCGATGCGATCGCCAAGTTCATGAAGCCGTGGGGCTTCGGGCAGCTTACCGGTATCGACATCGCCGGCGAGGCGCGCGGGATCCTGCCCTCGACGGAATGGAAAAGGAAGGCGTACCGCAAGCCCGAACAACAACGCTGGTACGAAGGCGAAACGATCAGCCTCGGCATCGGCCAGGGGTACGACTCATTCACGATGCTGCAGCTCGCGCATGCCACGGCGACACTCGCCAACGACGGCGTCGTCATGCGGCCCCACCTCGTGAAGGAAATCGAAAACCCGATCACGCGCGACCTGCGGCTCACGGTGCCGCACGAGAGCGGCCGCATCGACGTGAGCCCGGCCGACATCGACGTCGTCAAACGCGGGATGGAAGCCGTGACGAGCAATCCGTCCGGCACGGCCTACGAAGTATTCCGCAATGCCCCGTATCTGGCAGCCGGCAAGACGGGGACGGCGCAGGTGTACTCGCTGCAAGGCGCGAAGTATCACGGCGGCGCGATCCCCGAGCGCTTGCGCGATCACTCGCTGTTCATCGCCTTCGCGCCGGCCGATCATCCGACGATCGCCGTCGCCACCATCGTCGAGAACGGCGGCTGGGGCGCGAGCGTGGCGGGCCCGATCGTACGCCGCGTGCTCGACTATTACCTGCTCCAGCGCGGCAAGCCCGGCGTACTGCAAGCGGCCGTTTCACAAGCGGCTTCGGCGACACAGGCCATCGCGGGGCCGGTTATCGGGGCATCCGATGCCGGGGACGATAACGCCACGCCCGTCAGGGTCGCGGCCGGGTTCAAGGCGCTGCCCGTACCGGCCGTGCCAGCACAATCCGCACCGCACGACGCGTCCGCACCGCTGATCGCGTCCGATGTCGTCACCGCATCGCAAACGGCCGCGGCTTTCAGCGAGCCGGCCATCGTCGGCGGATCAAGCGCGCCCTTCGCTGCCGCGCCGGCAAAGAGCGACGCAGCCGCCTCACGGGCCGCCGCCGCCGCATCGCCCGGTTCGGCGGCCTCGGGGCCGCAGATCTCGGCGGTGGCGGCGATGCGCCGTTTGCGCAATGGCGCGGCCTCGGGCACCGCGCCCATACCGCATAAGCGCCGCGCGCCGCGCGAAGCCCCCGCCAGCGAGACCCTGGCTGTCCCGCGCCAAAGCGGCGACGCCGGTGCGTCCGCCGCAGCCACGCCGGATGCGTCCGGCACCAACGATTGACGGAGAGAGGCATGCCTATCGATAAGCGCGCCTGGCTCGAACGTTTCAAGAAGATGTTCGTGGGTTTCGATCGTCCGCTCGCGTTGACGGTGTTTCTGCTGCTGTGCGTCGGCATCGTCACGCTGTACAGCGCAAGTATCGACGTGCCCGGGCGGGTAGAAGATCAGCTGCGCAACATCATGCTGACGTTCGTGCTGATGTGGGTGCTCGCCACCATTTCACCTCAAACGCTGATGCGATTCGCCGTCCCGCTTTATACGTTCGGCGTCGCCCTGCTCGTTGCGGTGGCGCTCTTCGGCATCACGAAGAAGGGGGCGAAACGCTGGATCAACGTGGGCGTCGTGATTCAGCCGTCCGAAATCCTGAAGATCGCCACGCCGCTGATGCTCGCGTGGTATTACCAGCGCCGCGAAAGCTCGACGCGCTGGTACGACTTCATCGTCGGTTTCGTGATTCTGCTCGTGCCGGTCGGCTTGATCGCGAAACAGCCCGATCTGGGCACGGCCGTGCTCGTCTTCGCCGCCGGGCTCTTTGTGATCTATTTCGCCGGCCTCTCCTTCAAGCTGATCGTGCCGGTGCTGATTGCCGCCGTGATCGGCATCGGGCTTGTCGGCACCTTCCAGGAGAAGATCTGCCAACCGCAAGTGCAGTGGCCGCTGATGCACGATTATCAAAAGCACCGCATCTGCACGTTGCTCGATCCGACCTCGGATCCCCTCGGCAAAGGGTTCCATACGATTCAGGCCGTGATTGCCATCGGCTCGGGCGGCCCGCTTGGCAAGGGCTGGCTGAAAGGGACGCAAGCGCACCTCGATTTCATCCCCGAAAAGCATACCGATTTCATCTTCGCCGTCTTTTCGGAGGAATTCGGGCTGATCGGCGAGCTCGTGCTGTTGACGCTCTATACGGCGCTGATCGCGCGTGGGCTCTATATCGCGGCCAATGGCGCGACGCTATTCGGCCGGCTGCTCGCGGGTTCACTGACGATGGCATTTTTCACGTATGCGTTCGTCAATGTGGGGATGGTCAGCGGGATCTTGCCGGTCGTCGGGGTGCCGCTGCCGTTCATGAGCTACGGCGGCACGGCGCTGACGACGCTCGGCATTGCGGTCGGGCTCATCATGAGCGTCGGCCGGCAAAAACGGTTGATGAAAAGCTGAGAGCAGTCGGGGCCGCTTGGGAGGGCTGGCCGGATCCGGCCACCGGCTGGACCTGACCTACCGCCCCGGCTCGGCTCGGCTCGGCTCGGCTCGGCTCGGCTCGGTCCGGCCCGGCCCGGCTCATTTGGACTGCTGTTTCTTGGCCTCTTTTCGCAGCGCCTCGCTAAGGTCCTGAAACTTGAGCCGCGCGGCCGGGTCGCCCTGAGCCGCCGCCGCCGCGTAGTACGCCCGCGCGACGTTCAAGTTGCGCTCCACCCCGTCACCCCCGAGTTCGTAGAACGAACCCGTGACGTACTGCGCGGTCATGTCACCGCCTTCTGCTGCTTTCTTGTACCAAAAGAACGCGCGGGCATTATCGCGCGGCGTGCCGCGCCCATCGAGAAATTGGTTGGCGAGCGCGAGTTCCGCCTGGACATGGCCCTGCTCCGCCGCCTTCAAGAACCATTGATGCGCCACCGCCGGGTCGCGCGTCACGAAATCGCCGTCGTCGTACATCTTTCCGTAGACATACTGCGCGTGCGACATATTCGCCTCGGCGGCCTTCAGCAGCCACTTGCGCCCTTCATCGACGTTCGCCGCGGTGCCCTCGCCGTTCAGCAGCATCATCGCGTAGTTGAATTCGGCGAGGCGGTTGCCGCGATCGGCCGCATCGCGAAACTCCTTGAGCGCCCCGTCGAAATTGCCGGCGTTGTAGTCCGCGACGGCTGTCTGCGTTTCGGCATCGGTGTCGGCTCGCCCTTGCGGCGCCGAAGCAGCTTGCGCGAGCGCACCGCCTGCGATGGCCCAGGCGCCCGCGCCTAGCACGAGCATCGACAACATTCGCGTTTTCATCGTCCGCCCTTTCATGACCCAACCTCCCGCAACCCGAATCGCGTCGCGCACACGAGCCGGATGTCGCCGGCCCTCGTACGATCATACGCTGTCGACAACCGTTCGGATGCAGGGCCTCGAGACGCGGCAACCTGTTCTCAGACGTCGGCTTCGCGCACGACGTCGGCCCAACAGTTCGGCGTTTCGTAAAGCCGGACCTGGTGCAATCGCAGATTGACGCCGTAGTGCGCGTCGTACACCTGTGCGAGCAGGTCGAACGCGATTGCGGCGAGATTTTCGACGGTGGGAATGCGATCGAGCACGACTGTTTTATGGTCGGACATCGATTCGAGAAATTCGCGCACGCGCGTATCGCCTTCGAACACGAGGAACGCGTGATCCCAGCGGTTCACGAGGTGCGTCATCGCGAGCGATTTGACATCGGCGAAATCCATCACCATGCCGCGGTCCGGCGCGCCTTCCGTTTCCACCACATCGCCGCGCAGCGTGATTTCGAGTACATAGCGGTGCCCGTGCAGGTTGCGGCACTGGCTGCGGTGATCAGGAATGCGGTGGCCCGCATCGAATTCGAGTTTTCGGGTAATCGTCAGCACGGCGAATCAGGGAATGTTCAGATACTTGTGGGTCTGCATCGACAGCCGCCAGCGCGGATGACGCTTGCACCAATCGATCGCGAGGCGCGTGTTCAGGTCGCGCGACGGGCCGTCCATCGGTTGCACGAGAAAGTAGTCGAAATCGAGTGCGGCATACTCGGCCAGGCGCTGATTGTCCTGCGGGATGACGACCTTCAGCTCGTTACCCCTTGTGACGACAAGTGGCGCATCGGCCTTCGGGCTGACGCACACCCAATCGATCGACTCGAGCACGGGCAGCGACCCGTTCGTTTCGATCGCCACCTCGAAGCCTGCCGCGTGCAGCGCGGCGACGAACGGCTCGTCCATTTGGAGCATCGGCTCGCCGCCCGTGCAGACGATGAAACGATGGCCCTCGCCTTCGGGCCAAAGCGAAGCGATCTTTTCGACGAGCGCATCGGCATCGCGATACTTCCCGCCATTTTCGCCATCGGTACCGACGAAATCGGTATCGCAGAAGCGGCAGACGGCATTCGCGCGATCCTCTTCCCGCCCCGACCACAAGTTGCAGCCGGCAAACCGGCAGAACACGGCAGGGCGGCCTGCATTCGCCCCTTCGCCTTGCAACGTGTAAAAAATTTCCTTGACCGCGTACGTCATGCTGCTTCTGTCGTCCATCTCGATTTTGAGCCGTCCCACGACGGTTCGGCCCGGCCGCGCGGCGCCACTATGCCGGCTGCGTCACCTGTTCACCGGCGAGAAACGCCTCGTAGCCGCGCTTGCGCAGGCGGCAAGCCGGGCATTCGCCGCAGCCGAAGCCCCAATCGTGCAATTCGGCGCGTTCGCCGACATAGCACGTATGCGTCTCGACCCGCACCAGATCGACGAGTGCGTCGCCGCCCAGCTCGCGCGCGAGGCGCCAGGTGTCGGCCTTGTCGAGCCACATGAGCGGCGTCTCAACGACGAAGCGGCTATCCATGCCAAGGTTCAGCGCCACCTGCAGCGCTTTCATCGTGTCGTCACGGCAATCGGGATAACCCGAGAAATCCGTCTCGCACATCCCGCCGACGAGCACCGACAGGCCGCGCCGGTAGGCGATCGCGGCCGCGATCGTCATGAACATCAGATTGCGCCCCGGCACGAACGTATTGGGCAGACCATTGGCGCTGGCCTCGATCTCGATCTCGCGCGTCATCGCCGTCTCGCTGATCGCGCCGAGCACCGACAGATCGACCAAGTGATCCTCACCGAGACGCTCGGCCCAGTGCGGAAACGTGCGGACGATCGCCTGACGCACCGCGTCGCGGCATTCGAGTTCGACGCGGTGACGCTGGCCGTAATCGAAGCCGAGCGTCTCGACCGTCTCATAGCGTTCGAGCGCCCAAGCCAGGCACGTGGTCGAATCCTGGCCGCCCGAAAAAAGCACGAGCGCGCCACGCTTAGCGTCTGTCCGAATCACCGTGAAAAACTCCGTGGACCGTCAATCAAGGGGAGCGCACGGCGTATGCCTGTGCGCGGGCGCGGCCTTGATACCGCGCGGTGCTTCGCAAGTATATGCCTCGTGTTCGAGCGGCGAGCACCGCGGCGCTTATACCGCCTAGAAGGGCGCCTCACGCGCACGCGGCACTCGCTCGCTACACGACAGTCGTGTAGCGCGATAGGCGCCATGAGAAAAACCCCAAGAACCTTACGATTCTTGGGGTTGGATACTGCTGGTGGCCTGGGGCGGAATCGAACCACCGACACGCGGATTTTCAATCCGCTGCTCTACCAACTGAGCTACCGGGC